>DASXHS010000130.1:0-13891 GCA_036488345.1 Candidatus Udaeobacter sp.
TGGTGGCCGGGTCGCAAGGACGCGTACTCGCCGGAATTTCAAAAGTTTCTTTCGGAAACAAAACCGGCTGACGAACTTGGCAGTTTAAACGAATTGTTCGACTACGTTGAACGCAACGGGTGAAAGTTCGACGCATTAAAATTGTTGCATAAGCGAACCGGATTTGTTTTAACCGTACGCGTTATCCACGCCAAAACATAACAAAAGGAACCAAGTCTTATGAAACTAACGACCTCCGTAATCCTCGCTATCTTCGTCGCTTCTTCTGGCGCGGCGTTTGGGGCAGATGGGGCATCGCTATGGGCTCAGAACTGCGCCTCGTGCCACGGCAAAGACGGCAGCGGCAACACCACGATGGGAAAAAAGCTTGGTCTGAAGGATTACACCAAGGGCCAGAGCTTCAGTGACGCCGAGGCGGCGACCGTCATTAAGAATGGGAAGGGCAAGATGAAAGCTTATAAACAGCTGTCCGATGCCGATGTAAAAGCGTTGGTTGCCTACGTCCGTTCCTTGAAGAAATAATGCCCCGATCTGGCGAACTCGTCTCGGGCGAGGGTGGGGGGAAGAAGCCGTAGTCGCGGCGCAATAAAAGCCGTTTTTCACAGTCCAGCTGTTCTTATCTAAACTGCGGGCTCGGGTTCCGCTTGCGGTTTAGTCAGTTTTGAAGACGGCGATTCTTGTTTTCGACCTGCGGCGAATCGTTCGATCACGTAAAACGTTACTGGGATAAGGAAAATCGCGATTGCTGAGGCCGCGATCATTCCGCCAATCACGGTTGAGCCGAGGACACGGCGGGCGACGGCGCCTGAACCGCTGGCAAACCAAAGCGGCATAAGGCCGAAGATGAAAGCAAAGGAAGTCATCAGGATCGGGCGAAGGCGGAGGCGGGCACCTTCGAGGGCAGCGTCGAGGAGCGGTTTACCTTTTTCGTATTCGTCTTTCGCGAATTCGACGATAAGAATCGCGTTCTTCGCTGCGAGGCCGATTAGCATGATCAGACCAATTTGCGCGTAAATGTTGTTTTGCATCCCGCGTAACCAAAGCGTCGCAAACGCGCCGAACACTGCGACCGGTGTCCCGAGCAGTACGCTGAAGGGCAACGACCAGCTTTCATAAAGTGCAGCGAGGATCAGGAAAACGAAAATGAGCGACATTCCGAACACGACAGTCGGGGATACACCCTGCTGCGCTTTCTTTTCCTGATACGACAGGCCAAGATAGTCGTAGCCCATCTCGTTAGGCATTGTTTGGCGAAAAGTTTCCTCGAGTGCGCTCATCGCCTGGTACGAGCTATAACCAGGCGCGGCAGAACCGTTGATTTGGGCCGAGCGGTATTCGTTGTAACGCAACGTGAATTCCGGACCGGCGATGTTTTTGATAGTTGAAATGGCATCGAGCGGGACTGGGTTGCCGTTGGCGTTGCGCACGAAGAATTGGCCAACGTTTTTCGCATCGGTGCGATAATCGCCTTCGGCCTCTATATACACCTGCCATGTTCGCCCGAACCGATTGAAGTAGTTCACAAAAAAACCGCCCATGAACGTCTGGAGCGTCTGATAGACCTGGCCGAGATCGATCCCCTGCTTGATGACTTTGTCGCGATCGACGTTAACGAAAACCTGCGGAACGTTTGGCAAAAAGGTTGGAATAAGGGTGCCCAGCTCCGGCCGTTTACGCGCCGCGTCCAGAAACGTCTTCAGATTTTGGGCGAGAAAGGCGACGTCTTTGCCGGTGCGATCTTCCAAAATGAATTGGAATCCGCCGGAAGTGCCAACGCCCGGAATTGCCGGCGGCGGAAACGCGAAGGCGATACCTTCGGTAAGACCGGCGAGCTGTTTGTTAATGTTCGCCTTGATGGCGTCGTATTGTTCTTCCGGCTTGGTCCGTTCGCTCCAGGGCTTGAATGTGACGAAGAAGAACGCGCTATAAGTATTTTGCACAAGACTGAGCAAACTGAATCCGACGACGCTGGTGGTATACTTGACGCCCGGAATTTTGCTGAGCATTTCTTCGATTTTGCGAGACGCGTCACTGGTTCGCTCAAGCGACGCGGCGTCCGGTAATTGCAAGGCGAGATATATGTAGCCCTGGTCTTCTTCCGGCAAAAAGCCGCTCGGCAATCGCGATCCAAACAGTCCCGCGCCGACCGCGAGTACCGCGAGCAGCGCGAAGCTGAGGACCGCTTTTCGAATGGCGAGGCGCGACCAGTTCACGTAACCGTGTGTTGCGACGCCGAAGACGCGATTGAACCGATCGAAAAACCAGCCAACCGGACCGCGCGTCTTCTTTCGCGGCCGGAGCAGCATGGCTGAAAGCGCTGGGCTCAGCGAGAGCGCGTTGAACGCGGAGAAAATGACGGAGATAGCAATCGTGAGCGCGAACTGTTGATACAACCTGCCGGTGATACCGGGAAGAAATGCGGTAGGAATAAATACGGCCGAAAGTACGAGTGCAACGCCGATTACCACTCCCGAGACTTCGCGCATCGCCTGAAGTGTCGCGTCACGCGGCGACATTCCTTCTTCAATGTGACGCTCAACTGCTTCGACAACTACAATCGCGTCGTCAACCACAAGCCCGATGGCGAGCACAAGTCCGAAAAGCGAAAGCGTATTGATCGAGAATCCGAACAATGGGAACACTACAAACGTGCCGAGTAACGACACCGGCACCGCGCACAATGGAATGAGCGTGGCGCGCCAGCCTTGCAAAAAAACGAATACGACGATGACGACCAGCACGAGCGCCTCGAACAACGTTTTAACAATGTCGTTCAATCCTTCAGTAACCGAAAGGGTTTGATCCAGCGAGACGACGAAATCCATGTCCGCCGGAAAACGTTGCTTTGCTTCCGCCATTAACTTCCGCACGCCTTGCGCGGCTTTAACAGCGTTTGTTCCGGGCAGCTGATACACAGCGAGAATCGCTGCGGGTTTTCCGTTGAGCCTGCCTTTTAAGTTGTAAGTTTGCGCGCCGAGATCAATGCGCGCGATGTCTTTCACCCGCACAAACGAACCGTCCGCGTTCGCCCTAACGACTATCTCGCCAAATTCCTCCGGCGTTTGCAGTCGTCCCTGAGCGCGCACGGTATAAGTGAATTTTTGTCCGCTTGGAATTGGTTCGCCGCCAACCTGGCCGGCGGGATTCACCGTGTTCTGCTTTTGCACTGCGGTGATAATGTCCGGCACAGTGATGCCGAGCTTCGCGAGCTGATCCGGCTTGACCCACAGCCGCATCGCGTATTGGCCAGCGCCGAAAATCTGCACATTCCCTATTCCCGGCACGCGTGTCAGCGGATCGAAGAGATTAATGTAGCCGTAATTGGCGAGAAAGGTTCCGTCGTAGCTGCCTTTAGGTGAATAAATAGCGATCAGCATCAGTGGCGCCGTAGTCGATTTTTTAACGGTCAGGCCGTAGTTGATGACGTCGGCGGGCAATTGCGATTGCGCTTGCGAGACCCGGATCTGCGTCAGCACGTGATCGATGTTCGGGTCGGTTGCGACGTCGAAATTGACGATCAATCGAATGTCTCCACTGTTCGAGTTGATCGAGTACATGTAGTTCATGTTGTCCACGCCGCTCATCTGCTGCTCGATCGGCGCCGCGACCGCTTGCTCGATCGTGAGTGCGTCCGCCCCGGTATAGTGCGTTTGCACTTGAATCTCCGGCGGGGCGATTTGCGGATACTGCGCGATTGGCAACGCCAGAATGCACACGCCGCCGATGAGCGTCATCAGAATCGCGATAACGATCGCGACAATGGGACGCCGCACGAAAAACTCGGACATTTGTTAGGGCTTCTTTTCCTGATCCGCTTTTGAAACCAACGCGTCGGGGGGAGGAGTCCAGTCTTTTGCGGCGACTGTCGATCCTTCGCGCGCTTTTTGGAGTCCTTGCACAACAACCCGATCGCCTGGTTTCAGTCCCTCGGTAACTTCCCACATCGCACCGATGCGTTCGCCCATTTTTACCGGACGAATGCTGACCTTGTTGTTTTCGTCGACAACGGCGACCTGATAACTGCCCTGCAACTCGTTTACCGCTTCCTGCGGAATCACCATTGCGTCCTTTTTGATGTCGGCTACGAACCGCACGTTTCCAAACTGTCCGGGCCGCAAAATGTTCCCCGGATTTGGAAACGTCACATAATAGCGGATCGATCCAGTCTTCGGATCCAGGCTGCGATCGAGCGCATAAAACTTACCTTTATGCGGATACAGCTCGCCATTGCCGAGGATCAAGTCAAAGTCGAGGCTTTTTATGTAAGTGTTGCGCTCAGTCGCGTCAGGATGGCGCGAAACGAAATCTGTAAACGGCCCTTCGCCGGCAGTCACGACTGCTTTGATCGGATCGATCTGCGACATGGTTGTGAGTGGTCCCGTAGTTGGCCCGACCAGGTCGCCGACCTGATTGTTGGCAAATCCAGTGACGCCATCAATCGGTGCGATGATTTTCGTGTAGCTGAGATTAATCTCGGCCTGTTTCACCGCTGCTTCGTCTGCTTCGATGTTTGCTCTGCCCGCCTGCGCGGCGGCGGTTGCAGTATCACGCTCCTGGTCGCTGATAACTTTCTTCTTAAACAAATCCAGCGCGCGCTTTTCGTCTGCATCTGCTTTTACCTGGTTGGCTTTGTCTTTTGCCAGAGTTCCCTTGGCCTGCGCCAATGCGGCTTCGAATGGCCGCGGATCGATCTGAAAAAGGAGATCGCCCTTCTTGACCACGCTGCCCTCCTGGTAGTCGCGCGAAACGATGTAGCCTTGAACCTGCGCGTTGATGTTGGCGTTGATAAAGCCGTCCAACGTCGCGACGCGTTCGAGCACGCGCGGCACATCCTGCGGCTTTACAGTTGTCACAAGAACTTCGGGCGGTGGCGCAGCGGTCTGTGCCGGTTTACGCGAACAACCGACAACCAACGAGCCACAAATCAGCACGACGCTCACGAGAACAATTCGGCTCATACTTTTCTTATCGCTGCTGGCGTTTAGATGTCGAGCGGGAACATGACGTTGCGCCATCTGTCTTTTGGGGGATCGTCGATCTGACTTGCTTCGCGCGAAGGTGGCGAAGATTTAGAAAGGCATCCAGCCGCTAGGCAGTGCAAAAATGCAAACGGAACCAATTAGTGCGATCAGCCCCAGAACCAACATCGCGAGGATCGGGTGATCGATAGCAAATTCGGTTATTCGAAATGAGGATTCTTTAGGCTTCGTTATGCCGGTATCCGTCCTCAATGCCGACGCAATTGCGGTAGCCGCTAGCCCCATGCGAAGCGTTCTGACTACTCGCACAGCGCGCGGGGCACGGATTTCAACGTCCTGCATCAATTCGTGGGGACGCGAATAGTCAATATTCATGGTTCCAAAACGGGGGACTTCATTTGACCGCCAGCCCTGCGATTTTTCCATTTTCACCCGTGAACCGTACGCGCGCTGGTCATGTCACTACCAACGTCCGTATCGGGGATATTCCGACACCTCTGGCGAGGTAATCGGTACTCCCTCGTTCGGGGGAGGTACCCCAAAGTTCGAGCATTAATTCATTGTTAAGGCGGCTACAGAGTCATTCTTTAGTAAAGGCGACGCCGCGGTCTCAGACGCCAGCGCGGTTCGCACAAGAGGAGCCACGCTTGTTCCTAGCAGCTCGATCGCGTGCATCAATTTCGCGTGCGGCAATGCTGCCACGCTCATTTGAAATGTGAGACGGGAAATGCCGCCTAACGATTCGTTCATATGCAGGATCTTTTCGGCGACTGTCTCCGGATCTCCGACAATGAGCGCGCCGGCCGGTCCTAGCAGCGCGTCGAAATGTGCGTGGGTGACTGGTGGCCAGCCGCGTTCCCTGCCAATCTCAGAAAAACTTCGCGCATAACCGGGAAAGAATTCGTTTGCCGCTTTCGATGCACTGTCGGCGACATAGCCCAGCGAATGGACGCCAACCTTGAGCTGATCCGGAGAGTGCCCAGCCCGCAACCCCGCTTCACGGTATCGATCGATAAGGGGCCGAGAACGGTGCGGTTCGCCTCCGATGATGGCGACCATTAGGGGGAGTCCGAGCATGCCGGCTCGAATAAAAGAGCCCGGTGTGCCTCCGACACCAAGCCAAACCGGCAGCGGATTCTGCAACGGGCGCGGATAAACTCCCTGTCCGGTCAGTGGTGCGCGGTGTTTGCCCGACCAATGAACGTACGTGTTCTCGCGGATGTTCAGAAGCAGATCGAGTTTCTCTGCAAAGAGCGAATCGTAGTCCTCGAGTTCCAGCCCGAAGAGTGGAAATGCTTCTATGAATGAACCTCGCCCGGCGACGATCTCCGCCCTTCCGTTCGAAAGCAGATCAAGCGTCGCGAACTCCTGGAACACGCGCACCGGATCGGCCGCGCTCAGGACGGTGACAGCGCTCGTTAGGCGGACACGGCGGGTTCGGGCGGCTGCGCCGGCGAGAATCACCGTCGGTGCGGAATCGAGGAACTCGCGCCGGTGATGTTCGCCGATTCCAAATACATCGAGACCAACCTCGTCAGCCAGCGCGATTGCTTCAAGCAACTCGCTCAGATGTCGCGCCGGATCGACGGCCCGACCGTCCGCATCAACGGTGGCCGCTACGAAACTGTCTACGCCAATCTCCATTTGTTGGTGGTTCTTGTTCAAGCCGCAACGCGCTGTTGGAAGAGCCCGCCGAACGCGGAGCGGACGCTCAGAAACACAACGATCCAGAGCACCGTCACGACGAGAGCCAGAGGCAGACCGCTCGGAAGCATCAATATGTGAATGAGCAAAATGTTGACGATGATCGGAGCAAGCAGAGTCAGCGCGAGTGGGACGTAGCGATTCACCAGGAGCAGGACCGCCGAAATGATCTGGAGCAGAAATATCGGGACCAGATAATGAGAAACAAAAAGCGCGCCGACGAACTGCCCAGCCGTTCCAGACGGCGGAGAGCTGGGAATGAAGTGGAGGAAGCCGTTCAGTCCGAAGACCAGAAAGATGAGGCCAAGAAGGAAACGGGCGATGACGGTAGTAATTTTCATGTTAGTTTCTGTTGTTTGATATACAGTATATTGACATCAATACAATCTGTGTCAAGATACAATTTGGAATGAGGCGACAAAGAACAATTTCAAGGAAAGACTCCACGGGCGTTCACGTCTGGCTCGTTTTCATGAAAGCCTTTCAAGCGCTGTTCCCGCATGCAGCCGAGAGCATCAAGCGGACAGAATTGGGCGACTCCGATTTCCGCGTCCTGGAAGTTCTCCTGCATAAGGGCCCCCTCCCGGTGAATACGATCGGCCCAAAGGTCTGGCTCACGCCCGGATCAATTAGCGTGGCCGTGGATCGCCTCGTCGAGAAAGGGCTCGTCTCGCGCAAAGACCACCCCGACGACCGCCGCGTGCGCCGGGTTGAACTCACCGCGAAGGGCCGTGCGTTGATCACCCGCGGCTTTCGAGAGCACTCCTCCGCGATGGAAACCGCGGTTGGCGTCCTTTCAAAAAATGAGCGCCTGACATTGTTGCGGCTTTTGAAAAAATTGGGCAAACACGCGGCCCAAACCCGTAAGTAAACCAATCCGTTGCTGTCGACGGTTTGAAGCGCGCACAACTGACGCGACATCGTTCTGACGCAGCCTAACGAGTGTCAACGCTGACCCTCAGCGTTCCGGAACGCTGTGTTGTTCTTCAAAGCACGATTCGAAGCTCTTCAGATCTACCGGAACCCGAGGCTGCGCGTCTTTCGGGGCCGCCCTGAGATATTGGACAGGCCATGCGATCGGCTGCTCTAGCTCGCGAGCTGCTCGCAAGGCCCAATACGGATCGCGCAAAAACTCCCTGGCCATGATCACTGCATCAGCTTGTCCCGTCCGGATGATGTGCTCGGCTTGAACTGGAGAAGTGATCATTCCGACGGCACCGGTCATGATTTCGGCGTCGCGACGAATGCGCTCGGCAAAGGCAACCTGGTAACCGGGACCCACCGGGATTTGCGCGTGGGGCACGTTACCACCTGAAGAACAATCGATGAGATCAACTCCCATTGGCTTTAGTTCCGTCGCGAGTTTCACCGACTCATCAATGTTCCACCCGCCGTCAATCCAATCTGTCGCAGAGATGCGCACTAATAACGGCAATTCCTTCGGCCACTCAGAACGCACCGCCGCAACTATCCCACGGCACAGTCGAGTTCGATTCTCGAACGACCCGCCGTAATCGTCCTCACGTTTATTACTAAGAGGGGACAGAAATTCGTGAATGAGATAACCGTGCGCGGCGTGGATCTCGATCACACGGAACCCAGCCTGACATGCGCGGCGCGCGGCTGTGGCAAAAGCAAAGACAACTTCTTGGATGCCATTAGTCGTTAGGGCCTGCGGCATCGGATAGGTGTTGGCGAAAGCTAATGCACTTGGAGCTACGACCTTTTTCCAACCTCCGTCGTGCTCGGGAATTGCGCCATGACCTTCCCACGGCCGACGTGTGCTCGCTTTTCGACCGGCGTGGGCCAGCTGCATTCCGGCTATGCTTCCTTGTTCATGAACGAAACTAACGATTCGACTCAGCATCTTGATGTGATCGTCGCTCCAGATGCCGAGGTCCTCGGGACTGATTTGTCCCTCGGGAAGAACGGCTGTTGCCTCAGTCAGCACCAACCCGGCGCCACCGACGGCGCGACTGCCAAGATGAACGAAATGCCAATCGTTGGCGTATCCGTCGCGGCTCGAATACTGGCACATCGGCGAGACGAACACTCGATTAGCAAATTTTACTTCTCTAATCGCGAGCGGATCAAACAGGCCAGCCATCTGTATTCCTTTTAGTTACTTTGTTAGTAATCCGAATGCCACGGATGAGCAAAGTTCAATTCATCCGAACAGCGTTATAGGAAAGCCTGGTCCGCCACGCGCCTGCGAGGCTTCATCCTAGCTCGAACGAGGGAGCGCCGCTCACCTCGACCGTAGCACTGAAAAATCCTTCGGGTGCGCCATAGCTCCGGATCTGCTCGCGCAGGACATTTGGGCGGTGACAGACACGTCGCTCAAACCAAGGACGACGTGGGATGGAGGGAATAATATGACTCAGATTACCTTGATTAAACTTGGATTGATTGCGATCTGCATTGCGACAGTACCATTGAGTCTGGCGCAAACGCCTCGAGCCGGAATTAGCGGAAGCAATAAAACCGCTCCCACCATCGGTACAGCTGCGGGCCACAGTGGCTTGAGCAGCAACTTCCCCAGCGCCGTTCAAACTGGAACAAATTTCCGGGGTAGTACGAGTACCGGTCCGACCGCGAATGTCGGAGCACACATCGGGATAAACGCTCGAGCGCAGACCGGGATCAGCAATCAAATCGGTGGGATCACCAGCGGCGCCGCTGTGGGGCTTAGCGGCTCAAGCGGCAACTCGACCGGGACTACACAAATTGGGACAAATGCCCGTGCTGGCATGAATACGACGAGCACGAACGCCGGAGCGCACGCGGCCGCCGCTGCCGCCGCGCCTGCCAGGGTCACTACTATTCTGCCCCAATCCGCCCCGGTGCCAATTAGAAGCCCATCGCCTAACAACAGCCCCAGCGGCTCAAATTTCTCGACTGCGGGGCAATCCCCTTCGCCACTACCATCGGCCTCGCCAACCCCAACTCCGGCTCCGACCCCGGCTCAATTGCTCTGATCCGTCACTGGCGGCTAGGTCAACGCGGAAGGACGTACGAACGCAGCGTCGCTTTCCTCGTTGCCGAGCTTATGCAGCGCTTCTCCAAGGTCACGATCAATACTTGTAGATGGATGAAAGAGTTGGTTCAGGCAGTCGCCGAACATCGGCAGGCCGCTCTTCGATTCGGCTTTGGTCGCCTTGTCTTGTAACACGTCCCAGTGTTCGGCAAGGCGGCCGTTCTCGATCCTGACAATATCCGCGGCGACCCAGCCACAGGCCGGCCGGTTCCTGAGAATCGTCCATGCACGATGACGTAGTCGCCCTCCGCAACGATGAGCTGATGTTCGTAACGCAGCGTTTCGGGTGTGTTCCGGATAAACTGAACTATCCGTCGCGACCCGGTTCAATGTGCGCGGAATGGAAGTGCAGTCAGCTGGCGGCGCCAGTAGGGATCAATACGTCGAGTCGCGCAAGTGGTGATGCGCGCGTGGCCGAAGCGTTAGCTTGAAGGTTACGGTGCCAACGCAAAGCATAAAACAAACAAGGGTCGCAAAAGGCGACGTGACACCTGCTGGAGAAAGATTTTGTAAAATCTTGCAGCGATTGATCGGGAGTCTTCAGGCGTTGTGCGGCGGCCCCAAATAGGGGAACTCGGCGAGCAGATCGCCGTGGGGCCCTACTTTATCCTCCGTGACCTTCCCGTTGGTGAGGATAGCCAGGAAGGCATCGGAGACGTCGTTGGTGAGTGCCCGGCCATTGCCCGGGAAGGACGCGGGTCGGGTGGGGTCATAACGCAGAACGTCCGGCAACAGGGTCTCTGCCACCCGCCTTGCTTCCTCCGGTGTATACCCACCCGCATGCTCCAGCGCATGCGCGAACACGGAAACAAACAGGGCATCGTCCGCCGGCTCCCCGGCCAGGTACGCAGCGTTCTGCTCGCCGGCAAGGAACGGAGTCTGGTTGGGCCGCGCGCCGCGATCTGCCTGGACCCAACCTCCGGCCGCGTTGGTTGCCGGGATCAGCGTACGGACCCACAGGGCCACTTCTTTCGGTCCCAGAGCAGAGTTGGGCAGTTCCAGCACGATGCTGCAAATGTCTTTGTCGGTGAAGAAATCGTCGCCAGTGAACTGCAGGTTGTTCAGGGCGCCCGCAACGTCGAAGAAGAAGGGATCGCTGCGCCGGCCCGCGAAGAAGCGGTAGTCGCCGGCCTGCGTCACGCCTGCCTCACGGCCTGTCGAAACTGGCGCGCCCTCGACGATAGTCTGTCCGCCGTCGTCTGTCCCGGCGGCCTGCGTCCCCTCGACGCGTTGCAGCGTCGCCGTCTGCGTCCCGGCCTTGGAGGACGAGAAGTGCACTCGGTACGTCATATCAGCGACGGCGTCCCCATTCGTATCAATCTTCAGCTCGTATAGCGCCTCAAGCGCGAAGGGCTCGGCGGTGGTGGGTCCCGGCGGACTCGCGCTCGCGGACGGATGAAAATTCATGATCAGAATTGACTTGCCAGAATCGCCCGGCTTGGGAAAGGCATACAGATCGGTGAAGTCCAGGCGTGCGTCCCCGCCCGGGAATCCAAAATTGGGGCCGGAATAATGGTGTGACATGGGTTGTTTCTCCTCTCTTTCGTGGCGGCAGATTACCGAAAAAGGTCGACCGTTCATTACGGCACGGTGAATCTGTCGTATGCGCTTATTATCACGCGATCAATTAATTCGCAAAAGCGCGCACGGCTTTCGTTCGGCTTTCCGAATTCGTTAGGCGGAAGCCGGCGAAAAAAGATTCACGAAGTCCGGCTCGCAATTGAGGCTTTTCGTTAGGCCGTGAAAGCAATTTCCGGTAGGGTCGGCTCGCCGAGCCGCCCGCGGCGTCTCTCTGGCAACCCCGACCGTCAAACTCGTGGCTGGCAAACGCCTGCTCTACTGCTCGCTCACCGGCACGACTGCAACGGCGTCCGTCCGCATCGGCCGCGCGACAAAGGGCGGCGTCACACCCGCTGGCGAAGAATTGCGCGAAATCGTGCGGCAGATATCCAGCGAATCACTTGGGAAAGAGAGAGTCGCGTAGAGTTAGCTTCGCCGCCTAACGACTTAAGGACATTTCTGTGTTACGACATTTCTGCGGAGCCTACACGATCCGGCACTCCCGCCACGGCGGAACTGAAACCGGTTATCAATCCGAGCGACCTCGGCCAGGCCCCGAACCGTGCCCACGGAGGGTGTGCTCGACCAATTCCTCGCCAAACCGCCTCGTCAATGGGCCCGAGTGCAATAGCATTCGGTAATAGATTGCGCCAAAGATCGCGTCGTTTAGCAATTCAGGTACTGTCCCCGACCGCAACTTCCCTGCATTCTTACTTCGCTGCAGATCGGCAATCGTAGCATTCCTCCGGGGACGAACCCATCGATCAAAGAACTCCTGGAGAATGGCTGGCTCACTCTGGCCCTCGGCAATTACGCCAGCCACAATCTTGCCGAACGGTCGGTGGAAAGCATCGATCAACCGCCCCACTCGAAAGCGGAGGGACTTTTCCGCGGTCCGGACCGTCGGTTTCTCCAAGTCGGGAGCCATTCGCTCGCAAAGCATGGCCAACACCAACTTCGCCTTGGTCGGCCATCATTTATACAGAGTGGGTTTGCCGACCTTGGCCCGCTTGGCGACCTCTTCCATGGTCAAATGGCGGACGGACTTCTTTTTGAGCAAGGCGTACACCGCATCCATGATGGCCGCGTGCGATTCGGCCGTTTGCCGAGGCGGCCGGCCTTTGCGAATAGGGGGAAGCGAATTTTTCTTCATCCTGTTTCGGCTCTATGTACACCGGCCCCACTTGTCCACTGTACTGTCCAGCCGCGAGATTTGCCCCGGCGCGGTTGTGAGTGTGATAGAAGCGCAAGCCAGCTGGCCTGGGCGTGAATACAATGCGCCGCTTACCATGCGCAGGAATAAATGGTGTTCCTTCCTCGGCAGCCCCGTCCACGTCAGTCGGGATCTTCTGACCGTGCCAATGCAACTGCTCCGGCGTATCGGTGTCATTGAACACGTCCACCGTGACTTGCTGACCTTCTTTGAATCGAAGCAATGGCCCAGGGAATTGTCCATTGTAGGTAGTGGCCGAAATGATTCGCTTTGGCGCGATCTCAACAGGAGACGTTTCGATGTGCAGTGTGTAGTCCGCGGCAGAGGACTCGTTAGGCGAAACCACCGGTTCACTCTGCTGAATTTGCTCCTCCGTCTGAGCTAGAATGCCTTTCGGGCAAAGCAAAAATCCTCCGGCTATAACGCCTGTTGTCTTCAAAAATTCACGCGGCGACTCTGCAAAGTCCTTCATTGCATTCTCCCTACTTGTCATTACCACGGTGTTCTACCTAGCGCGAGATGCAGCTTCTTCCATCACAGCCGCAACTTCCTTCGGCCTGCTAGACTCAGTGCACGCCCCAGCCACGCGTAATGCCGCCGATGATTAGGCCGCCAATAGCGCCACTAATTAAAATGGGGGCGTAGGCTTTCGTCACAATCGCATCCGGCAAGCTCAACAGCACGCCGAAGGTCACGCCTACGAGCCAGCCCGGCCATGTCGGCAGGTTCACTAGCGGTATAACTAAACCGATGCCGAACCGACTAAGGAATGCTGCGACCAACGCTGTACGCTTGTCGGGAAAGGACATTGGCAGCATGAGAGCAACATCGACAGCGCCAAAAATCAGGCCAGCGATAAGACCGACAGCAACCCGCGACATATTCGAGATTGAACAAAGTCCTTCTTTTATCGTCAAGCCACTTCAAACCGTACCACTACCTCGGAGCGCACTTGGCTGACCTCCTACGTTCCTGCTTTTCTGATTCAATCTTTTGGCATTCTGGCTTTCGAATTTACCTTCTTCCGTTACTCGCGTCGCTCGATTGGATCGCGGAACTGCGCGTCTTTCGCCCGCAACTCATTCAGCGTCGCGTCGATGGCATCGCACATAATCGCGATCGAGTGCTGCCGCGGGTGATCATACGTCTTGCCTTGCCACATACTGTGCGTCGGGTGCACGCAAGGCGTTCGCATTCGCTATTCGAAGATCTGCCCGTGGCGAAAACGCCAGATGCTGATCGTGTTCGCGGCGGCAGCGAAGGCGAGCAGGATGGCGAGCACCGGGAGCAGTTCGCGCGTGTTGCAGTTTGCCCAAAGCACGCGGAGGAAGCCTTCGATCGACCAATAGACGATCGTGAATTTGCTCAACTGCTGCATGAATGGTGGCATGAAGCTGG
>DASXHS010000153.1:0-3314 GCA_036488345.1 Candidatus Udaeobacter sp.
CAGCGCCGCGAATCCGGCGGGACCATGTTGTTCGCACGGTAATAGACGACGAGCTGACCGTAATGTTCCGCGCTGTGCTCGATGGCGAAGGTCCAAATGTACGAGTTATGGGCCAGCCTGTTGCCGAAAAATTTCGTTGTATTGTCCAGCCCCGTGTCGCCCTGCTGCTGAATCAGTTTCGCTCCGTCGGCAACCGCCTCCTGCACGAACTTGACGACCTCAGCCTTGGTCTTGAAAAGATCACGCGAAGGGTTGTCGCCCTCGCCAAAGTCAGGCCCGAGGTTTGACCCGGAAATCTTCCGTATCAGGACGAAATCCAGCGCGGCGGCGTGGAGAAGATTCAAGGCGAAGGTGCGCTGGTCTTTCTGCACCTTGAAGTCGTATTTATCTTCGGGAAAATCCTGGGCCATGGCGATGAGTTTGTTCCCGATTGCGTTCCACATGGCCAGAGTCTCTTCGGTTCGGGAACGCACAGGAAGCGGAGCCTGATTCTGCGATTTTATTAGAGTTGCAGGCGAAGGCGATTGGGCGGCCAGGTGTGTAGCAGCAAATATTCCGACTGCGAACGGAAAGATTCGGCTTACGTTCATGTGTTTGTTTCGGATGAGATGCATCAGAATCATTATTGTTCCCGCGCCCGAAAAATTTTGAGGAACCTTCCCGTCCGTTACGTGGCAAATCTTTGCTCGTTAGCGGGAACAAACTTACGTTTGAGCACTCCCATTTGGAGATAACGGCGACATGTCCGTCGACCTGGAGTTTGGAAATCTTGTGAAACTTTACTACCGCGATCTGTATCGGTTTGGTTTGAGTTTGACCGGAAGCGAACCCGACGCAGCTGATCTGACCCAGGAGACTTTCTACATTTGGGCGAACAAGGGTGACCAACTCCAGAACGCGGCGAGCGTGAAAGGTTGGCTCTTCACGACGTTGCACCGCGAATTTCTAAAAACCTGTCGCCGCCGAAATCGTTTCTCAAACGAACCAATCGACGAACGCACGGAGGATTTGCCAAGTGTGTCGGCGGACTGCGTGAATCGGATCGATTCGCAAACTTTGCTTCGCGTTCTGGGCGAGATTCCCGAAGATTTTCGTGCGCCGCTGGTGCTCTATTACATGGAAGATTTGTCCTATAAAGAAATCGCCGATGTCCTGGCGCTTCCGCTCGGGACGGTACAGTCGCGTATCGCGCGCGCGAAAATTCAGCTTTTGCGTCGGTTAAGTGAAACCAACTTACCGGTTGAGCAGGCCAAATGAACACGCGCGACGCCAAAGAGATCCTGCTTCTGTATCGCGGACCGATCGACGATTCCGATCGGCAATTTCACGCGGCGTTGGACTATGCCAAAACCGATCCGGAGCTTGGCCAATGGTTGCAAGAGCAAACCAGGTGCTACGATACGATCCAGGCGAAGCTTCGCGCAATCGAACCGCCCTCTGGGTTGTCTGAGAAAATTGTGCGCAGACGGCCGATCCCGTTTACGCGCGATTGGTCGCGCATTGGTCAGCTCGCTGCGGCGATCCTCATCTCGGCCAGTGTCACCGCGCTGCTGATGAAAGGGTCGGAGCGTCGCCACTCTTCTGTCGCTGGCGCGCAGGAAATTGTCGTGACTGGTGAAGTGCTCGATATGACTTGCTACATCGCTTACAACTTGAGCGGTCCCGACCACGCCAAATGCGCCAGGGACTGCATCAGAAGCGGTTTGCCCGCTGGAATCAAAGCTCAAGATGGAAAGGTGTATTTGCTCACTGGCGAAGCCGGCCATTCCATTAACGCCGAGGTAGCGGACTACGCCGCCAAAACCGTAACAATCAAAGGAAAGCAAACCGTGCGAGACGGCTTCGCACAACTTCAAGTCGAAGAAATTCGGAAATTGTGATTGTTGCAATGATCGCGACCGCAGCCCGACGCGATGCGTTTCCTAGCGCCCTGGCAAGCAGATGACTGTAGCGGCGATCTGTGACCGCCGAAATCAGCGATTCAACGATTTACGGATCACGTCCGCGGTAGCTTCACTTTCGAAGTCATGGGCGGAAGTTTGCGCGCGCGTTCATCGAGACGGCGCTCGAAATCCTGCGAAATATTCGCGTAGAATGGATATGCCGTCGGATTCGCCGCCAGCGGGCGGTAACGGAAATGCTTGTACATCCAGAGCCAGGGGGCGGGATTTTTCCTGACAACCGGCTCGAACTGGTCCCAGCAAGCTTGCGCCATTTCCTGAAGCGAAGCGCCGGCAGGAAATTCAAGCCGAGGATGAAAAACCACGCGGTAACGCGCGCCGGGCAGCGGCTCGCAATGGACGTTGATCAGCGGCGCGCCCGTGCGCTGGTGCAGCCATACGTGAGCGAAGGTGACGCAGCGTTCCAGCCCGAAGCACTTGATGGCCACGGTCGGCAGTTTCGCCGAAATTGTCAGATCGACGAGCAAGGCGAAGCGTTCGCCGCGGCACAGGGCCCGGTACAGATGCATGACGGCGCCTTTGCGGGCTGCAACGCGATGGCCGCTTCTCTGGCGCAACTTTGAGAAGATCGGATCAAGCAGTGGATTTTTGAACTGCTGCGCGATGACCACACCTTCGAGACCGGCGAAGGCCGAGACAATGCTGAGCCATTCGAAGTTACTGTAATGATAGCAACCGACAATGACCGGCTTGCCCGGGCGCGTGTCTACCTCATCCCATCTTTCGCGATTCTCGAACTCAACGTAACGCGAGAAATTTTCATTCGTTAGGCGTGGGCTCCAAAAAAAATCGAGCATGGTGCGGGCAAAATGTTGATAGGATTCACGCACGATCTGCGCGCGGTGCTCACTTGAAAATTTATCGCCAAAAGCCACGCGAAGATTACTCAGCGCAACGCGCCGGCCCCGACGATCGAGGATGGCGCCGAGCGAGCCGAGCAAAAGGGCCAGCCGATAACAAACTTTGTGCGACAAAAGCGGAATGACTTTCGTCGCGGCTTTAAGTCCCAGCCACTCCAGACGGTAGCGAATCTTTCTCCCCGTGCGCATCGCCCCAGTGTAAGCAACCTTCGCGCAGGCTGCGAGCGCCCCGCCTCGGTTAGCAACCTAGCTCGATAGAAAATCGAATGGAGCAAATGGGATGAACACGCCGTGTTGAGAAACCGGCGGATGGAGTGCATTGGCCGAATGGTGACGCGGGCGGAGAGGTGAGCGAGTTGCAATTCTCAATTGTGAATTCTGACTCATCAAAACTTCTTAATTGAAACTCACTCGCTGCCCAATGCTCATTCGTTACTACCCTCGCAACTCTACCTTCTATGTCGTGCATCCCAGTGCGCACCATTCTTACTTC
>DASXHS010000157.1:0-14159 GCA_036488345.1 Candidatus Udaeobacter sp.
GGGCTTCATCCAATTTGGTGGATGCTGTGGTTGGCCCCGATCCCGGCGCTCGCGATTGCGCCGAGACTTTCTACCAGCGCGGCCTTTCTGCTCGGTTCAGGCGCGTGGCTCCTCGGCGCACTGAACGAATGGAATTACGTCAGGCACGAGATTGAGGCGCCCTGGCAAATCGTCATTCTGTACTTTGTAATTCCTGCCGTGATTTTCGGCCTAGGCGTTCTGTTCGTGCGCAGCTTTCTCCGACGCGGACGGCTTTTCCTGGCAGCGCTTGCTTTCCCTGTTTACTGGGTGACCTGCGAATATCTCAACGCGACCGCGTCTCCCCATAGCACTTGGGGGAATCTTGCATACACACAAATGAATTTTCTCCCGCTCATCCAAGTCGCTTCGGTGACTGGCCTCTGGGGAATCAGTTTCGTCGTATTTCTGTTTGCCGGCGCGGTAGCAGCCCTATTCAGTGGCACAGGGAAACCATGGCCACGTCGCGCTCTCGCGATCACTGTTGGCTTGATCGTTTGCGCGGTCGTTGGTTATGGCAAATGGCGGTTACAGAGCGATCCTTCGGCTGAACGTGTGACGGTGACACTGATCGCCAAGGACGTGCCGATGAGCCTTTATCTCGGCTCGGAAGAGCAAGCATTGGAATTGTTGCGTGAGTATGCAGACCAGGTCCGCGGTCTTACTCCAGCTGTACAGCAGGCAATTGTTATGCCGGAAAAAATCGGGCGCATCAGTGAGAGCGCTTTACAGGAAGTGGACACGCTGTTTTCTTCGGCTGCGACTTCTTCACGGTCAGCGATCGTTCTTGGCTTGGTGCGAAAAACCCCGGCTGGCGCCTTTAATTCTTCTCGCCTGTATTCGGCGGATGGAAAACTAGAAGCGAATTATGACAAGCACCACCTGTTACCCGGCATCGAGCCCGAAAAACCCGGCTACAAACGAGTGGTTCTTGACGAGTCATCAACGCGGTGGGGATTGCAAATCTGCAAAGACATGGATTTCCCGAAACTAAGCCGCGAATACGCAGGCGATGGGGCCAACCTTTTGCTGGTACCGGCGTGGGACTTTAATCTTGACCGCTGGTTGCACGCGCGGATGGCGGTGATGCGAGCGGTCGAAAACGGGTTCGCGCTTGCTCGCTCGGCCCGGAACGGACTTTTAACTCTTAGCGATAATCGCGGTCGAATCATCGCGGAGGCGGCGACCGTGTCCGGTCGGTTTGTGTCTCTGACTGGAAATGTGAATGTCGCTCGCGAGGAAACGTTTTATGCACAAACCGGCGATTGGTTTGCGTGGCTTTGTGTCATAACCTTCGTCACGCTGCTTGCATGCCTGCTGTTTACGCGCTCGTCGGTCAGACAAACCAAAGCAACGCGCAATTGAATTGCAGACAAACTACGATGTCGCGCTGGCAGGAATGAAATTTTTGTCGCGCAACTCTCAGTGCTGGGGAAGATTTGAATCTGTATGAAGAGGTACACGAAAATTGTCTGTTCCATTGTCGCCGCTATGATATGCGCGACCGCGCTGGCGACCGACCAGCCCTCGTGCAAGAAGACCGGCAAGAATTGCCCGATGAATAGTGGCAAGGCATGCAACTGCGGCAAGAGCTGCGATTGTTAGGCGAACGCGGTTAGCCGCAACATCTGCGTCGGAAAATCTAACCGTCGCGTTCTGTACGCGGCATCTCACGGGGTGGAAGTCGGCGTCGGAATCGGAGGAGGAACTCCGGCAGAAATCCGCCAGCTGGCACGATGGAGAATCAGAAAAACCAGCCAGCCGGCGAAAGCGAATAAACCGCCCGGAATACTAACAAGCATCAACCAGCCCATAACGCCGAGTGAATACAGCAACTCGCCGTAATCGTGGCCGTTGATAATGCAGGGATGCACAGACCCTTCGTCTACTTTGCACCCGTATGTATTTGCAATCGCGGCGCATAAGATGACCGATCCGATGGGCGCAAACGCGAACGCACCAATCACCAGAAGGATCAGCAAGTACCAGATCCACGGAAATCGTTTATGTGGCACCGCGTTCATCCGGATTTGTATTACTGACCCTGCTGGAGCACGGCATGTCTCTCGGCCCAATCCCACAGCGCGGCGAACTCAGTTGGGGCTGACTTGTGCGTTGCCTGAAAATGCGACCGATGGTCCGCCAAGATCTTCCCAAATGTCGTTCCATCTGCGCCCGCACGAGTTGGATCGGCGCCGCGTTCGAGTAAAAGCAGCGCATCTGAATACGCGAGCTTGTCGTCGACCCCCATTGCAGTTCTGTAAAGCAGCAACGGATAACCTGCCGAATCAGATCGGTCGTTAGGCATCATTGAATTGACGTCGGCGTCATGATCAAGGAGCAATTCAAGTCGGGAGCGCGCCTGATCTTTGTAATACCCGAGATACCAGTTCATCAGAATCATCGGGCGGCCAAACTCATCGCGAGTGTTCGCGTTTCCACCCCCCTCCAGCATCGTGCGCAGCACCGCCGCCGATGAATGCCCGGCATCCGCCATGGCCAGAGAATTCGGCTTGCCATTGGTGTAGTTCGGATCCGCGCCCAGAGAAAGTAACGTTCTAATCGCCTCGACTGATTCGGGTCGCTGCCATGATTGTCTCACGGCGAAGTTGAGCAACGTTGTGCCGTCTCTTCCGGGCGCTTGCAAATCCGGCACGTTCTTTGCCGCCGCGCGAATCCCTTCTGAATCGTTCTTTACGACACCTTGTGCGACGGCGAACAGCGCCGGTTCCTGGCTAAAATCCCATCTTCCCGAGTCCAGTTCCGCTTGGAATTGGCGACGATGTCGCTCGCCCTTTTCCAGCGAAATGAAACCGACTACGAAAAGCGAAACCACGCCGCCAACGCCGATAAGGACGACAATGGCGATTACGCCGATCGGCCATTTCAATCCGGTTCGTCCTTTCACTGTTTCGCCACAGATCAACACTGATCGAACACAGATTACAAGTCTGCCTGCAGCCGCTTCCGTGTGGGAACCGCGAACAAAAATCAGTTCAAGGCGATCGGCGGCAGAAATTTCAGTGTTCTCGCACGAACTGTTCAATCTCGCTTACCACACGATCGAGTTCGTCGACGAGATCTGAATGGTCGTCGTGTTGCCGAAACGCGGTCACAAGGGTTCGATAATACCAAACGGTTCCGTCCTTTTTTCCACCGAAGCGCTCGAACACTTCGAGACCGTGTCGTCGAAGCTCAGCCAGGATTGCACGCGTGTTATGCAATTTATCCGAGGCTGATACCAGCCGCGTTGAAGAATCGGTGTCTTTGAGATGGTCGATGTAAGAGCGTTTTCGCTCCAACCATGGCGGTTTTGGCGTTTTGTATGTGTCGGTGCATCCATCAACGATCCTGGCGACGTCATCACCAAATTTTTCGCGGATATCGCGCAATCGCTCGACGCCACCGCAATCTTCTACCGTATCATGAAGCAACGCGCCGATCGCTTCAGTCTCATTCGCGCCGTACTCGAGCGCGATGGCAGTCACGCCAAGAATATGCGCGACGAACGGAATTCCCGTTTTCTTGCGCGTCTGACCACCATGCGCGCGTGTCGAATAGATCAGCGCCTCTTCAAACTTCTCCGACAACTTCATTCAGGAGCGTAGCATAGAGTCACTGCTACGGATGCGTCTTCTTGAACCCGTCCGCGTAGCCGTGTTCGAACGCCAGATCCCAATTCTGCTTGTTACCAGATCCGTGCTGCTCGAAATACTTCTGGGCCATCATGTTTAATCCCGCCGGCATGGGCATTTTTGCATCAGGTGGCGCGTCCTCTCCTGCTTTCTCTCCGATCCAATACGCCTGCCGTTCCTCCGATGTGCGGCCGTGCTCTGCGCGATGCGTATAGAACGCCGTAATGCCGCACACGATAAACGCCGCGACTGTCATCATCCCAAAGAACCGAACCGGTTTGAATTCTCTGGCCATGAGACTGAGAGAGCCAAATCACACGCGATTCTTGCGGGCAAGACCGTGTTGCCATCATCCCCCGAAATGCAGCCCCAATCCCGACCTGCGATGCAAAATGAAGCGTAACCGTATTCCGCCTTGACGGATGCTGCTGATCGCGGATTCAATAAGGCTCACCGCGATCCGATGGCAGGGGGCAGAATCACCAGTGAAGAAAGATCGGCGATCAGCACGTACGTCGGTGCTGGAATCGCAGTCTTGCTCGCCGTCATCGGGATCTACTTCTTCTTCCTGACGCAGAAGCTAAAAACCGAAACTACAACTTTCGATCCGAACCGGCCCGTCCCCAGCGACACTGTTCTGAAAAGCCGGTTAAAGGCCGAGGAATATGGCGTGGTGCGGGGCAACGGCTCGCAAACACCTTTTCAAAATGAGTTCTGGAACAATGAGAAGATTGGAATCTACGTCGATGTAATTACTCTCGAACCCCTCTTCGCTTCAGTCGACAAGTTCGACGGCCACATCGGTTTGCCCACATTCACGAAACCGATTTCGAAAGATCTCCTCATCGAGGTGCCCGACAACACAAACGAGATGCAACGCACGCAGGTGCGCGCGAAACGAAGTAATGCCCGCCTGGGCCACGTCTTTCCCGACCCGCAATCGCCCACGGGCCAGCGATACGTCGTTTATTCGGCCGCCTTCCATTTCGTTCCCGTCAACCAGTTGAAGGAGAGAGGCTACGAAGCGTACCTCCCGCTGTTCGACAAAAAGTAAGCTCTGTAGTCACGACGTGCGCGCCACGCGGAAGCGTTCCGATATTGACAGACTGTCATGATCTGGAATTGGCAATGAGCCGGCGTCGCGCAGGAAGGTGAAAGCCGAGCAAATCGGTGTTCATCCCTGGCTAAAAACATGCGGCTTATTTTCCTCGGCAACTTCGTAGTCATCGTCGGGTTAAATCGGCGAAACAACGGGAGGAATATTTGATTATGGGAAAGAAAAGTTTCGTTATTGCATTGGCGGTGTTCGCCTTCGGGTTTGGCTCGGCGCTACGCTCGAACGCCGGCACCGATATGGTTGAGCCATACCGCGCACCGGCTCCGACTTACAATTACGCGCCGCCACCGCCACGCCCGGTCGTATATGTTCCGCCAGTTCGTTTCGGCGTCTTCGTCGGTCCGGCGTTTGGTGGTTATTACGGTCCGCGATTTGGTTACTATGGTGGCCACCGGTTCTATGGCCGCCGCGGTTACTGGGGCGGACATCGTCATAACTGGCACTAGCCAATCTCTCTGTAGACGCGGCTGTGTCAGCCGTTACACAACGTGAAAGCGATGCTGCCAGTCTTAGGGACTCGCTTGCTCTGCTTCCGTTTTGATTTCGGGAAATCCCGCTTGCTTCAGTTGTTGATTTAACGCGGGAAGATCGGACTCCAGTAATTTGCGCCACGCGCCCATCGTTGCTCCGACCTTTGCCTCAAGATCTTCGATGGCGGCTTTGGTCGCGACTGTCGGCGCCGCGTCTGCGTCTTGGATGTCATCGAACAAATGCGTCGTTGAGTCTAAAACGAAGAGCGAGGGTTGCGCGCCTGGTCGCGGATGTGGCGGTCCAAATATCATGAGTGTTTGAGCAAAGGCTTCCAGTTTTTGCGCCAAGTCGGGTCGCTCTGCGGCTCGCGCTTTGAGTTTTGTTAGCTGCTCGGCGATGTCGTCGAACTTCTTTCCGATCGGCGCCAGCGTGAGGCGCAGCTGGTACAAACGCCATGAGAGATCGAACTGTTGCTGAAGATCAGTGGCCGACACTTTGACGCGCGGATCCATCGCGATGGTCAACGGCTGGGTGAAAGTTTTGCCCTCTACTGTGAGCGTAACTGTGTAATCACCAGGCGCGACCCAAGGCGATGTTGCCCGCGGCGCCGTGTTCCGATATGTCGCCGAAATCGGGAACTCCGGTTCCACACCTGCGATGGGCGTGTAATGCATGTCCCACAAAAAACGATGCATGCCTGCTTTTGTGGAAACGGATTGCCGCGGCCGAATCCAGTAGCTCGGAATTCTAAGCCGCTGCGGATTCGCCTCGACCGGCTTATCAGTGTTCGAATATTTTCTAACCAACTGGCCTTTGCCGTCTTTGATCTCGATCGTGACTGGACCGCTTGCATCCTTGGAAAGGAAATAATCGATCATTGCACCATCCGGGGGATTTTCGCCGGCCGGTTCATCCGGTGGCAACGGCGTGTCGGTGTTCAGGTTTGCACGCACGCGCAACGCGGTCTGCGGCTTGAACATGTTCGATCGGCGCGGGGGCGCGCCGGCTCCATCCGTGCGCGATGAAGTTGGAGCCGGCCCGCCCTCCGGCCGATCGAGTTGCCGGAGCGGCGTGATGTTATCTAGGATCCAAAACCCGCGACCATGCGTGGCGACGACGATATCGTCGCCTTTAACAATTAGATCGCGCACCGATGTCGCTGGCAGATTCAGTCGCAACGATTCCCAGTTCGCGCCATCGTCGAACGACACATAAACGCCCTTTTCGGATGCTGCGAAGAGGAGACCTTTGCGTTCCGGATCTTCGCGAACTGCGTTTATGATTTGCCCGGCAGGTATTCCATTGACGATCTCCGTCCATGTTTTGCCGCTGTCGTGCGTCGCAAAAATGTGCGGCCGCAGATCGTCCATTCGCAAAGTATTGACCGCCGCGTAAGCAGTGTTCGCGTCGAAATGTCCGGCTTCGATTAGGGAAATTTTCTGCCACGCGGAAATGCTCGGCGGAGTCACGTTGCTCCAGGTCTTTCCGGCGTCAGTCGAGACATGAATCAAACCGTCGTCAGTGCCGCACCAGATCCTGTTTGCGTCGAGCGGTGACGGCGCAACGGTGTAAATCACGCCGCGCCGATGCGCCTGCTTCGTTGCATCCTCCTTATACTTTCCAGTGCTCACCGGCAGTTCGTAATTCGGTCGTGACAAATCCGGACTGATCTTTTCCCAGTGATCGCCACGATCGCGCGTTTGCCAAAGCGTGTTTCCAGCGAAAAAAAGCAACTGCGGATCGAGCGGCGAAAAAACAACTGGCTCGGTCCGTATCATACGGAAATCTTCCGTCTGCACCGGCACCGGAAGAATGTTTTGCGCCTGACCGGTGCGACGATCGAATCGCGTCAGTTTCCCGCCGATGATGATGTCGGCATCGAGCGGATCGGCAACAACGTAACCATATTCCTCGGCCGCGACCGGTCGCCAGTCGCGGAACGTAATCGCGCCGTCGTCACCCCGGTTTTTGATTCCGACCGAACCGCTTTCCTGTTGACCGCTGTAAAGCCTATACGGAAACGAATTGTCCGCGCTGACGTGGTACAACTGCGCAGTCGACTGGTTGTACCACGAGCTCCAGCTTTTTCCGCCATTCACGGTGACGATCGCGCCCTGATCCACGCCCAGTAGAATGATGTCGGGATTATTCGGATTGATCCAAATATTTTGATAGTCGTCGCCACCCGGCGCGCCGCGCCAGCCGTCCCAGTTCTTGCCGCCGTCCGTCGATTTCCAACAAACGATGCTGGCCGAGTAAACGATTTGTGGATTCTTCGGATCGAACCGCACCACCGGCAGATCGCCCCCGCCAATGCCGAGTCCGGGGCGTGGATCATCAGTTGTACCACGCCATGTCTCGCCGCCATCATCCGAACGATAAAGTTTTGCGATCGTCTTTGTTTTGACTGCGGCGAAGAGTGTTTTCGGCGCGCTCGGCGCGATTGCGAGGTTCGCCTGCACGATGTTGTCCGGCAAACCTTTGGTTAATTGACGCCATGTCTTGCCGCCATCGATCGATCTGAAAATGCCGCCTCCGTTGCCGTTGAACACGCCGTTTTCCCATGGTCCTTCACGCGATTCCCAAAGCGCAGCATAAACAATTTCCGAGTTGCTCGGATCGATCTGCACATCGCTCGCACCGATGTTCTCATCGCGGTAAAGAACTCTTTCGAATGTTTTGCCGCCATCGATGGATCGATAAACACCGCGGTCCTCGTTAGGCCCGTACGGATGACCGGCTACGGCTACAAAGACGCGGTCCGCATTTTTCGGATCCACTGCTAATTGCGGAATCTGCTGACCGTCGCGTAATCCGAGATGCGTCCACGTTTTTCCGGCGTCGGTCGATTTATAAACGCCATCACCGACTGAAAGATCGGGGCGATGCAATCCTTCACCGCTGCCGACGTAAACGACATTCGGATTGAAAATCGAAACCGCGATCGCGCCGACCGACGCCGTTGGCTGATTATCGAAGATCGGCTGCCATGTCCGCCCGTAATCGATTGATTTAAAAACGCCGCCGTTCACAGGCGCCATATAGAAAACGTTCGGCTGTGACGGCACACCGCAAATCGCACGTGTCCGCCCGCCGCGGTACGGTCCGACGTTCCGCCAACGCAGGATCGAATCGAACTCTCCTGCGCGCACCTGCCCAATCGCCAAAACAGCCACGAAGCCGATTACGATCGCATTTCGAACCAATCGCATAAGTCGGTCATTTTCTTCTGCGATGAAGAAACCCGCAACAACCTCTCTTGTCTGAATCCAGATGGAGGAGGAGCCGCATCAAACCGGAAAGGGAACCGTATGGATTCGATGTCTGCGTTTCGCGCGAGTTGGAAGGTGCGACTCGTCGCTTTCGGGATCGGCATCTTGGTCGCCGCGGCCGTGTTTGGAATCGCGCTCGCTGTCTCCGATGACCTTCGTCTCCTTTATGTCACCGGCGCATTACTGCTTGCGTTCGCCGCATTTTGGCTGGCTGGACCGGCGCCTGGCGATTGGATTGCCGCTGTTCTGCTTCTATTCGCATCGACATTCTTGTTCGCGTTTTTTGTCCTGCCGCAAACACCTCTTCTTTGGCCGACCCTTCTATTGTGGGTGGCGATTGTAGTGTGGCTGTTATTCCGAAAGCGATTCGCCAGAATCGTAACAGTCGTGGCGGCTATGATCTTAATCGCGGTCTCAGGCTGGTATTGCGTGTTCTACATTCCGGTGCAGATGCAGCGCGCTTTGACGCACACGGGCAATGGCGTGGCGCCGCCATTCACTTTGCAACCAATCAGCCACAGCCTGGTGCCGACTCGGTTTACACCCGCCAAGATTCTCGTGCTCGATTTTTTCGCTACCTGGTGTTCTCCATGTATTGCTGAGCTGCCCGAGCTGGAGCGTATTCGTGCCGATCTACAGACCAGGCGCGACATTGAATTCGTGTTGGTTGGAACAAACAAAGGCGGCGATACGCCTGACCGAATCCGGGCGTTTGCACAGCATCGGCACATCTCGCTGCCGATCGCGTTTGACCCCGAACAGGCAACGATGCGCGCATTTGGTTTGACCGGGTTTCCAAATCTGGTGGTGATCGATCGCACCGGTCATGCGCGATTGACCCACACCGGCTACAACAGCTCCGAGACCAACTTCCGCCGCGATCTTACGCAGCTGCTGCAAAATTTGTAAATGTGAGCGGCTTTGAACGACGCCATATCACGCGGGCAGGCCTTTCCGCGCGATCAGTTCCATCTGCTCGCAGAATCGATCGAGCTCACTGAACGTAGTGTAGAGGTTCGGTGTAATGCGAATCCCCTGGAATTCTTCATGCATGATCGGCACGGTGAAGATGTGGTGTTTGTCGAACAAATATTTCGTCACAGCCTCGGGACTAGTGCCCTCGATATGAACATTTGCAATTGCGCAGGACTGGTTCGGATCGAACGAAGTGTTGAACTGAATTTTCGGCACGTCCTTGAGCCGGTTCATCCAGTAGCGTGACAGGTAGCGTAACCGCGCTTCCTTGCGCTTGCCGCCTATGCCGTTGTGAAAGACGAGGGCTTCGCCGATGGCGAGTTTCGGTGCGGCAGAGTGAGTGCCAATCTCTTCGAATTTGCGGATGTCGGATGCCTGCTTGGATTCAGCGGCCATAAGCGGCCAGAGTTTTTCGATTTTATCGCGTTTGACGTAAAGCATGCCAGTCCCTTTCGGGGCGTACAACCATTTGTGGAGACTTGTGCCGAAGTAATCGCAACCGAGATCGCTCTGCTTGAAATTGAACTGGGCGAAGGAATGCGCGCCATCGACGATTGTCTCTATACCGCGGGCACGCGCCAGGTCGCAGACTGCTTTCACCGGGGTGATCTGGCCGGTGATGTTGATCATGTGTGAGATGAGGATAATCCGGGTGCGGTCGGTGATTCCTTTTTCAAACGCGGCGGTGATCTCGTTGAGGTTCTTCGCCGGAATCGGAATTTGAATGAGCTTGAGCTTGAGGTTTTCCCGTTTCTCACGCTGACGCAACGTGGTGACCATGCGCGGGTAATCCTGAGTCGTGGTAAGAATCTCGTCGCCGGGTTTGAAATCCATGCCCATGAGCAAAGTCTCGAGCGATTCCGAAGCGTTGCGGGTGATCGCGATTTCCTCGCGATCGCATCCGAACAGCTCGGCGAGACCCGTGCGAATGGTTTCCGATTGCGGCTCGAGAATTTGCCACATCGTGTAAGCGGTGGCGTCCTCCTGTTCCCAGATGTAACGAACCAGCGCCTCAGTCACGATCCGCGGACTTGGCGACACGCCGCCGTTATTCAAATTGATGATGCCGCGCGTGACGCTGAATGAGTTTTGAATGGTGGCCCAGTAATCTTCGTCGGTGGCCGCTTCTTCCGGCGCGAGATGCGCGACGTTCTTGGTCGCTGCTTCGATATTTCTCAGTAACGACGCGACCGTTGCCGAAGAAACGGCGGCGAGACCAAGGCTTTTGCCGGCAAGAGAAAGAAAATCGCGTCGCGTGCGCACGTGTGTCCATCTTTGCGAATTCGCTACAATGTGACAAGCCAGCACTAATCAAAGCGATACCCTGTAGCGGCGCGCGATGAGTGCAGCTTTGCGTCAGCTGTTGGACTAAAGTCCTATTTGCGGCTATCGGCGTCGGCAGTAAGATTATTGTTGATTACGTCATCCGACGTCCCAACGCACTTTCGGCCGGCCTGAAAAACCGGTTGAAAGGCTTAACCTTCGCTGAGACACCGCTTAGCGCGATCTCCAGATTCAACTGAAGCCTCGAATCACCTGAAGCGAGGCCGCTGTTGAAAGCGGCTCGCGCAGATGGTTCCTCGTTTCGCGCGGATTTGGAGCAGTCAACCTCGAAACAGAAAGGCGTTTATGAAATTCGTTAGTCTCAGAACGAAACGCGCTCGCCGAAGCATCAAACTCGACAAACGATCCGGTGCCACCCACGAACGTTTCGCCACTGCAACGGCCGAGCATCATCAGATCCACACCTACACCGACCTCCGACAACAGATTCACCACGACCTACGGATCCAACATCCCGAATGGGTCCAGCCAGATGGCAAATCTCCCAAGTGTGATTCGTACGAGGCGCGCCTCATGCAATTGCTCGCTGGTCTGACGCGAAGAGAATCCAATCAGTCCATTGTTGATCCTCATCGTCTTCTAGAACAGGGAGCACATTGATTCGACTCAGCAGTCGCTTAAGCCCTGCGGTAACAGGGCACTATTTCGCAGCGTTTTTTTCTCGTTGGCGAGCCGGAGCCTCAGGCGAAGGCTGCTTGGCCAGCGCAAGGCGCTCAGTCTTTTTCCGTCGTCTTGCGCGTCTTTTAGCGTTGTCTCTGCCTTTGCTGTGTCCCATAAACGTCAACTTTCGCCCGGTTGTCGTGCCGTAGCAACGGGAAGAAACCGAGGCCGGCGTCCGCGCGGTTGCTGCCGCGGCGTTCGATTCGCTACCTGCGGGGCCGTATCCTGCACTCTGGTCGGTCGCTCCTGCCGCGCTCCCGCCGGCGACGAAGTTCCCTGGTGGCCTGCCCGCACGCGTCCTACGTCGCGCGGGGTGGTGATCTCGAACGTCCGAAAGAGCGGGGCCAGATCAATTACGTCGCTCGCAGCTGACCTCAATATGTTCCCAAGGTTTGCGGCAACTGACGCGACTTCCACGCGGATCCCGTGCCGGCGCAGCTTGGTGGCCAGATAAGCGAAATCGGCGTCCCCCGTGACGAGAATCACAACATCGGGTCGCATCTCGATCGAAAGCTCCAGCGCATCGATCGCCATCATCACGTCGACGTTCGCCTTGTAATGACCTTCTTCGGCAGGCGCACCATCTTTGGTCACCGCCATGAATCCATTGGAACGCAGCCAATGGACGAACTTATTTTTCCTGTCCCGTTCGTCCTGCCAGGTTGGAATGGCGGGCGGCAATCCGGAATAGACCACCATCTCGATGAGATCGCGTCCGGTGGTCGGGCCGGCCAAAAAATCCCGGAGCTTTAACCAATCGAGTCCGCGTCCTGCGGTTCGCACGGAACTGCCGACATTCGATTCGTCCACCAGCACCAACACTCGGGAACGAGCACCGTTTTCTTTATTGCTCTTTCGCATATGTCCGGGCGCGCGAAGCAAATCGTCGATCGCATCGGCGGCACAAACCAAGACTTGTCAGGCTGCTTTTTTCTTCGCCTTCGTCACATGGATGCCGGGAAATTCGACCACCTGCGGCGCTGTATCGTTCCCGTTCTGATTCAGGGTCAATTCAAAGCTCAACTTCCCCGCGGCGATCTCTGAGAGCGCGACATCAGCGTGACCCAGTCCAGGAACAAATTCGACCATCGGTCGAGAACCGAGACAAAGTTGTCGAACGCGTTGGGAGACCATGTTCACCAGAATTTTCGGATTAGGAATAACTTCGGAGGCGGCTTTGACTAGATTTGGTTTCATAATTTAGCTGACGGTGACGAACAGGCTGACGGAGTTAAATTCCGAAACGGAGTGGGCCCTGAGCGCGCTTCCGGAGGTCGCAGCCGAGGCATCAACTATCGTCCGTTATTGCCAGAATACAATTGGCTATTCTTTGGCCTTTGACGTCCCGTCAGGCGTGTTCGACTCTCACCACTCTGCAACGCAAGCGCTATCTCTTTGTTTGCATTAATCGTCGGGGTGAGGATAACCCGAAAGGATGCTGCGCGGCCAAAGACTCCGAAGAAGTGCACAAAGCGTTGAAAGAGGAGATTGCAGCGCGCGGACTGGCAAAGCTCGAGGCGCGCGTGTGTACATCGAGCTGTCTCGATCAATGCGATACCGGTGTGACGGTTTTAGTCGAACCCGATCATTTTTTCTATGGGTGCGTCACGGTCGCGGACGTCCCGGAGATTGTGGATGGACTTGTCACCGGTCAGGCGGTTAAACGTCTCATGATCGCTGCCGATCAACGTGAAACATAGGCAAGTCCCTCATCATACGCTTTAGTGGCGGGCGTGTCGCCGGCCTATCCTCTAGCTACGACTCTATGGATGCTGACAGCATTCGCAGTTTTCCCGAGGCACATACTAATCACAACGTGCGTGGTGACGCTACTCTGCTAGCGTGCACCACTATGCGACAACTGGTTTTTGGATTGGTTCTTGTGTTGGCGTGCTCTGCTTTAGGGCAAACGGTAGCGGATCGGGTAGCAAAGCAGAACGCGCTTTTTGAGGAGTATTATCAAGCCGGGCTTAAAAATTTTCCGGAACGGGCAACATCGTACGGCGATTACCGTTACAATTCACAGCTTGGACACGTTTCGCTCGCGGAAATCGCCCGGCAACATGCGCAAGCCGATGACTTTCTCACCCGATTAAAGGCGATCCCGACCGACGGGATGAGCGACACCGACCTGTTAAGCCATCGCATCCTCGAAAAACAGCTGGAGCGCGAAGACGTGAACTACGCGCTGAAGAATTACGAGATGCCGGTGAACCAGCAGAACGGTGTGCACACTCGGCTGGCCGATTTGCCGAACGCGATGCCGTTTGATTCCGCCCCGCATTACCAAGATTACATCTCCCGGTTACAGCAGATCCCGCGGGTGCTGGAACAAACGACAGAGGTGATGCGGCAGGGCGAGAAGGATCACCTGATGCCGCCTAAGCTCGTTCTGGAGAAGTTGCCCGGTCAATGCGACGGCATCATCGCCGCGAACCCATTCCTCGAACCGACCAAAAAATTTCCAAAAGATTTTTCAGATGCGGACAAGAAACGCCTGACCGACGAGATGACCAAGGCCGTTAACAACGATGTGTTACCCGCTTATCGAAAGTTTGCTGAGTTTCTGCGCACCGAGTACGATCCAAAAGGACGAACCGAGCTTGCGATCGAAAGTCTCGCTGACGGGAAACGGCGTTATGCCGAAGCGGTGAAAACGATGACCAC
>DASXHS010000161.1:0-3041 GCA_036488345.1 Candidatus Udaeobacter sp.
GGCTCGCTGGCTTCGACAGAATGAGTTTCGATCATTGCACGCATCATCGCGGTGATCAGCGCTGCGCGAACCCCATGGCCCATTACATCGCAAATACAAATAGCGGCCGTGTCGTCGGCAAGCCGTGCGATATGAAAGAAATCGCCGCCCATCTGGGTAGCCGCCAAATAACGGTGACAAAAACTTAGCTTCGTTGCGCCAGCGGCGGCGTCTGCCGGAAAAGTCGGATACGTGCTCGGCATTAGCGCCTGCTGCAATTCCGTCGCCATTCGCAGATCAGTTTCCATCTGCTCGTTTTTCTGGCGAATCTCGCGGTCGCGCTCTTCGATTTCCCGAATGTTCGTTAGTAAGAGCGCGTTTTGTACCTTGAAAAGTGTTTCGGTACCAATGAACCCAACGAATCCGCCAGTTTCATCCACCAACAAAACGTCATCGTAGAAATTTGCGTCGGGCCGAGCGAACACGGTGCGCAAGACATCGCCGATTGGCGTCGCCACCTTGATGCGCGTTTCCTGTTTGCAAAGATGATCGCGGATCGCCTTGCGTGCCCACAGCGAAAAACCGTAGCGCCCGCCAAGTAACGCTGCAGTTTCCTGTCGCGAACACATCCCGAGCAGCCGCTGGCCATCAAGCACCGCTACGAAATTTGCCAGTCCGCTTTTGAATATTTCAGCAATGCTCTCAACTGACGCGCTAGCCGGTGTCGCGGTGCGATGGCTGACAAGAGCGCGCAAATCAATTGATTCGGCTCGCACCGGTGGATTGAGATCAAGTGGCGCCGAGGAAACTTGCTCTTCGCGTTGCGCGGTCGCGTGCATCAACATTTCTCTACCAGACTTTGAAAACGATGGCGTGTTACAAGTTTATGACATTTGACCAGATCACAACTGGCTACATCAAACTGAACACGATAGAATTACGCTCGACCATTTTGAGCGTAGCGCGACTTCGATGAAAGCTCATGACGCCAAACAATAAGACCTGGTGGGAAACGGCCTTTCCCGTCACGACATGGTTACGCAATTATCAGGGTGCCTGGTTTAGGTTGGATCTTCTCGCTGGAGTCACCCTCGCCGCGTACTTGCTTCCCGCCGCGTTAGGCGATGCATCGCTCGCAAATTTGCCACCGGAGGTGGGTCTTTATGCCTGTTTGTTCGGCGGGTTGGTTTTTTGGATCTTTTGCGGTTCGCGTTACACCGTCGTTTCCGTTACATCTGCAATCTCGCTCGTTATCGGCTCGTCGCTTGGCGAGATTACCGGCGGTAACTCCGCGCGCTTCGGCGCCCTCGCGGCCTGCACGGCGTTGTTGGTCTCGCTCATCGCCTTCGTTGCATGGCTCGCGAAAGCGGGAGTCCTCGTCCATTTCATCTCGGAAAGTGTCATGACCGGATTCAAATGTGGCGTTGCGCTCTTCCTTGCCAGCACGCAACTACCGAAGCTTTTCGGTTTCCACGGCGCTCATGCAAGCTTTTGGGGGAACACAGGTTTCTTCGTCAAGCACCTGAATGAAACCAACTCGATGTCCATTCTCGTCGGAGGGATTGCGCTCGCGCTGCTTATGCTTGGAAAGATTTTGCTCAAACACAAACCAGTCGCGCTCTTCGTTGTAATCGGAGGAATCATTACTGCCTCAACGCTTTCGTTGGAGACGCACGGCGTGAAACTAATTGGCGTCGTGCCCCAGGGAATACCTCCGCTGAAAGTTCCTTCTCTTTTCTGGCGTGACCTGAACGAATTGCTTCCACTAGCCCTGGCTTGCTTTCTTCTCGGCGCGGTCGAAACGGCCGCGATCGGACGAATGTTCGCTGCGAAGCACGGCGGACGATTCGATGCTAACCAGGAGAATCTAGCACTCGCCGCGTCGAACCTGTTCGCTGGGCTCGGTGGCGGCTTGCCAGTGAGCGGCGGAACATCGCAATCGCTCGTCAATGAAGAAGGCGGCGCGAAGACACCGCTCTCCACCGCGCTCGCCGCGGTTTTTATCCTGGTGGTCGTGCTCTTTTTCTCCCGTCTATTGAGCGCGCTGCCTCAACCGGTGCTCGCCGCCGTGGTTTTGGTGGCGATCGCGGGTTTGCTAAATCTTTCAACATTAAAGGAACTTTGGCTTAACGATCGTTCCGAGTTCGTGGTGGCCATGGCAGCTTTCGCAGGCGTGCTCACCTTTGGCTTGCTGGACGGTGTCTTGCTCGGAGCTTTGATTTCACTTGTTCAATTGGTGCGCGTTTCATCGCGGCCCCACGTTGCTCTCCTCGGACGAATTCCCGGCACTCGTCGTTTCTCCGATTGCGATAGGCATGCAGACAACGAACTGATCCCTGGCGTGATGATTTTCCGGCCTGAATCGGCCCTCGTTTACTTTAACGTCGACAATGTATGCGATGCGATCCTTAACCGAGTCCACGCTGAGCCGACATTGCCGAAGCTGGTAATACTCGATCTTTCCGCGGCAGCGCTTGTGGACATGCAGAGTGCCTACGCACTAGCCAGCATGGCTGACGAACTCACTGCAGAAGGTATCCGATTCCACGCGGTTGAACCGCGTTCTTCCGTACGCGACCGGATCCGCCGCGAACATGTGGACAGCAAGTTGGGCGGCATAGACCGTTTCACGATGGTGGCCGATGTGATCGACCACTTTCTCGGCGAATCGCAGCCCTCCGCAGATGCGATCAAATCCGAGCGCTAGACCATTAATCTTCGCAGCGAAGCAAAAGGTCGTTAGGCGATTCTACGCGTAGCTTATCGATGAGGGCCAGCCGCGATCGCTTCTTTCATCAATTGCCGGCCTCCCTCCGACAATGGCCCTAGCCCGCTCCCAGGCAGGTACCACAAACCTTTGTCCTCATCGCGGGAGTAAAGCACAATCACGCCCTCCCCTGCTGATGCGTGGTAAAAGGTGGCACCCGGATTTTCGGCGACTACTGAAAGGAACGTTTGCCGCCATGGTCGATCGGGGGAATCGAAGATTTCTGCGCCAAGCTTCTTGAGCTCTTCAACGCTGATGATTCGGATCGATTTCGCGATGGCTTTGCGTCGCTCGT
>DASXHS010000177.1:0-1946 GCA_036488345.1 Candidatus Udaeobacter sp.
CTGTCCGAAGGAAAGTCGCCCTTGATCGAAAATTTCGTTTCGAAGCGCGGCAATAAATTCTCCGCGTATCTTGTTCTCTCGCCGAAAAAAGACAGAACGAAATTTGAATTTCTGCCTCGTTAGGAGCGGCGCTTCGCGCACCAACGTGAGCAAAACAATTCTCGGTCGCGAGATCCCGAAAGAGCCGACGCAGAAAATTAATTTCTGAATGCACGGCGCCACGTGGCAAATGTCCAAAATGCGGCGGAAAAATCTTTGAGCTGAGCATAGCCATATTTGCGAACGTTCGCAGACAGGTCGGAAGCCTTGCAAATTCAAGCTAAGCAAAATGATTCTCGGCCGCGACATCGCGAAAGAGCAGGCGCAGAAACTCCTCACCGCGGGAAGACTCATCTCCTCAATAGCTTCATCGCGCATCCTGGACGCCTCTTCTCGGCGTATCTGAAACTAAAGGACGGCAAAATCAGTTTCAAATTTCCAGAGAAAGCTGCGTCAGCCCCAGAGTCCAGATAGGCAAACATCAGTTAGCGTGAGGTTCGACCTGTTGTTGTACATGGTGAACCAAGGTTACAGCAGCAATTAGGACGACGGCAGCGATTACCTGATGCAGCTGAAGACTGGCGTGAAAAAAACCCCAGGTGATGCACACAGCAGCGAGCGTTTGCATCATCTCGAAATAGCCTGCCGTCGATGCACGCGTGAGGTGCAAGCCCTGAAAATAAATCAGGAGCGGAATCCCGCCTGAGACCGACCCGAGTAGAATCAGCCAAACAATTGCCTTCGTGGGATGCGCTTGCGCGGCCTCCGGCCAGAGCGCCGCGCCATTAAATTTGCCGTACACCAGGAGAATTAGCGTCATGCATGTCAGCCCGACGACGATGCGCATGCTGGAGGCGAGTCGAAGCGACATGCCGATCATGACGCCGCGTCCAGCAACAGTTGAGAGGCCCCAGAACAGCGCGCAGATCAGTGCGTAGCCCGTGCCAAGGTTTAGCCCAGCGCGCTCGAACGAGACGCCGATCATGGTTGGATGCGCAACCGAGACGAAGATGCCAGCAATGATAGCGATCCCAGCGTAGAAGAAGAATTGCCGCGCAAGTCGATCACCAAAAAGCAGGAACGCGCCGATGGTCGATACAACAGGCTGGATATTCAGGACCACGTTCACCACGGTCGGGTTGCCGTATTTCAACGCCAACGTGAAGAAAATTGTGCCGACGGCCGACCCGGCGAACCCGGAGAAGAGCACGTAACCCCATGTGCGCCCGCTGACTCTAGGAATCTCCTTCAAGCGCGAGATTAAAATCGGCAGAAACATCATAAGGATCAGCACATGCTCCCAGAAAACAATCACCTTTGCGTCGAAGATCTCATTGAGCGGAATACGCCACGCGCTTTCCGTGCCCCAAAGCGCTGCGCCCAGGCCGACGAGCCACGGGCCATAAGCTGCGCTACGCGTTTTGCGGTTTTGCATTCCGAAGCGTGTATCGCAGCGGCGCGTTCCGTCAATGCACGACGTCGAGTAAAACCAACAGGCAAGATGCCCGTTGGCCCCACAGCCAAGATGGCTGTGTTCCGGCAGAACGCGCTGCGTGCGAAATGGAAGAAAAGAACCTGTTCCAGTTTCGCGAAAGCTTTGGGAGTGCGGACGCATCCTCGCGTCGCTTTTTGAAAGTCGCGCTTAATTGACGCGACAATCAAACAAAGCATTGACGCCACAACTTATGGTGTGGTAATTAGCCGCTTAACACTATGCGTTGCCCCAAGTGCGGGTCTCGTGATGACAAAGTCATCGATTCCCGTCAGTCGCGGGATGCTTCGAGCATCCGCCGCCGCCGCGAATGTCTGAAGTGTAAATATCGCTTCACCACTTATGAGGAGATCGAACGCTCTGACCTTCGTGTAGTGAAGCGTAATAGAACACATGAACCGTTCGACCGGCGCAA
>DASXHS010000017.1:0-51774 GCA_036488345.1 Candidatus Udaeobacter sp.
CCCCATCGATTGGCCGGTATTTAACCGTGACACTTGCCGTCGCCCTCGGGCTGATGTCCAAGCCTATGCTGGTTACGCTGCCGTTCGTTCTTTTACTCCTCGATTACTGGCCGCTCGGAAGACTTAAACTCAAAAGATCAAATACTGGAAGCCAGTCCTTACAACTCGTTCTGGAAAAGATCCCCCTGATTGCGCTATCTGCCGTTTCAAGCGTCATCACATTTCTGGCTCAACGAGGAGCAATCGGTTGGACTGAGCAGTTGCCAGTATCGGAACGAATAAGTAACGCCATGGTCGCCTATGTTATTTACATCCGGCAAATGTTCTGGCCAGCAGGGCTCGCTGTGTTCTACCCGCATCCGGAAAACAGACTGCCGGTATTGGAAATCAGTCTAGCCTTTATCGTTCTTGTTGGAATCACGGCGGCAGCTTTCGTCTTTAGAAGCAAAGCGCCTTATTTCGTCACCGGTTGGCTGTGGTACCTTGGCATGCTTGTGCCAGTGATTGGACTGATCCAAGTAGGATGGCAAGGACATGCAGATCGCTACACATATTTGCCGCAGATCGGTCTTTACATTGCGGTCACCTGGGCGGTAACAGATTTCACTCGCACATGGCGCTTTCAACGGGTGGCCATGGGCTTTGCTACTCTAATCGTAGTTGGTGCTTTAAGTTGGCGCTGCTGCCTGCAAGCATCGTACTGGCAAGACAGCGAAACGCTGTTTACCCATGCGCTCGCTGTTACCAGGAACAACGATGTTGCAATGAATAACCTGGGGATCATTTTTTTGGAGAAAGGACAACTGGACGACGCCATTTCAAACTTACAAGCAGCTATAGATGTGCGACCGGAAAATGCGCCAGCTCATGATAATCTCGCGAAGGCCCTGCTTCAAAAAGGCCAGGTGTCAGAGGCGATGGTTCATTATCGGAAGTTTTTGGAGATACAACCTGACAACGTAGAAGCACGTAACACTCTTGGAACAGCACTCATTCAACAGGGCAGATTAAGAGAAGCCATTGACCAGTGGCAGGAGGCGCTGGCAATCCAACCCGAAAACGGAAACGCCGCGAGTAATCTAGCTTGGGTGTTCTCAGCCTGTCCCGAAGACTCAATCCGCGATGGAAAACACGCGGTCGAACTGGCCGAGAAAGCGCTTCGTATCTCTGGCGGTAAGATCCCAATGATTTACAAAGTGCTTGCCGCCGCGTACGCAGAGAGTGGACGCTTTGCTGATGCCGTTGAAACCGCGCAGCGCGGCTCCGAATTAGCAGGTAACCAAGGCAACCCAGCTTTGGCCGCCGAACTGGAAAGCAATGTTGCTCTTTACCAATCGGGCCGACCGCTGCGAGATCCAAGCATAAAAAATGGCAGCTCGTCACCTTAGCACCCGCGCCACGAAGGAGCGGCAGGTTTCGAACCGCCGAAAGCATTCCTCCGATGTGTCTCGTTCGGGGTCGTGCGTTCGCGGTCGGCGTGAGAAGTCACGGCTCAGCGACCTTCTTGTCTGCCTTGGTCTAATAGCACTCACATGGGCCGTATTCGGTCAAACAATCCATTATCACTTCGTTAACTTCGACGACGACTTGTATGTCTATAACGCCCCAGCCATTCAGTCTGGGCTAACACTAAAAGGGATAGCAGCCGCCTTTGTCAGCCAACACGCCCACAACTGGCATCCATTAACAACTATCTCGCACATGCTGGACTGTCAGCTATACAGCCTAAACGCTGGTGGCCATCATGCTACCAATGTGATTTTGCATACCATCGCGGCGCTCCTTCTGTTTTGGGTATTGCAGCAAATGACCGGCGCACCATGGAAGAGTGCGCTGGTCGCGGCATTATTTGCAGTGCACCCACTGCATGTCGAATCCGTAGCATGGGTGAGCGAGCGAAAAGACATTTTGAGTGCTGTCTTCTTTTTTCTCATGCTGAGCGCATACAACCGTTATGTACGGGAACCGTCGGTAATGCGCTATCTGGCGGTCGCTGTCCTCTTCGCCGCGGGACTCATGTCAAAGTCGATGCTGGTAAGCGCTCCCATCATCCTTCTCCTTCTCGATTACTGGCCGCTACGCCGCTTTGAGCAACCCTCCTTAATAATAGAGAAGACCAAAATCTCAGAGTGCGATGATCAAAGACGCATAATACGACGCCTCTACTTGGAGAAAATTCCGTTGTTCGTTCTGTCCGCCGTCGTTTGTACCGTCACATTTGTTCTGCAAAAACGCACTGCCGGCGCTATCCCGCCGTTGCCATTCCTGTGGCGCGTCCAAAACGCATTCGTGAGCTACGTGATTTACGTCTGGAAAACATTATGGCCGGCACGCCTCGCGGTTTTTTATCCTCATCCAAATGACACTCTTGCACTTTGGAAAGTCATTTTCGCGATCCTGTTGTTGCTGGCTATCACTACCACAGCGATCGTTTTTCGAAAACAACGACCTTATCTGTTAACCGGCTGGTTCTGGTATCTGGTTATGCTCATCCCAGTGATAGGCATCGTCCAGGTTGGAGAACAAGGCCATGCAGACCGTTACACCTACCTTCCTCAGATCGGTTTGTTTGTGGCTATGGTTTGGTTCGCGATCGACATGGTAACATTCCGCCGACCCAAACCGCAGGTGGCTCTGACCACAGCGGTCGCGGTGTTAATAATCCTTGCTCTGGCATGGGCGGCATTCATTCAAACTTCTTACTGGCGCGATAGCGAGGCTCTTTGGACGCATGCTCTTGCGGTGACGTCCGACAACGACATTGCTCACAATAACCTCGGCTATCTGTGTGCCGACCGCGATGAGCTGGACAAGGCGATTTCACACTTCGAGAGTGCCGCAAGGATTAGGTCCGGTAAGCGAGATCCTCACTACGACCTGGCTTCAGCGTTTGTGCAAATGAACCTTGCTGACGCCCTCGCCAAAAAAGGCCGATCCGATGACGCGATGATGCATTACGAGGAGGCAATAAGATTGCAACCGAATTATGCGGACGCCTATTACAACCGAGGCAGTGTTCTTTTTGCAAAAGGTCGCATTGACGAAGCGATCGCTGACTGGGAGACGGCTCTCGAAATGCACCCCAATGACGCAGACGCCCACACCAGCCTTGGTAATGCTCTTTTGCAGAAAGGATCGCTACGGGAGGCGATTGCACATTACGTAACAGCCCTGGGTTTGGCTCCAGAGGATCCTCATTCTCGTAACAATGTAGCCTGGATATTGGCGACCGCTTCTGACAGCTCGATCCGCGACGGCGCCAGAGCGCTCGGATTTGCACAGGAAGCAGTGCAGCTTTCAGGCGGTAGAGAACCACGGTTTCTGCGGACGCTAGCAGCTGCTTATGCGGAGAGTGGCCGGTTCTCTGAAGCGATCGCCGTGTCCCAACAAGCTGCAGTCATAGCTACCATGCAAGGGAAGCCCGACATGGCGAAGCGCCTCGAGAAAGATCTTGTGCTCTATCGCGGAAATCTGCCGGTCCGGGAAAACCCTCCCGGCAATTAATTCATGATAGATATGCGGACATTACAGAAAGGCCGCAGCTAGCTCTAACAAAATGGTAATCGTTTCCACGACGAAAACACAAAACGCCCAACAGCAACGCGCAAGTCATATGAATTGGACGTTGGTCGTTAGAAACTCTGTCGTAACGAATTCTGACGAAGGTGAGCAAGAATAAAAGCATACCCAGGAAGAACACACTCGGGTTGTCCAACAGTCCGTTAGAAAAGGGCTCTTCGTGGAGAGTCGCGTCCTTTTATGTCTGCCTCGCTTTGGTTGCAATCAGCTGGTTCGTTTTTGGTCAAACTCTGCGGCACGATTTCGTTAATTTTGATGATCACGTTTACGTCTACGAAAACCCGCTAGTCGTAAGAGGGCTTTCCACTGAAGGAATAATCGGCGCTTTCACGCAAACTCACGCGCTGAACTGGCATCCGCTGACCACACTTTCTCACATGCTCGATTGCCAGCTTTATGGACTAAAGGCTGGTGGCCATCATCTGACCAACGTGATTCTTCATACAATCTCCGTGCTGTTGCTCTTTCTGGTGCTCAAGCAATTAACCGGCGCGCTTTGGCAAAGCGCCGTTGTGGCCGCGCTCTTTGCCATTCATCCGTTGCACGTTGAATCGGTCGCATGGGTAGCTGAGCGAAAAGATGTTCTCAGTGCAGTGTTTTTTGTCCTGACGCTGGCTGCGTATGCTCGTTATGCGCGGGCGCCCTCCATACCTCGATATCTGCTGGTAGCGTTGCTTTTCGCTTGTGGGTTGATGTCCAAACCGATACTCGTAACTCTGCCGTTCGTGCTGTTGCTGTTGGATTATTGGCCTCTCAGTAGACTTGAAGCTCAGAAATCAGAAGCCGGAAGTCGGCTACGAAGATTGATCACGGAAAAACTTCCGTTATTCGCGCTGTCCACCTGTTCGTGTCTTGTAACGTTGTTTACGCAAAGGCAAGGACCGAATCCGATCGATCAACTGCCTTTTCTATGGAGGCTGAATAATACGTTTGTGAGTTACGTTACCTACATCGGGCAGATGTTATGGCCCGTGCGGCTCGCGGTGTTCTATCCGCATCCAAACGATCGTCTCCCACTCCTAGAGGTTACGATGGCAATCGCATTCCTTGTTGGTGTCAGCCTGTTAGTAATTTATCTGCGACGGACAAAGCCTTACCTTATTACCGGCTGGTTTTGGTATCTGGGAATGCTCGTTCCAGTGATTGGTCTCGTTCAGGTCGGTGAGCAAGCGCATGCGGATCGTTATACGTACCTGCCACAGATTGGCCTTTACATCATAATAGCGTGGTCGGTTGGGGATCTTCTCTTAGAATCAACGTCACGTGCTTGTCGAGCGCTAGTCGGCATTGCCGCCGCAATCATAATCGTGAGCCTGAGCGCGCGCGCGCGCGGCCAGACTTCGTATTGGAAAAACAGTGAGACGCTGTGGAACCATACGCTCGCCGTTACCAGCGACAACGACGTCGCGCATAACAATTTGGGCTTTGTCTTTCTGCGGAGAGGAGAATTAGATAAAGCTATTTTAGAGCTTCAGGCAGCACTGGATATACGATCCAGAAGCACTCAGACTCATTACAACCTTGGTGCGGCACTCATTCAAAACAATATGGGTAATGCTTTTGCCAGGAAGCAGCTCTTGGATGAAGCAATCGACCATCTGCAGGAAGCCGTAAGGCTGCGTCCTGATTACGCGGACGCGTATTTCAATCTTGGAACCGTGCTCTTTCAACAGGGCCGGATCGACCAAGCGATCGCCCAATGGCGAAAAGCGCTCGCGATACGACCAACCGACGCGGAAGCTCACAGGAATGTTGCCAGCGCCCTTCGCAGACAGGGGAATGTGCAAGAAGCAATCGCGGAGTATGAGCAAGCGTTAAACATAACGCCAGAAGACGGTGTATCTCTGAACAACCTGGCGTGGATTTTGGCGACTTCTTCAGATGCCTCCATGCGCGACGGCGCACGATCGGTCACATTGGCGGTGAAAGCAGTGCAGTCCTCGGGAGGCAAAGATCCAAATTTCGTTCGTACGCTTGCCGCTGCACGTGCAGAGGCTGGACAATTCGCCGAAGCCGTTGCGACAGCGGAGACAGCAAAGGCGTTAGCCAGCACACAGGCGAATCCGGAGCTCGCAAGCAGATTGGAAGAAGAAATTGCTCTCTATCGCGCGCGTGTTGCACTTCGAGAATGACGGAAACGCATCCGCCCCAACGGGATTCAACCCTGTTTACTTGTGATATGGTAAACCAAGGTCGTAAAGAGCAAGCTCTCCCTGCAGTGTGTCGGCCAAAGTGGTATTGCCTTGGACGTTCGCTGCTTCCAAAGCCTGTTGGGCCGTCTCTTTAGCCTGGGCAAACTGGCCGGCTTCGGCGTAGGATGCAGCCAAAATCCGCAGAACTGTCGGGTGCTTGTCGCTTCTGGAACTTGCGGAGTCGGCGCGCTCAGCCAACTGCACAGCCTCGGATCCGTTTCGCAGAGTGGGATCGGAAGATGTCGCGAGCAACCATGCCAGGTTGCTTAGCGCAGCTAAATTTTCGGGGGAAATTTGGAGTGCCTTTGTATACTCAGCGATTGCATCTCGAACGCGCCCCTCTGTAAGGAAAGCGATGCCGAGATTGGCATGAGTGTCTGCGTTCTCCGGATGCATCTGGAGCACCTTTTGGTACTCGACAATCGCCTCTTCCGTGCGGCCTGTGCGCAGAAGAGCGCTCGCGAGATTGTATTGCGCTTCTTCCTGGTCGGGTATGACCGCAAGGCACGCCGTGTACCGGGCGATAGCACCATCTAAGTCACCTTTGGCTATAAGTACGTTCGCAAGATTGCAGGAGGCTTCGCCGTAGTCGGGACGGATTTCAAGTGCCTTCTGATAATGGGCAATCGCATCGTCAGCACGCCCGATTCCAAAAAGCGTAACACCCAGATTGTTTTGTGCTGCTGCATCGGCGGGGTTGATCGCCGCAGCTCGTTCGTAATGGGCAATTGCGTCGTTAAGCTGGCCTTTATCAACCAAAAGTCGGCCCAAGTTATAATGCGCCTCCGCGTAATCAGGCCGCAGTGAAACGGCTTGCCTGTAATGCTCGATCGCCTGATCCGCTTCTCCCTGCTGGCTGAGAACGATGCCGAGATTGTAATGCGCCATCCAGCAACGCGGATTTTTTTCTAACGTCGCTGTGTATAACGTGAAGAGATTGTGATATTCCGCGGTTTGTCGCCACGTTAAAAAGCCGAGCAATACCAGAAGGATTCCACAGGGGGCGGTGCTTATAATCGATTGCCATCGTGGACTAGCGATGGTGTTGCCCGATCGCGGTACGGTCTCCGGGAGACACACGAAATGGTCCGGGATTCCACAAAAACGGCCGAGAAATGTTGCGATCCCCGCTCCTATCAGCGCGAGCGGCCCCATACTGGCGAGATACTGAAAATGATCGCTTACAAATGAGTAACGAAAGAAATATACGCTGAAAAAGCCCAGCACAGGAAACAGGGAGATGATATAGTAAGCGGCGGCAAAGAAGAGAGCACGGCCCAATTGCGCGCGAACAAACCATAAGGCAATCAGGGCAGCAATTGCAGCCATCAACGGCAGATATGCAACGACATTGGACGAATCAACGTGCCACCGCGGATAGATGAAGATCAGAGGATGCGGCCACACCAATTTGCCGAGATAGAACCAAATGGCTTTGCCGGCGATGATCAGACGTTCCGGAAAGGTTTGTACCCAGTCCGGACCAACTGCGCGCGCATGAAATCTCTGTTCCCAGATCGTCCATGCGCTCGCGATGATCGAAATCAGAGCAAATGGAGCGAAAGCCACCGTATCACGCCAACGGATTTTTCCTCGCATCCACCAGACGCACAACGCGAGCACAAATGGCAGCATCGCCACGGAAGGTTTGCTTAGCGTCGCCAGAAGAAATGAAAGAAGAGACAAAGCGAAGACCAATGAATGGCGTTCTTCAATCTCCCGCTGGGGCGATCCAGGCACCGAGACTCCTTGATCCTCCCATTTCAAAAAGAAAAGGATCGAGAGCAAATAGAACACGCAGGACTGCGTGTTCTTCAGTTCAGTAACCCACGCCACAGATTGCACCATTACCGGATGCAAAGCCCAGAGTGCGGCGCCGAGCCACGCGCCGCGGACTTGGAGGAGTCGGAGCACCCGCCAGAGCAGAATCGCTGAGACGGCGTGCAACAAAACATTGAGAGCGTGGTATGGCAGCGGGTTCAGGCCCACAAACTTATGCAGGGCGCAAAACGTCGTCAGAACGAGCGGATAATAGACCGCTTGCGTCGTGGTCCAGATTTCCTTCAAGCCGAGTGGTCCAATGACGCAAGGATTCTGAGTCAGATGCGATTCATCATCCCAAATGAAGTCCGCCCGAAAAACTTGAGCGTACGCAATGAGAACGAAAACGATTAAGACCAGCGCCCAAAACCAGTCCTGTCTCCAGAACGCTACACGAATTTCACGAACTGGCACGAATTGATCCAAGACTTGGCCTCAACGTTACCGAATTGGTGGCAATTCGCGTAACTGCGTCAAGGAGACTGAGCGCTACTCCCTTTGGCAATGCGCAGGTTCTGTTCCGCCTCTGGAAAATCGGGATGAAGGCGTAGCGCTTCTTGGAATTGTGCAATCGCTTGGGAAGTGTTGCCTTCACGCATCAGAACTTTTCCAAGATAATTGTGCGGTTGAGCCAGTTTCGGGTTGAGTTCGGACGCCTTCGCAAAATGCTCTCGTGATTCCTCGAAGTCGCTTTTCTCCAAAAGTAAATTACCCAAATCGAGGTGGGCGTCGACATGGGCAGGATCCAATTGCAGAGTCTGTCGATATTTTGCGATTGCCTCTTCTGGCTGGCCGTGTTTTTCCAAGAACGCGCCATAGCTGTAATGCGCTTGCGCCGATTTCGGCGCCAGACGAATAGCCGTCTCGCATTCAGCTGCGGCTTGGTCCTTGCGACCCAGTTGGTCCAAAAGATACGCATAACCAGAATGATATTCAGCGTTCTTCGGCTCGATGCGTAAGGCTTGCTCAAAATGACTTTCTGCTGCGTCGAGCTCTCCCTTCGCCGTCAACAGTGACCCGAGGTTGACGTGCGCCTTCGCCGAGCCGGGATTTAAACGTATCGCCTCAGAGAATTCTTTCGCTGCTTCATCGTCTCGCCCGGCCTCCTGCAACTCGGTAGCGTAGTTAACGTGGGCCCGAACGCTCGTCGGAAGATCCGCGACAATCGCGCCCAAACGTTCCAGTTTGCCTCGGCCACTTTGTATTTCGGCGTACCAGAGTATCGCGAGAGGAATCACAAAAATAGCGACCCATCTTATGCCGTGCAAAGCCCAGCCAGGCAGAAAACCACCCAACGAAACATCTGTTGTACCACCGGCGATGCCCAAAGATTGCCGCGTCGACTTCTCGCGAACTTTCCAAATGAATCCGTCGTAGTAGAAATGAAGAAGTGCCGATGCGGTCACGACACCGGTAAGAATATTCTTAACGGCGTCGACACCGACATAGGATTTGGACAAACTCAGCCCACCGTAGGCGAGCACGAGGCCTATGTACACTCCCACAAGCGCGCCACTTCGCCGGAACACAAAGCGCATGAACCCACCGATAGAGCTGTCGCTCTCGACTCGTTTCCGATTATAAATCCAGACGAGCGAAAGGTACTGCACGTCATGAAATACCTCGAATAACGCAATGCCAACCAAAACGCTCGCTACAATGTTGTTGCAATACCACCAGAACGAGATGCTCGTGATGAGCAGCACCAGTTTCACTGGGCTGGGCCGCTTTCCACTGCTCCACATCCAAACAAAATTTGCCAGGAACAGCGCCGAAATTAGAAGTGCCAGCGCAAGCAAACCCAGTTGTCCCGCTCGAAGAACTGCCGGCGGAATAAAAGGTGCGCCCGCGGAATAGTACGTTTCAAGCGTATCGGTCATCCGTTGCGGCGAAAGAAGAACAGCCGTTGCGAACCAAATCCCGCACAAGGCGAAATCGAGACGACGCGTTATCTCCGCAAAGGAGCCGACTTTCGCATCATAGATCCGGCAGAACCCGTACGTTTGCATCATCCCGTGCCAGACGCCCCATATAAACGCCACGAGCACAATTCCCTTCAGGTTCCACACGGAAAAAGCCGCGCAGACAACGACCAAAAAGATCGGCGCACAAATGAAACGCCATCGAAAACGCTCAAAAAGCGCACGATCGCCGTACGCTCGAATCATTCCTGGCAAATGGTGTCCCATCGCGCCAAAGGCGGCGACGACGAGATAAATATCCTCCGCGGCCCACACGCCCTGCGCCGCGATGAACATCGGCACCAGCAACAACGGTGTGCAGACGTAAAGAGCCAAGTCGCGCCAACTGTCGAGAATCCACAGGCTAGGCTTGCGGCCGGCGGCTGACGGCGCCGGCGCAGCCGGCATCGTTTGCGCAGATGAAATCCCCGGGACGAGCTGCATGCCGTTTCCTTAGCGGAGGCAAGTCTCTCTCAAAGCGCAGCGAAAATCAATCCTGAGATGATTTGTGCAGCACGAAAACTCAAATCAGAACGGGGAAACTGCTAAGAAAGCAATTATGTAGGGATAGCTCGATGCCGCCGGATTTCATTACAAACGTGGGAAGCAAAACGGCCGGACTCCTTTCAGAGCCCGGCCGCTGTGAAACCTACCTTACTACTTAGAATCGTTTCTTCAGTCCGACGTACCAGAATCGGCCCTTAATCGTAGCAAGCGATTCGTCATAGCCGTTCTCGAAGCTACCTGCCACGAACGGTGGATCCTCATCCGTTACGTTCTGCATGCCCAACGTGACTGTGGTGTTGTTAAGCCACCACTGCCAATTGCTGCAGCCGTATTCAGCCGTGGAAACTGGGACGACGTTCTTCTCCTTGCCATCCTTGCCGCTCCTCACGTTTTTGCCGCCGTCCTTGGCAAAGCCAGGTACCTCGGCGGGTGCAGGCGGTGGCAGGTTAAACGTGTAGTTTAAGATGAGGTCGAGCGTAGTTAACGCAGACACTTTCCGAGCGCGCATAAACAACGGACCGCTTCTAGGCTCTTGTAACTTGGTCGCTCCTGTCAGACTGGCGTTGTCATCCTCGTACTGACCAGTCCAGTGGACGACGGCACCAATATCCAAGCCCTGCATCCAGGAATCAGCCGGGCCATCGTAGAAGATACTAGCATTGGCCCGATCCCACGGCAGCGAACTGGTTAACGCAAATGCCGGCGGCAGGAATTCGCCCGCGATGCCCACCCGCTTTGTGGTGGGGGTAGCTTGAAACTCAGCTCGCGCCAGGTGGGTGCCGTTGATCGTAGTCGTGATCCTACCCCAATCTCCGCTGCCGAAGATTGTCGAATCCAAGATGTAGATTGCTTCATAGTCGAGACCCTCGAAAATCGCGCCGGAAAGGTTTTGGCTGGGATCGATGACCAGTGAGACTGCTCCTGGCACTAGCACCCCATTAACCACTTGGCTAGGCCCACGGAAAATATTGGGCCCGTTCTGTGGTGGCCCGCTTGCTGGCCCCGGAGGATTCTCCAGGATGAGCGTTTGCGCGCCGGGGGCTGCCACGATGTCGCGCATATCGATATGCCACCAGTCGGCACTCAGTGTCAGGCCCTTGACCCATTTCGGGCTGTAAACAGCTCCATAGGTCCATTCGTAGGCCGTTTCCGGATGCAGATTGGGATTGCCGATGATGCGTTCCTCAATCTGAGGCTCAGTAAGGGGCGAAAACGGATCGGCCACAATCGGGAAGTTTTGCGTACTCGCAGGGGTAATTTCTCCCAGTGTCGGAGCATGGAACGCCTCGGTATAGCTGCCACGCAGCGTAACTGCGCCGATATACTTGGGATCTAACGGCTGCCAGCGTATTGAGATTTTCGGCTTCTGTGCATTATACTGGCTGTGCGTCGCCCCCTGACCAGGGAAAACTCCTGAAGGCAACACCGTAGAAGTGTTCTGGCTATACCATTCTTCTCGTTCGGCAAAATCCACTTCGAAGCTGTAGAAGCCCCAGAAGTTCCAAGTCGGACTGGTGATCGGCACACGTACTTCTTCGTAGATTCCCCAGATGTCCCGATTCACACGGAAGCTTTGACCATCTGTAGAACCAATGGTGTTAAAGGTGTTATTCAGCGCGTCGCGATCACGCGTAAACCTCGGTGCGTCGTACTCGCCACCAATGGCAAAGGAGACCGGACCGGCGGGAAGATTGAACAAGTCACCGTTAAAGGTGGCATAGTAAATAGGCAATTCATACTCGCCAGAGTTATGCAGAGTCACATAAACAGCCTGCCTGGCCCTTCCGCTATTTATGCCGCTACTGAAGGGATTAAATGCCGAGGCCGGATTTGTGTCCAATAACGCATCGCGTAAACCGGGCTGGCTGACTTCGCCAACGGACAGGTCCTGGCCTTCGTTCCTTGAATAACGGAAACCGGCCTCCCAGTTCCACGTTTTAAAGTAATCGCCGGCATATCCTAACTCGCCCCGCAGACCGACATCGAAGAGTTGGTCCCAGTAAGTGAACTTTTCACTTCTTACACCGGTATCGGTGATACCACGAAACCGAACACCAGTGGTCACAGGGATTAACGTTCCACCCGGGCCTACCCAAGTTGCGTCTCCCACTGTGAAAGGATTAAACGGATTCTGGATTGGTACACTGATTCCGCTAGGACCGCTCAATCCAACAGTCTGGCCCGGATTCCTGAATGGATCTGGCGTAAACGGCACCGCTGCCAGCGACGAATCGAAATAGGAACGCGCATATTTAAAGTCGCCAAATACTGTCAGGTATTTGTCGCACAGATCGCGCGTGAACGAGCCGTAATACACTTGACGGTCGCCCGGCGGCAACGCTGGCGTAACCGAGGCAAAGTTATAGGCAACGTAGTTCCCATCTAAAGCATTCACATCGCCCAGATTTTGACCAAGACCGAACACGTTCGGGTTGACATAAAATGGAGAATGGGCGGCGTTGGGGGCCGAATGTGGCGGCGGGCTGCCGCCGTTGAAAAACAAACTCGGAATCAAACGGCGACTTCCCACGCGACCAGGGAAATTGCCGCTGCGCGCATCAAATCCGCCGAACGGGATGAAATCCCCGTTAGAAGAAATATCGCGGTCACGACTGAAAACGCCACCGGTGCGCTGCCAGAAATCGGCAATGACCACGATGTCAGTTTTGTCATCTCCGGTGCCGGCTTTGATCCATGTCTCCCACTCGCCCATGTCGTTGGACGCTCCCATGTTTGTATTTCCGTAAGTGCCCCCAATTTCCAACCCACGGAATTTGTGGATCAGGAAGAAGTTGACCACGCCGGCGATCGCGTCCGATCCATACACGGCCGAGGCGCCGTCCTTAAGGATGTCAACGTGATCGATCATCGAAAACGGTATCAGGTTAATGTCCGGGCCACCGCTGAATCCGGAAACGCCCAATGATCCGTAGGCGACTTTCTTTCCATCGATTAGGATCAAGGTTTCCTTGGGCAAAAGGCCACGCAGGTTAAACTGAATGGTACCGTCGCCGCCGTTACCGATGTTCAGGTTGACAGTTCCGCCCGCCTGTTGCGGGATGAACTGCTGAAGATCGGTGGCGCTGCGAATACCGAGTTTTTCGATGTCCTGCGGCCGGTAGGTGTCCACCGGGTTCGGGCCGGTCTCTTCCGCAGTGGGAATGTTTGAACCAGTCACGACGACGCGTTCCACCTCAGCCGAGGACGGCGGGGCAGCAGCAGGCTCGGCAGGCACAGCTGGAGCTGGCAATTGCGCGAACGCGTTCGACGCAAGGATTAATTGAAATCCGACGCCCGCCATCAAAGCGAGACGCGCGAATCTAAACGTTTTTAGTGCGTTTTGTGTCATTAGTTTCTCCGTTGGTTTGGTTAGGTTTCAGCACGCTTATTAAATTTCTAACGCCCTGACAAGCTTTTTTTTCACTTTTTTGATTTTTTTTTGAACGACGAAATGACGGCATTTGTCGGTCGCATTTCCCTCTAGCGGAAGCCCGACGGTCCTGACAAGCTTTTTTTAAAGATTTTTTGAGCTCGGAAAAGTCGCGCGGAATCGGAAATGGCGCCTTGAAAGTTATTCGCGCTTCTCAGGGGGATGAAATCCGAAATCGGTTTGCAGTTTTTCCCACAACCAATCGACAAACCAATTCTTCTCAACTAAAGCGGCGTTGTCGGTAACCAGCGTCTCTGCCTTTTCAACACTACCGTTCAAGCAATAGAGATAGCTGAGCAGGAAAATCTCGTCAGAGCCGAACACGCCGCGATCTTTCTCGCTCTCCAACAGCTTAATCGCCCGGTCGATATTCCGCTGTGCCAGCGCTCCCGCGATCAAGTCGGGCATTACTTCCAGCGGCGGCGTTGCAGAACCCTTCGCGACCCGCTCGGCAATCGACACCCGTAACGCATCGCTTCCCAATACTTCCAAGACGGGTATCCTTAAACGGGAATGCCGGAGATAAAGGTCGAGCTCAGCGAGCTTATTGCTTCCAATAATTTCAGAAAGGTAGCGCGTCTGCCTGACGGTGAAGAATGACTCCAGTTCGGCAGCCGCCGGATTCAACGTTTCGGGCCAGATTTGACTAATCAACGAAGAATGAACGAAACGTTGATACGCCGCGGGTGCCGTAAAATAGGTTAACGCGAACCGATGACTTGCCTCATTATCCCACGGACCATCCGTTAGGCGCTTGGGATGAAGGTCGGTGAGTGGGGCTATATTGTAGGTAATCCGATCGATTTCGTCGCCGTCCATCAAAAACAGTGCGCCTAGTTGCTGGGGAACCTCAATTCCAATGCGTCGCAAATCTGCGCCCGTGTCCGGATCGTTCCAAAACTGACGAAGCTCATCTTCACTCGCTCTGCGGATCGGCCCATTGATCCCCATCATGATCCAGTCCTGATCGGCGCTGCCCCATACCGAGGCGTTTGGAAAAGCGTTATGAAAGGCGCGTAGGATCGCCTTGGCTTCATCGACTCTTAATTGATTGATTGGAAGCCAAAAGGTCGCGATTCCGCCTTCGTTCAGACGACTTCGCATGAGCGAAAAAAACTCCTGAGTGTAAAGATTCACTGCCCCGGCGACTTTCGGCGGTGGCGGTTCGCCCGAGATGATGTCGTATTTCGTCGCGCTCGCCTGTAGGAAAAACCGTCCATCTTGAACGATGGCGTGCACGCGAGGATCACGAAGCGGATTGGAGTAATTGATTTCCGTATAAGAATCAGCCAGCGAGAACACTTCTTTCGAGATGTCAACGATATCGATTCTTTCGACACTCGATTTGCGAGTAAACGCATCCGCAGTCACCCCGCACCCGTAACAAATCAGCAGCACATCTCTCGTTCCAGGGTGCAACGCCAGCGGAAGATAGGCGAATAATCGCATGTAGCGCTGATTGCGCGGACTTGTGGCCGACATCGAGAACGCGTCGGTCAGCAGCCGGTAATAGTACGCCTGGCCAAACAAATCGCGCCGTAACAATTGCCACGTGTCCGATGTTCCCTCGATCCGTTTCACCACGCGCGCCAGCACGTGCCCCTGATCGTCCCTTTCATAGGGACGGCTCGCGTGTTCGAAATGCGCTTCGGTGCGTCGATATGGGAAAAATACAAAGCCAAGCAGCAGTGCGATCCAAAGCGTAACGAGGATGATCCCAGTCGGACGCCGCACCGACCAGTGTGCGCGTTCGGTGACGATGATGCTAAGCAAACCATACGCGGCAGCACAGCAAATGAGACTCGATTGATAGCCGAGAGACGGCAACAGGACGAAAGTTGCGACCAACGGGCCGATCGCCGCGCCGCTCGTATTCAGCACAGTAGCGACTCCAGCGCTATTCATCCGGTCGATTACCGCAACTTGAATCCGAGCGACAATGGTCGGAAACATCATCCCGGATAAAAAGGATACCGCGAACATCAAGGCTACGCATAGGATGGCGACTTGCCACCACGAAGCGAGACTAAAGGCGCCAGCGGGGGTTCTGACTGCCTCGCCCGGAAAAAATAGGTATGATAAAAGCACCGCAACCGCCGCAAGCAGTAACAAAGCAGGGACTAATTGATGCAGCCGGATTGAGAGATGATTAATCGCGCCGGCCGCGATTCCGCCCAGTCCGATTCCCGCCAGCACAGCCGCGAGCATAATGGCGAAAGCCGTCGGCGAAGATACGACATACAGATGCAAGAATCGGAACCAAATGACTTCCAGCGCGAGAAGAATAAGACCCGTGCCAAAACTGACGAAAAGCAAACGCCACGGTGGCCGATAACTCCTATCGAAGCTGAGCGGAAATTTGGAGCGTGCGGCTTGGTCGGTACCTTTGAAATCTGCGACGTATCCCGCCGCTCCAAATCTCGCGACTAACAAGGCGATCGCCGCAGCGATGCAAACCGCGGCCGCGGCGGCTAAACTTGTGCCGTATAGTCCAAATGCCCTGATCAAATACGCTTCGCCGAGAATCGCGCCAAGCATCGCCCCCAGCGTGTTTGACCCGTAAAGAAAACCAATTGCGCGGCCAAACTCCGTTTCCCGGAACAGAGGATCCTCAATGACGACCGGCAGCGTCAAACCCATCGCTGTTGTTGGCACGAGCAAAATCAGGAAGGAAACCGCGAACCGCAGCCCCAGCAGCGTCGGCTGATAATTCCACAGCATCTGCCACACTGGCCGCATCAAATCGCCAACGACGGGAAGGCCAAAAACAATCGTGCAACCAAAGAACGCGACGAAGAGTTCCAGCACAACGTATAAATGCAGCGGCCGCCATCGTCGGATTCTCGATGATGCAGCCAATGCGTTTCCCAGCGCCAGGCCCGCCATGAAACTCGAGAGAATCAACGCTGCGGCCCAGGTCGAATTGCCAAAGGCCAAGCCACTAAGTCGCAGCCACAGTGTCTCGAAAATGAGGGCGCCGGTACCGGAGAGGAAAAGAACGCCGCAAAGAACGGCAACGCGCCCACTTTGCGATCCCACCACTTGGGACGCGTGTCTTTCACGAGACACGTGGGATTTTTGCGAACTACTTGGCATCGCGCAAAACTCGGCCGGTCCGCAGCACTACAGCCCCGGCAACTCCGGCCAGAAGCGAACCAGCGATAATGCCTCGTTTAGCTGCGTTAACCGAAGCCATATCGTCGAACGCCAGGGTGGCAATGAATAGTGACATGGTGAAACCGATTCCGGCGAGAAAGGCATACCCGAGCAACGATCTCCAGTTCACAGCCTGAGGAAGGCTCGCAATTCCCGTCTTCACGGCAGTCAACGCAAACATCATAATTCCAAGTGGTTTGCCGAACAATAGCCCCGCCAAAATTCCGAACCCAATCTCTGAATGCTGCAGCGACATATCAATTTTGACTCCAGCATTGGCAAAGGCGAACAACGGCATTACCACGAACGCCGAAAAATTGTGCAATGCATGCTCGAGTCTGAGGACGGGTGCAGTTACGCCCTCGCTCGCCCGCTCAAGCGCAAACACCGTTTCCTGTTGTCCTTTGCTGGTCAAAACCACCAGGTCACCAGTTTCCGTGCGATCGAATTGATCGAGCAACGAACGTGCTTCTCTGGAGAATTCCCGCGCGTTGGTGCGCGAATGTGTAGGAATGATGAAGGCGAGGACAACGCCTGCGATCGTGGCGTGCACGCCGGAGGCATGAACAAAACACCATAGGACGACACCGAGCAGCAGGTATGGCCACAGACGACGGATACCGATTAGATTGAATCCAATCAACACGAGCATCGTAACCGCTGCGCCGCCAAGCGCACTCCAGACGATCCCCTGCGAATAAAAAAGCGAGATTACGAGCACCGCTCCCATGTCGTCGACGATGGCCAGGGCGGTCAGCAGCACTTTTGCACCGATTGGCGCCTGCGGAGCGATCAAATTGAGTGTGCCCAACGCGAATGCTATGTCGGTTGCCATTGGGATGCCCCAACCGTGCGCGCTCGGACCACGCAAATTGAAAATCAAATAAATCAACGCGGGCACAACCATTCCACCGATTGCGCACGCGATTGGGAGCGCCGCTTGCCGGGCAGAGGACAATTCACCAGCGAGAAATTCCCGTTTGATTTCGAGCCCGACCAGAAGGAAAAACACGGCCATCAGACCGTCATTAATCCAATCGTGCAGGCTCAACGAAAGCTCTTGAGGCGCAATCCCGAGTGTCAGCGGTATTTCCCAAAGATGGTTGTAAGCTGCGGACAACGGCGAATTGGCAATCGCGAGCGCGGCAAGACCAAACCCTAACAGGACCAGACCACCAAGTGTCTCCGTACGGAAAAATCGCTGAAAGACTGTCAGCGGGATTTTTTTCAATCGTCCTGGCATGTCAGTTCGTTAGGTTAGCAATTGCAAATGACTGATCATCCAAACCATTCGGGTAAGCGTTGTCGGTACCGCGTTCTGCGGAGATATGTGCAAGGGCTAATTAGCTTCGCAACGCTAAATCGTCGAATCGTAAATCCGATGTAACGGTGTAATTATTTTAATAGATCCTGCCGCAAGATTATGTTCACGGGATTAGTCGAAGAAGTTGGCACAGTTGTGGCCGTGCGCGGACGTGATTACGGAACGGAACTGCAAATCGCCGCGCCGGGAGCCGCCAAACACGTCAATTCGGGAGAGAGCATCGCCGTCAATGGTTGTTGTTTGACGCTGACTTCGTGTCGCAACGATTGTTTAAGCTTCGATCTGCTCGAGGAAACAATTGCTCGCACTAACCTCCACAATTTGCGGCAGGATAATCCCGTAAATCTGGAGCGTGCGCTACGCGCGGACGCCCGCGTAGGCGGGCATTTCGTTCAAGGTCACGTTGATTGCGTCGCGCCCATTCTTGCCTTCGACAGGAAAGGCGCAGACTTCCGACTCGAAGTCGGATTGCCGCATAACTCCAGGCATTATGTGGCTTCCAAGGGTTCGATCACCGTCGATGGAATTAGTCTTACCGTTGCGGAAGTCCTTCCGGGAAGCTTTGCGGTGTGGATCATTCCGTACACCAAGAGCCATACCAACCTTGATCGTGCAAGCATCGGCTCTCTTGTTAACCTCGAGTTCGACATCCTGGCCAAGTACGTCGAGAGAATGATTGAGCCAGCAGTGACAAAAGAATGATGGCGGGTCACTCGACCAAGCGGCGTCCGCGGATTGTCGGTGTGATCGCATCGGGCGTCGATCTGGAGCGGGCTGTGCGGATGCGCAGGCTGCCGGATTTATTCGAACTGCGCTTGGATCGCCTCGCGGGCATGGCTGATCAAGTGGAACGCGCGTTACCGAAGCTGCGCAGGCCGCTCATCGTCACAGCACGAGATCCGCGCGAAGGCGGCGCTAACAAGCTTCGGCTGTTGCAACGGCGAGATCTCCTCCGCCGATTCTTGAATCACGCCTATTATATCGACGTCGAGTTACGCTCAGTGCGTACGCTGCAAGTCTTGCTCGCGAACGCCAAAACGAAAAAGATCCGGCAAATCGTTTCATTCCATGACTTCAAATCAACGCCGAGCGCGCGAATCTTAGCGGCGAAAGCGCGCCAAGCCAGCTCACATGGCGCAGATATTTTCAAAGTTGCTACGCGAACCGATACGCCAATGGAACTCGGACGTTTGCTCGAATTCATGGCAAACAGCCGTTTAAATCTCTCAATTGCCGTCATGGGAATCGGCAAACTTGGATCGATTTCCCGTGTCCTGCTGACGCACGCTGGCTCTGTGCTGATTTACGCATCCATAGCTGCCGCGAGCGACGTCGAAGGCCAAATGTCGCTGGAACAACTCCGTACGTTGGGCTTCGGCCCATGAAACTGATGAACGTTCGAGTCTGTTCATCCTCGACACTTGCCCTTTGCTCGACACGCATAAGGTACAGATGACGAAACATGTCCTCATCCATAACTTTACCCGAACAATTACCCGTGATGCCGCTTCCGGGAGCCGTGCTGTTTCCACATGCGCTTCTGCCGCTTTACGTTTTCGAGGCGCGGTATCGCAAGATGCTGGAGCACGCGCTTCGAAAGCATCGGATGTTTTGCGTGACGTTGATTAAGCCGATCTGCCCGGATTGGCATGCCCCCGAGGATTTTTTCCATCTCGCCACCGCCGGATTGATTCGCGCCTGTGTCGAACGCAGCGATGGGACGTCGAATCTGGTCCTGCAAGGTTTGCAACGTGTGCGCTTAACCAGTTTCGAACGGGAGAAGCCGTTTCCGATCGCCAGCATCGAGACCGTAGAATCGCGCGATGCCACCACCGTCAAGACCGAAGCGCTTGGTGCAAAAGTGATCGAGCTCTATGGCAGCCTAAAGCACGATCGCCGTCAGCTCCCCGCGAAATTGGATCGGTATCTTTCCGAATTGCGCGATCTGGAAATGCTGGCGGACCTAATGGCTTCGACGTTCGTGAACGATCCATTGCGCCGGCAACGCCTGCTCGAAGAACGCTCGCTCAATCAGCGCCTTCGTTTTCTCATCAGGTATTTACGCGATGAGATCGGGAACGCCGCCGCGTGAGAGCCAAGTGGAGTAGTGGAGTGTTGGAGTCTTGAGAAGAAGGCATATTTCATTACTCCGGCACTCCATTACTCCACTACTCCATCTCCGCAGATCCGCGCGTATTCTTCCATTACATAACGGTCGGTCATTCCCGCGATGTAATCACAAACTGTGCGATGCAATCCTTCCTTCTCGACTCGTCGCATCGCGCCTTCGCCCAGTCTATCGGGATCGGCAAGGTACGCTGCGAAAACGCGCCCCAGCATCTCGCAAGCGCGTTGGTTCACTTCCGCGACGCGCGGATGGTAATACACATTTTGATACAAAAATTTCCGTAGCGCGCGATTCGCCTCGGCCAATTCATCGCTGTAACGAATAAGCGGCGCGGTTTGCCGGCGCACGTCATCTGCACTCTGCACGCCTGATTCCGCGATCGATTCCGCGCTCGTCGCAACCAGGTCGTGCACTTCGCGGTCTATGATTTCGCGAATAACCAGCTTGTGCAGCTCCGGTTCGTGCGTGTCCAAGTAACGCGCGAGAACTGCGCGATGACTGTTGCGCCACACATCGTTCCCTTCCAATCGCGGTGGGGTCAAAATTTCGAAATCAAGCGCGTCATCGAGGTCGTGACTGTAATACGTGATCTCATCTGCCAAGTCGGCAATCTGCGCCTCCAGCGACGGACAAGCGTATTCTTCCCCTGAAGGAGCCGGGAATTTGTAAGGTCGCTCATGCTTCCGCAGACCTTCACGCACTTCAAATGTGAGGTTTAAGCCCGGAAAATTTGGATTAGGCGTTTCAAGTAATTCGACCACGCGCACACTTTGACGATTATGATCGAACCCGCCGTGGTCGCGCATGCATTCGGCCAGCATCTCCTCACCGGAATGTCCAAAAGGCGGATGGCCCAGATCGTGGGCAAGCGCTATCGCTTCCGCCAGGTCTTCGTTCAGCCGCAACGCACGCGCGATGGTGCGACTGATCGAGGCCACTTCGATCGAATGCGTCAGGCGCGTGCGCAAATGGTCGCCGGTACCGTTGAGAAAAACCTGGGTTTTGTATTCCAGCCGCCGGAACGCGCGCGAATGGATGATGCGCGCACGATCCCGCTGAAATTCGGTGCGATAGGCGTGACTCGTTTCAAAGTGCAGCCGGCCGCGCGATTCGCCCGATTTTTGAGCAACAGAGCCGAGCGCTACACATTCCCCCTCCTCCATTTGTTCGCGCGTCTTCCATTTTGCGCTCATTGTTTATCCGAAGTGTAGAGGAACCAGGCGACTTCGGCTAGATCCGCTGGACGAAAGTGCATTTCCAATTATTTGTCGATTCACGTATGAAAAAACGCGAAACGAAAAAGCTGACGCCCGAACGCCTTCAGCAGTTCGGATTTGCTTACGCGCCGCCGTTCGTCATCAGCGCGGCCGTGAACAATAAAGTTTTTGATACATTGGAGGCTGGACCAAAGACGGTTGACCAAGTGAGAAAACAAACAGGCGCATCCGCGCGAGGGTTGCGTGTAATCATGGACGCGCTTGTCGCCTTGGAACTGCTGAAGAAAGATCGACAATCGAGATACTCTCTAACCCCAGAGAGCCACGCATTTCTTATCAGCGAAAAACCGGCCACGCTCGCCGGATTTTTCGGATCGATTTTGCCGGTAATGATTTCGCGTTGGTTGCGGCTGACCGACGTTGTCCGCGACGGGCGACCGGCAGTCGCCGTGAACCAGGAAACCGAGGGGACGGAATTTTTCAGCCAACTTGTAGAGACGATCGTCCCAATGAGCTATCCCGGCGCGCAGAAGCTTACCGATCATCTGAAAATCGCGAAGGCCAACCAGCCGGTGCGCGTGATCGATCTAGCGGCCGGTTCCGGCATCTGGGGAATCGCGATGGCTCAGAAATCGCCGCAAGTGCGGGTGACGGCAGTCGATTGGCCGCGAATGATACCTACGACGAAGCGCATTACAGGAAAATTTGGTGTGCGCGATTGTTTCGATTTCATCGAGGGCGACCTTTCGGAGGCGAAGTTTGGCAGCGGCTACGATCTCGCGACGTTGGGGCATATTCTGCACAGCGAAGGCGAACAACGTAGTCGGCAATTGCTCAGGAAAACTTTTCGAGCCTTAAAGTCGGGCGGCATAATCGCTATCGCAGAATGGCTGGTGAATGACGACCGCACCAAACCGCTCCCCTCGCTGATGTTTTCCGTGCAAATGCTCGTCAACACTGAAAAAGGCGGGACGTTCAGCTTTAACGAAATCAAAAAATGGCTCGAGGCCGCGGGCTTTAAAAAAGTGCGGAAACTCAAAGCGCCCGGGCCATCACCGCTTATTCTGGCAACAAAACCGTAGCAGTGCCGTATTACGAATCTGCTTCTCATCCGAGCCTCGAAGTGTTTTGATTCGCGAAATGAAAAAAACGAAAACGAAGTCGCGCTCAGAACCAAAGGCCCGGCCTGCGGCGAGAAATTCTGAGCGAAGTGTTCCCTACCGTAAACCGGCGCTTCGCAGCGAAGCATTCGTCAGGGCTCTGATCGATGCAAAAGCGTGTCTCAATGATTCTGAGACTTTGCTAGCGCTTTACAATGACGCAGCGAAAAAGGCAGCGGTAGTGCCGAGGGAACCGTTCAAAGAATGTTGGCCTTATCTGCAAACCATGTTGCGTTTGGTTCGCGCCTATCATCGCGGCGAATACGATCAAATCCCTGACAACGCACTGCTCTGGATCGTTGCTGCTCTCAGTTACCTGATTGATCCATTCGATTTAATTCCGGACGCAACACCGGTCCTCGGCTTCGTCGATGATGCAACCGTGATCGAGTTTGTGACCGACAAAAGCCGCCAAACGCTGGACGATTTCATGATGTGGGAAACTGCCGCGGTGTAGCCGTCGCCCTATGGGCGACGCCCTTTGTGCGAACCGCTCGAATCGAGGAGGCGCTTCGTATATTGAAGCGGCTACAGATTTAGACCATTAGCAGCGCCGGGTTTTCCAGCAGGTGCTGCAGTTCTTTGAGATATTCGGCACCGAGCGCGCCGTCGATGGCGCGATGGTCGCAGCTCATCGTGATCGACATGCGATGACCGACCATCACTTGATCACAGTCGTCAACGACCGGGACTTTTGTGACCTTGCCCACCGCGAGAATAAAGCCCTGCGGTGGATTAATGACAGCCGAGAAACTGTCGATGCCCAGGCCGCCCAGATTTGAGACGGTGAATGTGCCGCCCTGAAATTCTTCTGGCTTCATTCGCTTGTTACGAGCCCGATGCGCCAGGTCCTTGGCTGACGCGCTAATCGCGCGAAGCGATTTGTCTTGCGCCGCGCGAATGACCGGTGTCAGCAGTCCGTCTTCGATCGCAACCGCCACGCCGAGATCGACGTCCGCGTACTGCACGATTGCGTCATTGTCGAATGAAGCATTCACACGCGGCACTTTCACCGCAGCCATCACTGCAGCTTTTAAAACAAAATCGTTCACCGTGATCTTCGCCGCATCCGCGCCTTCGCCCGCGGACTTCAATTCCTCGCGCGCTTCCATTAGCGGTCCCGCATTAATGTCGATCGTGAGATAGAAGTGTGGAACCGGGCCGAGACTCTCGACAAGCCGTTGCGCAATGATTTTGCGCATCCCGGAAAGTTGAATGCGCGCTGATGTTGGAGTCGGGACTCCCTCGTCCCGATCACGTCCAGCGCGGGGGCGCGCCGGCTCCAGCGTTTTGCTTTTCGACGCAGCGCGAACATCGGTTTCGGTAACGCGGCCCTCCGGGCCAGTACCTTTCACGCTGGAAAGATCAACACCCAGCTCACCGGCGATACGGCGCGCAACAGGCGAAGCTTTCACGCGGGCTTCTTCGGGTCTTTGTTCCCTCGCCTGTGGCTTTTGTTGCGTCGGCTCATCTCGGGCGGCTGACACAGCTGCCCCGACATCTTTTTGCTGTGGCGGCGCAGTTTCTTTTTCTGTGGCGTCTGCCGGGGCGGGTTTTTCCGTTTCCGCTTGCGGCTTCTTTTCTGGGACGGCTTCGGTCTTCTTTTTCTGTGTTGGCGCTTCCTGTTTCGGTGCTTGCTCGCCTTCTGCGCGAATGAATCCGATTTTATCGCCGACGTTCACCTTGCCGCCTTCCTGGACATAAATTTCGGTGAGCGTCCCATCTTCAGGTGACTCCCATTCCATGGTTGCCTTGTCTGTCTCGATCTCCGCGAGCACTTCGCCTGCCGAGACCTGCTCACCCTTCTTTTTTTTCCATGCGACAAGAGTGCCTTCGGTCATCGTGTCGCTTAGTTTTGGCATCTGGATTTCAGGCATAATTACAACTGAAAGTTTTACGCGTAGCAGACCTGTTTCACTGCAGCCACGAGTTTGTCAGCGTTCGGCAGGACAGCGTGTTCCAAGTGTTCATTGTATGGCATCGGAATGTCTTCCTGTGATACGCGTAGAACCGGCGCATCCAGCTCATCGAAAATATTCTTTTGAATCCGGTAGCAAATTTCTGCGCCGACACCGCAGAACGGATGGTCCTGTTCAACAATCACCACACGATGCGTTTTGGCGACAGAATCAAAAATCGCCTTCTCGTCGAGCGGTTTAATCGAGCGCAGATCAATGATCTCGGCGGAAATATCTTCCTCTTCTAGTTGCGCCGCGACTTTCAGCGCGATCGAAACAGTCTGTGCGTAACAAATGACGGTGACATCGCCGCCTTCGCGTTTCACCTCCGCTTTACCGAGCGGGATAAGCAGTTCTTCATCGGGCGGCTCGACCATTCCCTTGGAGCTGTAAAGCAGCTCGGCTTCGAGGACCAACACCGGGTTGTCGTCCCGCACCGCACTTTTCAACAAGCCCTTGGCATCGCGCGGCGTCGCTGGCGTGCAAACTTTCAGGCCGGGCACACTAGCATAAAGATTCTCTGTGGCGTGCGAGTGAGTCGCTCCAAGCTGATGCGCCGGGCCGTTCGGTCCACGAAAAGTAATCGGGATATTAAACTGGCCGCCTGACATCATGAACATATTCGGCGCGTTGTTAACCACCTGGTCGAAAGCCACCAGTGAGAAACTGAACGTCATGAATTCAATAATTGGTCGCAGCCCGACCATTGCTGCGCCAATACCCAACCCGGCGAATCCGTTCTCGCTGATCGGGGTATCGATGATGCGTCTCGGTCCAAAGCGCTCCAGCAATCCGGCGCTTACTTTGTACGCTCCCTGATATTCGGCCACTTCCTCTCCCATCAGGAAAACGTTGGGATCACGCTCGATCTCTTCAGCGAGCGCTTCATTCAATGCCTGGCGATACGTGATTTCTCTCACGACATAGCTCCGTTGAAATACACATAATCGTGGAGTTTCTCGACCGGTAGCTCCGCACTTTCTTCGGCGAACTTTACAGAGGCCAACACTGCTTCCTTCGCGCGCTTGTCTAGCTGATCGAACTGTTCGTTGGTCAATTTCCCCTCACGCGTCAGCTGCGCGCGCAGACGAATGATCGGATCATCGAGGCGATATTTCTCCAGTTCGTCTTTGGTTCGGTAACTCGCGGGATCCGACATGGAATGACCACGATAGCGATACGTGCGCACTTCCAGAAACGCCGGATGCGATTCTTTCCGGATGGACTCGGCAACGTCAGCGACTTTGTCGCGCACCTCGCGGAAGTTCATTCCATCGACGATCTCGCCGGGGATATCGTAACCCTCCGCCCGATCCACGATTTGCTTGAGCGACGTCGATCGTTTCACCGATGTGCCCATGGCGAAAAGATTGTTTTCACAAATGAAAATGATCGGCAGCCTGTACAACGCGGCGAGATTTAACGCTTCGTGGAACGACCCTTGATTGATCGCGCCATCGCCGAAGAAGCAAAGTGTCACTCGATCTTCGCCTCGGTACTTGATTGCAAAGGCCAATCCAACTCCCAGCGGGACATGGGCGGCTACGATCGCGTGGCCGCCGTACATGTTGTGTCGCTTGTCAAAAAAATGCATCGAACCACCGAGCCCACGCGAGCAGCCGGTCTCTTTTCCAAAGAGCTCCGCCATGCATGCATTCACGCTTGTGCCACGGGCCAGGGCGTGTCCGTGATCACGGTAAGCCGTGATTACGTAATCATCCGGCCGCACGGCAGCGATCGCACCGGCCACGACTGCTTCCTGACCGATGTAAAGATGACAAAAGCCGCCAATCTTCTGCGCTTGATACTGCTGACTGGCGCGTTCTTCGAAGCGTCGGATCAACAGCATTAGCGAGAGCATCTCGACTTCGTCGCGCTGCTCCACCGGCTGCATAATCAGTTATCCGGCGGCAACAGGACGCAACTGCGAAGCGCGTTCCCGCGAGTTTCCCATGCTTCGGCCGGCGTTCATGCAAACAACAAAAAGACCGGTAAAAATAAGATCGCTGACGAGTGAATTACGGAAAAACATCCAAGTCGGTGTCGCGCTGTATTGAGGCAAGCCAACGGTTAGCGACTGGATCAGCCCCACAAAATTTTTGGCGTACCCGGGATCGCTCAACCACGAGAACGTGTTAGTGATGACGTAGAACATCGTGGAAGCAACAATCGACGCAGGCAAAAGCGTCTTCAGCGATGCTCGACTCTGCAAAAGAAACCCCATGCATCCGACGAGTGCCAGGGCGCCATAACGCACGAGAATCTGCGGATCGAGCAGGGACGCACCATAGCGGAGATTAATGATCACGTCGGAAATGAACAACGTCAGCAGCGGCGCCGAGAACTTGTATTTTTTGGGGAAATAGGCAGCGCCACATAGAGCAATCGCGGCGAGTGGCACAAAGTTGGAAAGCCAGCCCGCCCCGGAATGAATCAGCAAACCTGTCGTGACTCGATAAACGACGACTGACAAAACGAGTAGAAGCGCGGGAATCATTCCACAGAATCTATCCGGCCACTAAGATATGCAACGGGCATTTGGAATTCGTTCATTCCGAGGCAGTCGAGGAATCGTGGGACGGCGGGAATGTTTCGACTCCGCTTCGCGCCGCTCAGGTGGCGGCTCGCCTATTTCGCCGCTAACGCTTTGTTAAGGCGTGCCTTGCGACGATTGGCCGCGTTGCGATGAATGACCCCACTCTTGGCCGCTTTGTCGATAGCAGAAATCGCCGCGCGAATCTGTTCGGCGGTGCGCTCTGGCGCAGAGCGGATTTGTTTTTGTAGCTTGCGCAGGTGCGTCTTAACGCTTCGATTGTGAGCTGCCAGTCTAAGTGTTTGTCGGGCACGTTTACCGGCTGATTTTGTGTTGGCCATCGGGGATCAAGAATTTATCGAGCGAACGCCTGCTAGAGCGCTTGCTATAAGCGTTTGTTCGCTGCAAGTTTCGCTCTTTGCCGGGCGCCGGCAAGCGCTCCAGCCGATCGCATTTGTTCTACAGTGAGGGCGCTGGAAGGTGGCATCGCGAGCGTGGTAGCACTTATCTGCGGTGGTGGCTCCGGCGTTACCTTTTCAGCTTTCGTGGCAGTTATCTCTGCTGGCGGCTGCGCCCTTACCTTTGCAACAGTCGTGGCAGCTATCTGCTGTGGCGCCTGAGGTGTTACCTTTGCGACTTTCGTGGCAGCTATCTGCGGTGGCGGCGGCGCTACGTTTGCAACTTTTGTGGCAGTTACCTGCGGTGGCGCTTGCGACGTGACGTTTGCAGCGACGACACCGCCGCTCATTTCCTGCCGCGGCTTCGTCTTGTCCATCTTTGGCAAGCGATCAGGAATAATTTGCACTACAGCACCGACTGGCAGCTGGTCGTAAAGCTCGGCGACGTCCTTCGATTTCATGCGGATGCAGCCGTAACTTGCCGGACGACCGATTTTGTTTTCCTCAGGCGTGCCATGAATATAAATGCAGCGTTGAAACGCGTGCGCGTTCTGCGCCTCGAGTCCGCGCAGCCAGATGATGCGCGTGGTAATCGGGTCACGGCCAGGGGCATTGGGCTGAAGAACTTCACCGGTCAACCGCCGTTTATGAAAAACAGCTCCGACTGGCACGTTGTCACCGATCTTTTTTTCTACCGCCAGATAGCCGAGAGGAGTCGTCATTCGTCCCCACGCGTCACCTAGGCCGAACATTGACGTTGATATTGGATAGGTCGCCACTTTGCTGCCGTTGCGCATAAGCACCAGTTTCTGATCACGCACGCTGATGATTACCTGGTTCGAAGTGTCCAGCGGCGCGACCGCAAACGCGGAGGTAGCTGAGAGCACACTAAGAATGAGTGCAACGGGCCTAAGCATTGGCCGAATCTTTTACTCGACAATTTCGATTTGTCACGCGGGAATTGTGGCCTGCGCCCGTGAACTGCCAAGATTAAATCTTGACCAACCACTCAAGAACGAGCTGAGACACACGTACAGAAATCCTGCCTGAAACATGACCAAAAAAGGCACCGATAAAAATTGCCGGTGCATGATGGCATACACAACGAAGTAGCTGAAATAGATGGCAAATGCCAGCTCCGCGAGCGGGAGCGCCGACTTGAGCGGCCGGTACTTACAGCTTCGCCATGGCTGCGACTTTCGCTCAATTCCGTACTTTGGCGTCCGCGTGAAGTCCGATTGGTGGTTGATCATCGCTTCGAGCACAGCTCGCGCGTTGTTGAGCGAGAGACCAATTCCTAATGCTAACAAACATGGAAGAAAAAGAAGTTCTTTGATCCAAGTTCGGGGATGCAACTCGCGTTGAGCACAAATGTAAAAAAGCCCGACCGAGGCCGATGCTGCGAGAAACATCGGAACGTCGACCAATAGTGTGCGAAGCCAGCCAACCGGAGGTCCACCAGTGGCCGGATATAAAAGGACGCAAAGCATTGCCAGCAGCAGGTATGCGAAATTCGACATCAAGTGGCCGGTGGCTTCCAGCTTTATTCGAAAGGGCAAATGGCTGCGCCAAACCGTCGGCAACAACTTCTTGCATGTCTGGACTGAACCTTTCGTCCAGCGATGCTGCTGAGACTTGAACCCATTCATGTCCACCGGCAGCTCCGCCGGAGTAACGACGTCAGAGAGATAAATGAACTTCCAGCCCGCGAGTTGCGCGCGATAGCTCAGATCGAGGTCCTCACACAACGTATCGTGCTGCCACCCGCCACTCTGCTCGATGCATGAACGGCGCCACAAGCCAGCTGTGCCGTTGAAATTGAAAAACCGGCCGCTGCGGCTACGCGCGATTTGCTCAAGCAAAAGATGTCCATCCAAAAAGATCGCCTGCGCGCGTGTGAGCAGCGAATAGCCACGGTTCAAATGTCCCCATCGCGTTTGAATCATTCCGACTTTTGGATCGGTAAAGAAGTGAACGGTGCGTTTGAGCAGGTCTTTTTCCGGAACAAAATCGGCGTCGAGGATGCAAAGAAATTCGCCTTCCGCAGCAGCGGTTCCTCCCGCCAGGGCACCAGCCTTAAAGCCAGTTCGGTCAGTCCGATGGATCCGTTGGACGTTGAAACCGCGCTGGCGCAAATCCTCAGCACAGGCCGCGGTAATCTCACGTGTCTCGTCGGTTGAATCGTCCAGCACCTGGATTTGCAGAAGCTCCTGCGGATAATCGAGTTCGCTTACAGACCGGAGCAGCCGCTCGGCAACGTACACTTCATTGAAAATCGGCAACTGCACCGTCACCATCGGCAGTTTCTCAAAGTTGCGGGCCGGAACCGGCGGCCGCTTACGGTTTTTCAAATACAAATAAATGATGAAATAGCGATGGATCCCATAAGCGGAAAGCCCAAGAAGGACGCTTAAGTAACAGGTCGACCAGATAATATGTCCGATGCTTTCTTGCATGGAGATTGCTATGGCTGCGAATGGATGACGCAGTCAGGCCGACATGATGCTATTTCCATCAGTTGCGTCAATGCAAAAATCAAACGGTTGCCGGTGAAACGCCGTCACATCGCGTTGATATACAGCAGTCTTTTATCGGTTCGTAATTGCGACACCAGTCGGTTTGGCGATATCGTTGCCCCGCCCGGCACTGTGCATCTGAAAATCGGCTGACTCTCCGCGACAATTCCTCCTTGCCTGAGACGAGCAGCAGGTTGACGGTGATTCAATCGGTTTTCTGCTGAACACCGGCGTTTTTATTGGGAATTTTCATGACGAAACGAAGGCGCGAGCGTTTCGAGCGTTCAAAAATCGTTATTCCGATTCTGCTGGCAGGATGGATTCCTTCCGTCCTGACGCTGATCGTTTCCTACACCATCCTCCGCGACACGCTAGAATCACGCATTTTGCGCGACCGGCAAACGCTGGTGCAATTGCTCGGACACGTGGTCAGAACCGATCTCAGCCGTAGCAGCGAAATTATAAACTATTACGAGAGCCTTCCTGAGGTCGCCCGGATTTTCAGTTCGCCAAGTCCTGCCGCCGCCGCCCAACAGTGGGTCAACTCCGCTTTCTATTCCCATCCAAACGTTGATGGGATGTTCCTCGCTGGGCCGGATGGCACTTTGCTCGCGTCAATTCCCACGACGCCAGAGATGGTCGGCAAAGACTTTGGGGCGAATGATTGGCGTGAAGAAGCGACTGCTTCGGAGCAGCCGGTCGTGTCGTCAATACATCCCAGGTTCTCCGATAACCGCCTTGTAGCCAACATTGTCGCCGCTATTCGCTCCCCTGACAGGACACTTCTTGGATTCGTCGGCGACTCGGTTCTTATAGAGAGAATTGGCAAGCGATTGTCCGCTATCGACTTTTCCGACCACTTCGTCTTCCAGGTCCTCGATCAAAAGGGCGCAGCGCTTTTCTCAAACGAATTCAAGCCAAATCCGAATACGACGGCGCCTGAGAGCAGCGAGTTACTCAACAAAATCGGGCAAAGCAAGAGTGGACACTTCGAATACCGCAACAACCTTTATTCCTTCAGCCGCATCGAATCGACCGGTTGGGCGGCATTAGTGGAGCAACCACTCTCCGTGGCGTACAAACCGGTTCATGATCTTCTCGGGCGAATGACGGTCTTAACCGCCTGGCTGGTTGTTCTGACGGGTGTGTTCGCCTGGATGGGTAGCCGGTTCTACGAACGGCAACTGGAATCAAAGCAGCAACTCGAGCGTGAGGTCATTTTCAACGAGAAGATGCTGGCGAACATGCCTGGCGGTATCGCTCTAGTTGATCCTGTTTCTCGCCGGTTTCTGCATGCCAATGATGCATTTGCCCGGATGGCTGAACGTTTCGGCGATCTGCCGCCGGGTCGCGACATTACCGAAATCAGCTGCGATGATGTAAAAATTGCGCCTCCAGGGGCAGTCGAACGGGTCCTTAACTTTGGAACGCCGTTTCAACTGATCGAACACCCTTTGAAAAATAAGTCAGGCGTCACGCATTTCCTCGACATCAACCTGCTCCGATTGCAAGGCGCAAAGGAAACCGTTCAAGGCGTGCTTTATCTGGTGGAAGAAAAGACGCGCGATGTCACGCTGCGTCAGGAGTTGATTGCCGCAAACGCGGCGAAAGACCAGTTTCTGGCACAACTATCTCACGAGTTGCGCAGTCCTCTCACGCCTGTAATCGCCATGGTGGGAGAACTCGAAGCCGAGGTGCCGGATTCCAAGCCCGTCAAGGAAGCGCTTGAAGTCGTCCGCCGAAATGTGGAATTGGAGGCACGCCTCATCGACGATTTGCTCGACATCACTCGCATCTCGAAAGGCAAACTTCAACTAAGCTTCGAACCTATTTCCATTCATCAAATCCTCCAGCGCGCTTACGAAATATGCCGTGCCGAAATCGAGGCAAAAGACCTCGAAGTGAACTTTGCACTTCGCGCGGTTCGTACCTACGTGGAAGGGGATCCAGCACGCTTGCAGCAGGTTTTTTGGAACCTGATCAAGAACAGCGTCAAGTTCACCCCGGAGAAAGGGCGCATTACCATCGAAACCCTGAATCCGGCGCCGGACAAAATCGAGGTGCGCGTTACCGACACCGGCATTGGCATTGAATCCGGGACGATCGACAAAATCTTTGACGCATTTGAACAGGGGCAAAGTGATATCACCCGTCGGTTTGGAGGCCTCGGCCTCGGTCTCACGATTTCCAAGACCTTGATCGACGCGCATGGCGGACAGATTCGCGTCCAAAGCTCCGGAAAAAATCAGGGCGCTATTTTTACAGTCGAGCTAGCCACCATTGAAAGCCCTATTCAACGCGATGGGCACAAGGAGGACCGACCAACTGATCGGAAACCGGATGCCGCTGTTGCAAATCACCGGCGCGTCCTGCTGGTTGACGATCATTACGACACCTGTCTCGGCATGAAGAGAATGTTGGAACGTCGCGGCTATCAGATAACTGTCGCCCATTCCGCAGAGCAGGCTGCCGAGAAAGTGCGTACACAAGAATTCGACCTCCTCATCAGCGACATCGGATTGCCGGATCGCAGCGGCTACGAGTTAATGCGCGAGGTGCGGCTCAACACAAGTTTACCGGCGATCGCTTTGAGCGGTTTTGGCAGCGAACAGGATATCAATCAAGCTAGAGAAGCAGGGTTCGCTGAACATTTGACGAAGCCAATTAACTTTGAGCGCTTGGAGAAAACGATCCAGAGTTTGCTCTCGTAACTCGTAAGGACAATCCGTTCTGCGAATCTAGGTCGCAGGTTCGCAATCGTCCGATCAGATCCAGTTATTCGCCAGCGTGTGCGCCGACCTCTGCGTTAACCTTTCGCTCTTCCGCTTCCTTTAATTGCCTAGAGAGCTTTTCCACGCGTTGCCGCATGATTTTACCCGCCTTGAACTTCACCGTCGCGCGCGGTGGAATTACGAAACTGCTCCCCGGTTGATTAGGGTTTCGTCCGATCCGCGGTCTGGTAAGGCGCGGCAGAAACACGCCGAAGTTTCTCAACTCAACCGGAATATTGTTCGCCAGGCTGTCGGTGATCTTATCAAGGGTCTTTTGCACCACATCGAAGACCTGATGCTGGACCATCCCGGTCTGGTTGCTGATCGACACCACAATGTCGCGCTTGGTTAATTTCGCCATATCTATTTAAGTATTCGTTCCTTGTGACTCCGCCGGTGGCCAAATGAAGCACAAAAAAGCAATTTTTTGAATCCCGAATTTCAGCTCTTCATTTGGTAACGTTAGGCGAGGTGCGCCGTCGCCACTCTTCGCGAGGTGGCGGCGCGGCATAATGCTCTGGAGCAATCTCATGCGCGGTGCGGAAATGGACTTTCGCCACTTCGCGCAGTGTCTCTGGCCCGTTCAGTTCGACTAGCCTTTTAGCAGTCTCCTTCACCGCAGAAGATACGCCGCGCTCCAAGCGCATACCGAGTTCTTTGCCTTTGCGCTCGAGCCAATTGATGAATCCCTCCCGCGCTATGATCGATGCCGCCGCCACGGCGATGTCGGATTCGGCTCGCGGCCTTTGTTCAAGAACAATATTACGCCCGTGCTTCATCAATGACTCCTTTACTACGCGTGCGTCGGCGAACTGGTCCGATAAAGACCGCGGGCAGCCTGGCTTTCGGGCCAGTAAATTCTCGATCACCCGTGCGTGCCCCCATCCGAGAAGACGATTCAAATTAGCAAACTTTTCGTATAACTCGTTGTACTTGGCCGGGCCGATCAGAACCATTTCCACCAGACCTTGTGAAGTTTTCCGAATGGTGTCCGCCAGCGCGCGAATCCGTGCATCGGAGCTGATTCGCTTACTGTCCACGATGCCGGCGTCGAGAAGCTTCCGCGCGATACCACGATCAACGTAGACCCCCGATATAACCAAGGGGCCGAAGAAATCACCCTTCCCGCTTTCGTCGACACCGAAATGCGGCTCGAACATTTCGGGCGAGTGCACTTCTTCATAGCCGAGCTTCGCTTCGCCCAGAACTTTCGGCTCCAATTCAAATTGGACGAACTCCTCGATGCCCCGACCCTGCACCAGCACCTTTGGTCCTTTCTCATAGACCGCCACGCTTAACTTGTTCTTTTGCGCAAAAAAAATGGTCCAATCCTTCGGCGAGAACTCGAATCCTGACTCCTCGAGCACGCCGCGAAGCTTTCTCACTTGCTCAGGCGAAAGTAGATGAGTGTAAGAATTCATTTCGGAAAACGCCGAACGCTCAACGCTCAACGCCCAATGCTCAACTCTGAATTCGCCATTGGACGTTCAGCGTTCAGCGTTGGACGTTCGCTTCCAAACCGTGACATCGCCAAAAAACCTTCCCGTTTTTCGCCGATCTCTTGTTCGCTGGTATCGTCGGCATGGCCGCGATCTCCCCTGGCGCCGGACCCGCGATCCGTACGCGATCCTCGTTTCCGAGTTTATGCTGCAGCAAACGCAGGTGGCCACCGTGATACAGTATTATCACAAGTGGCTACGCAGATTTCCCGATTTCGGTTCCCTGGCGCACGCGTCGGAAAATGAAGTGCTTCACGCGTGGCAAGGCCTCGGCTATTACGCTCGTGCGCGAAATCTCCACGCTACAGCAAAAGCGGTTCTGGATCGACATGGCGGAGACTTTCCGGGGGGAGTCGAGCAAATGCGACAGCTTTTCGGAATCGGGAAATACACAGCCCATGCCGTAGCCAGCTTTGCCTTTAATCAATCGGTTCCCATCGTCGAAGCGAACACCGGTCGCGTTGTGGCTCGGCTTTTCAATTTGCGCCAATCAATCGATTCCAATCCGGGACGGCGCAGGCTTTGGCAGCACGCAGCGAGTCTTCTCCCGAAATCCGATGCCGCGACTTTCAACTCTGCACTCCTCGATCTTGGCGCGCTTATTTGCGTCGCCCGCAAGCCGAAATGCAGTGTATGCCCGGTTAAAACGTTTTGCCGCGCAAAAAATCCCGCCGCACTCCCCGTAAGGAAGTCGCGACCCGAAACCAAACGAGTCATCGAAACGCATGCATTAATCGTTAGGCGCGGCCGGATTCTGCTCGAACAATCCCGCCACCGTTGGCGCGGCATGTGGATTTTGCCGCCGCTCGTTATTGATTGCTTGGAACGGTCGCGTTTCCAGCTCCGCCCAGTTTATGAGTCCGTGTTTCCCTTCACCCATCATCGAGTCACGCTCTCTGTGTATCGTCGCCCTGCGATAAAGCGACTCGCTGCCGGACAACACTGGTTTGGATCGATCGAAGAGGTCGCAATGCCTTCGCCTCACCGGCGCGCTCTCGACGCGCTCATCGGAACGACGGGTAACCTCTCAGTGCAACACGAGCAGCACGAACGTCCCGGCAACGGTAGTTAGAATCGTAATGGGAATGCCAAACCGCGCGTAATCCCAGAAGCCAATTTCGAGATGTTCCCGCGCGGATTCCACAACGATCATGTTAGCAACCGAACCGACAATTGTAAGATTGCCGGCGAAGGTCGTCGCCAGGGCGAGCACTTTCCACATCAGCGCAGCATCGGCGAAATGCGGAATCCATTTTCCGGCCATAAGAACAAACGGCACGTTGGAAAAAATGTTTGAGGCTGCCACAGAGAACCAACTCAAATTCCAAGCTTGCGCCGTCGCGTTCGCCCCGAATATCGGCTGCAGATGGCGATAAATCGCATCGGGTAACCCCGTATCGCTGAGTCCCTCGACCACGACGAACAACGCCGCAAAAAAGACAAGTAAATGCCAATCGACAAGCTTGAGGACCTCATGCGTGTCGCGGCGCGCAAGCACCATGACCAGCGCCGCGCCGGCAAGCGCTGTCCATGCCAAGTTTAATCCGGCAAGAAAACAGACGAAGATCGACACAAAAACGATGCACACGATCGCGAACAGACCGCGATCGAGCTTCTGAATCGGATGAGATTCCCGGCTGATTGCAGCCTCGCGCAGCACTTTGCGAAAACCGAAACTCACAATCCCAAAATTGATCGTCAGTCCAACGACCGCCGCAGGCGCGAGCGATCGCGCGAATTCGGAAAACGGGATGCGCGAAAAATGCCCGATGATCATGTTTTGCGGGTTTCCCACCAGTGTCGCCACGCTGCCGATATTGGCGCTGGTTACCAGTGCAATGAGAAACGGCAGCAGCGGAAGTTTACCGCGGCGGATGACTGCAACCACCAACGGCGTCAGCATCAAACAGATCGTATCGTTGACAAGCAGCGCAGATAGGATCCCCGACGTAAACGTCAGAAAAAGCAACAGCCGTTGCGGCGTGTGCGAGAACTTCAGGACGATGTCAGCCGCCCAATCGAAAAAGTGGGCGAGGTAAAGATACGACGAGATCAGCATCATTCCGAGCAACAGGACCAGCGTGTCGTAGTTAACCGCGCGATAGGCGCGCTCTGGCGTCATCACGCCAGTCGAAACCATTAATACCGCTCCGAACAGAGCAGCAGCTGGACGGTTCAAAGGCAAAATCTTGAGCTGTCGCCCACTGATCAGCACATACGTGATAGCAAAGATGACCGTCGCGACGATCTCCTTTTGCCAGTGATTCACGGCCGTCCATAACGGATGAGGTGGCGCTTTTCAATTCACGTGCCGCGCTGTGGTTTCCCTTCAGGGTTGAACGTTGAAACGTTTACGTTTCTCTGCGATAAGCTTTGCACTGAGATATGCGAAGCATGACTGGATACGGTCGTGGCGAGACCGATCACGACGGAACGAAATTTACTGTGGAGCTAAATTCCGTGAACCGGAAACAGAGCGATGTCGTCGTTAATTTGCCGCGTGATCTCGTTGAACTCGAGCCGCGCATTCGCCAGACAATCAACGAGAATATTTCGCGCGGTCGCACGAACGCGACTGTCAGTCTGCATAGCGGCGCGAACGGCGCGCGGACGCTCGCGCTCAACACGGAACTCGCCCGTTCGTATCACGAGGCGATGCGCTCATTGCAAAAGGAATTGAATGCGCCGGGTGAAATCACCATCGCGACCATCCTCCAAGCGCCTGGCGTAATGCGGTTCCCGGAAGAAGCGCTGGATCCCGAAGGCACATGGCCGGCAGTCGAACGCGCTCTGCGCGCGGCCCTCGCAGATCTGATAAAAATGCGGGAACGCGAGGGTAAACATCTGGCCAAGGATTTGATTCACCGTCTCAAAGCAATCCGAAAAAAACTGAAGGAAGTCCGGGCACTGCATCCCGATGTGGTGAAACGATACCGCGCGGCGCTGCTGGACCGGATACAAAAAGCGGGGCTACCGCTGCCGAACGAGGACGAGCGCGTCTTGAAAGAGATTACATTTTTTGCCGATCGCGCTGATGTATCGGAAGAGCTGACGCGACTCGAAAGTCATCTTGCTCAATTTGCCCATCACTTGCGCAGCAAAGAGCCGGTTGGGCGCACGCTTGAATTCATCACACAGGAGATTTTCAGGGAACTCAACACGCTCGGAGCGAAAGCGAATGACGCTGCAATCTCCCAACGCGTCATCGGCTGCAAGGCCGAATTGGAGAAGATCCGCGAGCAAATTCAAAACCTTGAGTAAGCAATCCTTTGGCCCAAATGGACCCGAATCGCGCCGCACAACCGATCGCGATCTGTTGAAGCGAGCGTTCCATTTGTCATGTTGAGCGAAGCGAAACATCTCTGAATATTCGCTTGGTGAGCGAAGAAAGAAGTAGTGTGAGATTCTTCGCTTCGCTCAGAATGACAAGCTAATGAAATTCAGCCGGCACGGAATTCTCTTCGTCATTTCCGCTCCATCGGGCGCGGGAAAGACCACTGTCGTTCAAGCCCTGAGAAAAACCGGGAACTTTTTTTATTCCGTCTCCTGCACGACGCGAGCGCCACGCGGCGGCGAGATCGACGGCATGCATTATCACTTTCTTTCACACGCAGATTTTCTCGCAAAACTGGAACAGGGCGATTTTCTGGAGCGCGCACAGGTGCACGGGGATTATTACGGCACGTTGCGTGAGCCTGTGCTGTCGAATCTGAAAAACGGCGTCGACGTCCTGATCGATATCGACACGCAAGGCGCCGCTACCATCCGCAATTCCGACGATCCGATTGTTCGGCAGGCGTTGGCGGACATCTTTATAATGCCTCCTGAGGTTGAAGAGTTGCGGAGGCGATTGATGAAACGCGGAACCGAAACGGCGCAGCAGATCGAGTCGCGTCTCGCCACCGCCATGCGAGAAATGGAATTATGGCGCGATTACCGCTACACTATCGTCAGCGGTTCAGTCGAAGAAGATCTCGAAAACGTCCGCAACATCATGTCTGCTGAAACGTTCTTGAGCAGGCGGTTGACGCCAAATTGACCGATATGGCTGCCATGGAGAAAAGTTCCAGACATAAGTTGGAGAAAAGCAATCCCCGAAAAGTGGTAAACATTCCCGCTGGCAGGAAATCCGTCGTTCTCGGCGTCACTGGATCGATCGCCGCATACAAATCCGCAGAGCTTGCCAGTCTGCTGGTCAAACAAGGTCACGAAGTTTTTGCGGTGATGACACACGACGCGACCGAATTTATTTCGCCGCTGACGTTACAGACGCTGTCGAAAAATCCGGTGACCATTAGCTTCTTCGATGAAAAAGAAAGCTGGCGACCCGGCCACATTGATCTCGCCGATCGCGCGAATCTGCTGCTGATCGCCCCCGCTACTGCGCACATAATCGCCGAGCTCGCGCATGGTCTGGCAGGTCATCCGCTCGCAGCCATCGCGCTCGCCACCCGTGCACCGATTCTGATGGCGCCGGCGATGAACGGAAAAATGTGGGTCCATCCCGCGACGCAGGAGAACGTGGAAAAACTCAAAGCGCGCGGCGTAGAATTCATCGGGCCGGAAGATGGAATGCTGGCCTGCGGATACGAAGGACTCGGCCGGTTATGGAAAGTGAACGAGATCGCGTTCCGCGCGGAATTTCTTCTTACCCGGCACGATAAACTGATCGCGTGACATTTGTCATCACCGCCGGTCCGACGCGCGAACCGATCGATCCAGTTCGTTACATCTCCAATCGTTCCTCCGGGAAAATGGGCTACGCCATCGCAGACGCAGCATTGGATGCTGGACACGACGTCATTCTCATTTCCGGTCCGGTCAATCTCGCGCCGCCGCGCAATACCAAATTCATTTCCGTTTCGACAAGTGACGAAATGTTTGACGCCGTTCATCAACACGCGGACAGCTCGGACGTTTGCGTTCTCTGTGCTGCGGTGGCGGATTACAAGCCGGCTGAAGTATCGCCAGTTAAAATCAAAAAGTGCGCCGCTCAAGTTTCGCTCGAACTAATTCCGACGCGCGACATTCTCCAATCGTTAGGCCGACGACCAAATCGCAAATTTCTTCTTGTTGGATTCGCCGCCGAAACGGATCACCTCGAGGCGAATGCCACGAAAAAACTACATGAAAAGAATTGCGATATCATCGTCGCGAACGATGCGCGTATCGGAATGGAAACCGACGAAAATGAATTACTGATTCTGTTTCGTAATGGCGAAACGAAGAAAATTTCTCGCGCGCCAAAAACACTTCTCGCGCGCGAGCTGGTGAAATTTTTTTCAAATTCGCAACAAAAAAGTTTGACAAAAAAAATGTGATGATTACTGAACGCACATAAGTGAAGTCATTCCCAACTCTTCACAATGCCCCGCGCGTTGCGGATTGAAAGGGGGGAATTAGTCGATGGCAAAGAAAAAAGCAGCAAAGAAAAAAACAGCGAAGAAAAAGAGGCACTGAGCCCATCGCTGTGTTAACGGCCCCGAATTTCTTCGGGGTCACAACCCTAACTTCAACCCGGGAGGAGAAATTTATTTCCCTCCCGGTTTCTTTTGTACGCGCTGTCATTCCGAGCGCAGTCGAGGAACCCCGCGGCAAAACTTTAATGGCTGCTCCGCGGGATCCTTCGACTCCGATTCGCTTCGCTCAGCATGACAAATTCGGTTTTCAATCGTGCACTTTGCATTGTTTGTGCGACGTAATGCTTCCCGATGAAGCATTATCTCCATGCAGCGGAGAACGCAGCCCGCGCTGCCGGTAAATTATTGCGCGAAAAATTTCAGGGACCTCGACGCGTCAACGCGTTCGCGGCACACGACATCAAATTGGAGATCGATGTTCAGGCGCAGGAGTTAATTGGGAAATTGCTTCTCGAAGAATTTCCCGCGCACGCGCTTTACGGCGAAGAAGGGATCGTGGGAGATCAATCCAGCGACCATCAATGGATTGTCGATCCGCTGGATGGAACGGTGAATTATTTCTACGGCATTCCTCATTTTTGCACTTCGATCGCGCTGCGCCTGCACAAGGAGCTCGTCGTTGGCGTGATTTACGATCCGATCCGCGGCGAAATGTGGACGGGACAACAAGGCGAGGTTTCGAAATTAAACGGAGCTCCGATCCATGTGAGCGATCGCGCCGATCTCGCCGAAACCGTTATCTCGATCGGTCTTGCCAAAACCGGAGAGACGATCAACACGAATTTCCCTCTGCTTCAACAAATGATTCATCGCGTGCGCAAGTGCCGCGTACTCGGCAGCGCCGCGCTCGACATGGCTTACGTGGCGTGCGGGCGATTCGACGCATACATTGAAACGGGAATCAGCTTGTGGGACATCGCCGCTGGTTTGCTCCTGGTTGAAAACGCCGGTGGAACTGTCGATCTTCGCCCGCGCGAGAACATGAAAGACAAATACAGCATCGTCGCGTCAAACGGTCTGATCGATTTAAAACTGTGACCATGAATGAGGGAGCTCGAATCACCGGTGCGATTCGTCAGATGGTTATATCGCTACATCGGATTTACGGTTCAACGCTTCAACCTTTCAACGTTTCAACTAGGCGAAGCCCATGATCCGCTCCGGCATCGGTTACGATATCCATCGTTTCGCCGACGGACTGAAACTAATTTTGGGCGGCGTCGAGATCGCGCATCCGCGCGGACTGGAAGGACACTCAGACGCCGACGTTCTCTCGCACGCGATTGCCGACGCGTTGCTCGGTGCGATCGGCGCCGGCGACATTGGCCAGCATTTTCCAAACACCGATGAATCAATTCGCGGCATCAGCAGCATGGAGATTTTGAAGCGCGTCGGCAATTTGCTGAACGAAAGAAACGCGCGGGTCATCAATGTTGACGCAACGGTGATCGCCGAAGCACCCAAACTCGCCGCTCACGGTGCGGCGATGCGACAAAAAATTGCGGGAGCAATCGGTGTAAGCGAATCCGACGTGAGCGTGAAAGCGACGACGAACGAAAAGCTCGGTCCAATCGGGCAAGGCGAAGGCATCGCCGCAATCGCCATCGCCACAGTTGATATACTCGGCGGCGATTGACCTCAATCACCGTGGCGGTTCAGGTGAACCGCCACTACCGTACTGCACATGGCGTTGCGATTTTTTAATACCTATTCGCGCGAAATTGAGGAATTCGAGCCACGCGATCCGACGGCGCGTCCAATCAGAATGTACACGTGCGGTCCGACCGTCTATAGCCGGGCGCACATTGGAAATTTCCGCGCCTACATCTTCGAAGATCTGCTTCAGCGGCACTTGGAACTGCGCGGGTACAAGGTGCATCGCGTGATGAATATCACGGATGTGGAGGACAAGACCATTCGCGGCGCGCGCGAGGCCGGCGTTCCGCTGCAAAAGTTCACAGAACAATTCAAAGACGCCTTCTTCGAAGACGCCCACACGTTGCGGATCAACCGCGCGGACGAATATCCGGCCGCGACCAACCAACCTTACATCGACAGAATGATCGAAATGATCAGTGCGCTGATTTCAAAAGGGCTCGCTTACCAGGCCGACGACAAATCAGTTTACTTTCGCATCAACAAGTTTCCGAATTACGGAAAGCTCGCGCACTTCGATCTCACGCAGTTGCAATCGACAGGGCGCGTGAAGCATGACGAATACGACAAGGAACACATCGGCGATTTCGCGTTGTGGAAAGCCTGGGACGAAGCGGACGGCGACGTAAAATGGGGTTCGCCCTGGGGACCCGGCCGTCCAGGCTGGCATATCGAGTGCAGCGCAATGTCCATGTCATTGCTGGGCGATCAACTCGACATCCACTGCGGCGGCGTCGATAACATTTTCCCGCATCACGAAGCCGAAATTGCGCAGAGCGAAGGCGTGACCGGAAAGAAGTTCGTGAATTACTGGCTGCACTGCGCGCATCTGCTGGTGGACGGCCAGAAAATGGCAAAGTCGCTAGGCAATTTTTACACTGTGCCGGATGTTCTTACGAAGGGTTACACCGGACGCGAGCTCCGCTATGCGCTTTTGCGCGTGCACTATCGCGTGCCGTTGAATTTCACATGGGAAGGAATGAATGAGGCCCGCGAGTCGTTAGCCCGAATCGATGAGTGGCTGGCGCGGCTAAGACAAATCGCAAAAAGCGGAAACGCCCAACACCCAACGTCCAACGCCCAACGTCCAGGGACTGCTTTTGGAGACGCCCTCGATGACGATCTCAATATTTCTGGTGCGCTCGGTTTTCTATTCGAATCGATTCGCCAAACCAATCGCGCGATGGATCAAAACGAAATGGACGCGGCTTCGGCAAATGCATGGCTGGACTGGTGGAACCAGGTCAACACCGTTCTTGATCTCGAAGCTGCAGTTGCCGCCGCCATTCCGGACGAAGTGGCGCAGCTCGCACAACAACGCGAGAACGCACGCCGCGAAAAGAATTGGAAACACAGCGACGAACTGCGCGAGCGGATCTCTGCACTCGGCTGGGAAGTGCGCGACACGAAAGACGGGCCAAAACTCACGCGCGGCGTTGCATCCGCGTAGCACATTTTGCGTTCATTGCTTTTCGAACGCGTAATTAAATCGCTCTATCTCCGTAGCGAACCGGGTGCGCACTAATTCGCGAAGTTCATCATCGTAATATTTTGAATAATGCTCGCGGCTTGAACGGTTGTATTGGGGCAGGGTTGATGGCGAAATGCCAATCGCCGTGCACACAGCACGAAAGTCGTCGGTCAGACTTTCAAACCGCATGATGTAATCGACGTTGTCGAAAGGATCGTCTTTGCCGTCGGCCAGTCGCAGATAGTCCGTCAAGGAGACAGCTGTGGAGATTATTCCGCGGAATTTTTTCCGGTTCCAGGTTTCGGGATTTTGCGTAGGCGTGAAATAATACGACACCATTCGATCCCATGGATTCCGAACGCAGGTGAACTTATACAGATCGCGAAATTGCTCGTTCCCCAAAGCGTCGAGATACTCGCTCAGCGTCGAGTGTTTCTTGATCTTGTACTTTGGATTGCGGAGTCCGAACCGCTCGATCCCGTCCTGCTCCTTTCGTAGAGCAACGAGTTGATCCTCCGAGTAATCGCGCAGCACACTCTGAATCGAGTTGCCGGCTGTTTTTGGAATGTGAACGAACAGGAAACGTTTCTGCAGCGAGATCATTCCTATCCTCACTCTATCTCATATTGGTTATGCCTTGCCACTAATCAGCCTGTTACTCTATTGTCGTTCACACGTGAACACATCGCCGATCCCCCCTCGCGGCGAGGCGGAAAGTCGGTATGAGTCATTCGCCTCGACTCGTTGGTCAATAGTCCTCGAAGCGGGAAACTCAGCCACGGTTTCCGCTCACGCATTCAATGCACTGTCCGAGCTGTGCCAAATTTATTGGCGTCCGCTCTATTCCTTCTTACGCAGACAAGGTTGTGGCGCAGAGGATGCGCGCGATTTGATCCAGGGCTTTTTTGCTGACCTGATCGAAACTCGTGCCTACGCACGCGCCGACCGAGAGAAGGGACGGTTCCGTTCTTTTCTCCTGGGCACATTAAAACATTTCGCCGCCGATGTACACGATCGTGGACGGGCCTTGAAACGCGGCGGCGGCGCGATCCTGATGAACCTGGACGATCAAGCTACCGCAGAGGCGGAGGCGCAAATTGCGCGAGAAACAAAATGGCAACCGGAGGAAGTCTACGATCGTGAATGGGCAGCCTTGCTTTTGCGGCAGGCTTTGGATCGGCTGACGGAAGAGTGTGCGCTGGCCGGCAAAGCGGACCTGCTCAGCCATTTGATGCCATATCTTTCAGCCACCGAAGAATCGGCGATCCCGTACGAAGAGATGGCACAACGAACGCATCGACCAGTCGCGACATTGCGCAGTGATGTTGCTCGATTGCGCAAGCGTTATCGCGCGATTCTTCGCGAAGTCGTGCGCGATACGGTGTTTCAAACCGAAGACGTGGACGAAGAACTGCGATATTTGTGCCGCGTCTTAGCCGCGCGGTAGCCGAGCGTGCATTCACCTGCCTTATAGTCTGGCGTTCCATTGCGTCGTAAGAATAGGCGCAACCTTCCAATTAACTGGGCGGCTTCACTGCCTTCTGCGAGTCGATAAATTTCTTTCCAAAATTTTCTGCAATATCGCGCCGGATCTCCCGAAGTACGTCAGTGGAGATCAAAATCACAAACAACTGAAAGGAAATTTGAATCATGAAAACTTTTATCGTTTACGATTTGGATACAGGATTACCGATCGCAGTTGGCGAAGCGATTAAGGCGGAGTGGGCACGTGTTGAAACTGCAGAGGAAACAGACATTCGCGCCGAAAATTTGATCGCAGAGGAAATCAGCCTGGGAAAGGAGTTCGAACTTCCATGAAAATAAAGTGTGCAGCAGTGGCTATACTCGTTGCGCTTGCGTTTGCATCGCAAGCCTCTGCGGTGTTACGACCGCTGTTTCCAATCAAGCCCTCGGCGCCATTTAACGGTGAACTCATTGTCATAGGAGACGATTTCGTGCTGCGATCCACAAAAAAGCCTCCAATGCACCAGCCCGTTCAGGCACATTAGGCAGTGCGTGGACACGAGCTATCACCAGCTTTATTCTCGACATAGCCTGGCAGCGAGTTTATGAAAGGTGTTGTAAGATACCTCCACATGTCCCCCGAGGCTCAAGAAGAGATTGAGCGGAAAATCGGGCAATCGCTGGCCCGGTCTCGCCTAACTAAGCTCGCCGCTTAGCCCAAACAAATGCAGCCTTCCCCGCAGCAGATATCGACTTGTCCAACCTGCGGCGCTGCGCTTGAGGAAACATTCGGTGGCGGAGGCGGCTGCATGTTCTGTCTATTGCAGGCCGGAATCGGCAGCGAAAAAGAAACGGTGCAAGATTCAACCGCGAACGTTCTCGGGGGCACTACGCGCTTTGGCATCTATGAAATCGATTGTTACGCGGATGGAAGTTTCTGTGAGCTTGGCCGTGGAGCAATGGGCGTTACTTATCGCGCCACCGATACATCGCTCAAGCGCAAAGTCGCCTTAAAAATCATTAAAACCGATATCGCTGAGCGAAGCGCCGACGCCCGCGAACGCTTTGTCCGCGAAGCGCGCGCGGCCGCAGCACTGCGCCACGAACACATCGCCACCGTCTACCAATTCGGAATGCGACTTGAAACAGGCCAATACTTTTACGCAATGGAATTAATCGATGGCGAGACTCTCGATGAACGTGTCCACCGCGCCGGTCCGCTTGATGCGCGTTCGACTATCGGAATTGCACAGCAAGTCACCTCGGCTCTCGCCGCTGCAGAAAAACACGGGTTAGTCCACCGCGATTTAAAGCCAGCAAACCTGATGCTCATAAATGCGGACGACCCAGAAGTGATGGGGAGCGATCAAGCCCGGTCGAAGCGAAGTAGAATACGCGCGCTCCGAAAGAGCGGGATTCCGGTGGTAAAAATAATTGATTTTGGTTTAGCCAAAGCTTTTCACACCGCAACGGATTCGAAGTCGCTGACACATGACAGATTCGTGGGCACCCCTGCATTCGCCAGCCCCGAACAATTTGAACACTCTTCGCTCGACGTGCGCTCAGACATTTACTCGTTAGGCGAGACGCTCTGGTTCGCGCTTACCGGAAAAACGCCATTTGCCGGCCATACCTTGTCGGAGATCCACCGCGCTCAAGAATCAAATCGGCTTCCCGTCGAACAACTCAAAGGAGCGCATGTCCCGCATCGCCTGAAATCACTGCTTGAATCGATGCTGGCATTCGAACCGGCCTCGCGGCCCGGCACCCGCGAGCTAGCAGCGCGCCTGCAACGTTGCTCCCCGGAGGTGCGCAGCGTGCGACGCACGCGCGCCGCGCTCGCAGTCGCGACCGCTGTCGTTTTTGGAATATCTACACTTTTCCTCGCATATCGATCGCGAGTCGAAAATTCGGCTTTGAATCCCGCAGCCGACAAAAGCATTGCAGTGCTTCCGTTTGAAAACCTGAGCCCCGATCCGGAGAACGTCTATTTCGCCGACGGCGTGCAGGATGAAATTTTAACCCGCCTGTCCAGCCTCGCCGATCTGAAAGTGATCAACCGCACCTCCGTGATGCAATACGAGAGCAGAGCCGCGCGCGATCTGAACAAGATCGGCCATCAACTCGGTGTTGCGCGTGTAGTGGAAGGTAGTGTCCAACGAGCGGGTAATCGGGTGCGCGTCAACGCCCAGTTGATCGATGTGTCTACCAATCGGACGCTTTGGGGGCAGAGTTACGACCGCGACCTTGCTGATGTATTCGCGATTCAAAGCGAGATCGCGAATTCAATTGCCCGGCAATTGCAGGCCAGCCTGTCGGCGCGCGAAAAGACTGCGATTGAGCAAGCCCCCACAAATAACGTCACCGCCTTCGAACTTTACGCTCGAGCTAAACATCTTCTTGCGAGGAATGTGAAAGCGAATTTGATAGAGGCTGCTGATCTTCTGGACCAGGCTGTGACGCGTGATCCATCATTTTTCAAAGCGTATTGCCTACTCGCTTCTATTCACGACCGCCTTTACTTCCTCGGTCATGACCATAACCCTGCGAGGCTCGCATTAGCTGAAGCGGCAATTGAGGCGGCATTCCGTCTCCATCCGGATGCGGGTGAAGCACACCTTGCGCGCGCCGGACATCTTTATCGTGGATACCTTGATTATGACGGCGCTCTGACCGAATTGGAAGTCGCCGGCAAAACCTTGCCTAATGATGCCGGTGTTTTCGAGCTGAAAGGTTACATCGAGCGTCGTCAAGGCAAACAAGTAGAGGCTGTGCGGAGCCTGGAGCGAGCCATTGATCTCGATCCTCGCAACGATTTCACACTGCAGCAGATTGGATTCAGTTATCGTCATCTGCGTCGTTTCGCCGAGGAAAAATCGGTCTTAGATCGCGCTTTGGCTATCGATCCAGATAATCTCGATAGCAAACTTGAGCGCGCCGCCGTGGATTTCTATTGGAAAGCTGATACCCGTCCGTTGCATCAAATGGTCGATTCAATTCGGGCCGGAAATCCCGCCGCTACTCGAGACGTCGCTGAGTATTGGCTTTTTTGCGCACTGGCCGAACGCGATGCCGCTGCCGCAAAAAATGCTCTGATCGCAGCAGATGAAAACGCTGCCTTCACCGATGAGGCCGTTGCTTTCAGCAGGCCGTTCACGGAAGGCCTTATCGCTCGGATGACGAAAGCTGATGCCGAAGCCCGCGCAGCCTTCACCGCAGCGCGCGCGGTTCAGCAGCAGATCATTCGAGCTCACGAAAGCTATGGGCCGCCGCTTTGTGTGATGGGTCTGATTGATGCTGGGCTCGGGCAGAAGGAGGAAGCGATGCGGGAAGGCCGGCGTGCAGTTGAGCTTCTTCCGATGGAAAAAGATCCTATTGTTGGCATCGCTATGGTCAAATATTTGGCAATGATCGCCGCGTGGGTTGGCGACAAAGACCTCGCATGCGAGCAGCTTGCTGTCGCCATCCCTCCCCCGAGCAGAATTACCTATGGCGAATTAAAACTGCTGCCGTTCTGGGATCCGCTCCGTGGCGACCCGCGCTTCGAAAAAATCGTTGCCTCCCTCGCACCCAAGTGAGGCATAGACTTCTCCTATTCAGTATGTCCTGGACCCCACGCGTTTTTACCAGCATGCGGAGTAGCAGTCGGAGTCGGCCACCCGTACTTTAGGTTTCTCACTACCTCGGTGTTACACCCACAGACGCCAAAGACAATGGCGATCACAGCCAATGTGACCGTTGTTAGGAGCCAGATATTTTTTTGGGTAATCATGGCGTCATGTTGACTTACGGATCAAAGGGAAACAAGAACTTTGGACAAACGAGGGAACAATTACGTCTATCAGAGATCCAGGTAGGAGGCTCAGCATCATTGTGCTTGTACTTGCCTGCCTCGGGCTTACGGTTCTGGCCCATGTAGTTGTTTAGTAACTAGCCATATGATAAGGCGCTTCTTCTATAAGGCGGGAGTAGCCCAGCGTGCAGTTGAGCTTCTTCCGATGGAAAAAGATTCTATTGTTGGCATCGCTATGGTCAAATATTTGGCAATGATCGCCGCGTGGGTTGGCGACAAAGACCTATCCCTCGCCCGAGCAGAATTACCTATGGCGAATTAAAGCTGCTGCCGTTCCGGGGTCCGCTCCGTGGCGACCCGCGCTTCGAAAAAATCGTTGCCTCCCTCGCAGCCAAGTGAGGCATAGACTTCTCCTATTCAGTATGCCCTGGACCAAGCACGGCCTTAGTTCTTGGCAGGTTGAGCCACGCGTTCAAATTTGCCAGTTGGCTATCCGACAACTCGTCCAGACCGATCTGCTTTTGTAATGCTTGAGGCATAATCTTCTCGATCAGGATAAACCCCTTTGCTTTCTTAGTTGCTTTTTTTGTCATTATCATAGCGTCTAGCGCCGGTGCGAACCTCGTCAAGAAAATTGTCTTTAATTAGCATCCTTTACTGATTAGCGAATAACCTCCTTGGCCGTTTTTTAGAATGCTGGAGGCGGAAGCGAAACGGGAAGCACATCCCTGGCTTTTGCCAGGTTGAGATTGAGCCATGCGTTCAAATTTGCCAGTTCAGTAGGCGAAAGCTTATACAGACCGGTCTGTTTTTGGATTCTTTTAGGCATAATTTTCTCGATCCGGATAATCTTGGGTGCTTTTTTTTTCATCAACACAGCGTGGAGCGTCGGTGCACCGAATCCAGCCCTAGTTTTGTCGAGGTTAAGCCACGCATTCAAATTTGCCAGTTGCGATAGGAAAGCTGATCCAAGCCAGTCAGCTTTTGTACTCTCCTCTGCATCATGTTCTGGATCCGGATAATTTTAGCTCCTTTGACCTTCATTGAAATATTTTCGAGCGAGCGCGCAAAGGTCGTCAAGGCAATTGTCTTGCACTGCACTTCCTAAGTACGCTTTACTGATCGGGAATGACCTCTTTGGCCGTTCTTTAGAAGCTGGAGGCATCTATGAAAAAAAAGCGGTTAGCCCTACCAAGACACGCAACCGTTAAATTAAGCGTGACTGTGAAACGTAGCCTCAAAAACAAATACGACCCAGCTTCGCTCACGAAAATTAAAACCGCAATTGAAGAATGGATCATGGCGGATGACAAGAAGCGAGATATTCAGACTGTGCACGTGGCCCTGGACGATTCTTCGGAAATGCTTGAGGTGTGGCATAAGTATTTTCCGAAAGCGCCACGTGTTAGGTCTATCTCGGGCAAGGTCACCCCTGTCAAAATCAAACGAGCCATTGACCAGTTATGGGAACGGCTTAAGCCGAAATACCTCGTGCTTTTCGGAGGCGACGACGTCGTGCCAATGTTCAGGGTTCCCAACCCAACCCTCTATTGGAGGTCGGGCGTAACCGACTGGGATAGAATGCTGCCGACCGATAATCCTTACGCGACGTCTAAGCCCTTTGATCCTCAGGACATAGATTCGTACCTTGTTCCGGATCGCGTAATCGGTCGGATCCCCGATATGAAAGGCAGCCGTAAGCGCACCGATCCGGCTTGGCTTCTCGACTATCTTAAGAATGCTACGTGCTGGGAGCCGACAAGCTCGGATTTTTACGAGAAAACGTACGCCATTTGCACGTCCGAGTCTACCGGCGCGGGCAAGGAATGCATGCAATTTATTTCCAAACCCGTCTCCGACTTGCTCATTTCGCCTCCGACCCGCGATGCTTTAACCTCCGCCCGCAATCGACTTTCGGCACCACTGCACCTGATCAAGTGTCATGGCAATCGACTGGACGCGACGTTCTGGGGCCATGACCCCAACGAAAACAACGAAAAAAAGGCGTGGAAGCGAGCGATCACCAGCACAACTCTCAAGACCCGCCTGAAACCTGCCACAGTTGTGGGCACGACCTGCTGTTGGGGCGCACAAATCTTTTCACCCGACGCCCGCCATGTTAGGAGTCATAAAAGGTGGCCGCTGGCAAGCACCTATCTGCGCAAGGGCGCGCTTGGTTTCGTAGGCGCCACCGGTAGAGCTTGGTTTGGTGGGGACACAATGCGCTTCGCTGATTATATTGTCGGCGATTACTTCAAGTGGATCCTGAGACATGCGTCGATAGGGCGCGCTTTGGTTGAATCTAAGCATGGCTATATGTGCTACTACTTGGAGAATGGAGGCACAGCAGACGCTTTGGACCACAAGACCATGGTTGAGTATGTTCTGTTGGGAGATCCGTCGATTCAGCCCGTAGCGGCAAAAGTGTCATGCCCCGAGAGCAAACTTGATACACAAGAGCGTACGCAGCGGCGTGCGATTCATGCGCGCAGAGCCGGCGAGATCCGCAAACTGCTTCCAAAGCGAGTACCCGCCACTCGGGCCGGGGCGAAGGATGTGTATAACAACGCCCAAACCGCGCTTGGGGAACGAGTAGCCAAAAAACTCGAGAAATTCGACATCAACCCCGCCGGGGCGCGAGTGGCAAAACTCGAGACACGCATCGGGAACCAGACCCGGCAATCGCTGGAATATTATTGGCCTGGAAAGCGCATCGGGAATGAGCAGACCCAGACCTGTTTGGTGAGAGCGGAAACAGACCTGGCCGGCCATCTATACCGCGCTTACGTAGGCTACAGTACTTAGCGGCAGTAAAGCGTAGCAACGCGGACTTGCCTCCATAGTTTCTTTACTCTTCTCTTTGGTCAGGCAATTCTTTGGCCGATCCAGCTTCTTGACTTTTTGCTGAAGCGTTCCGCGCCTGGTCCCGTCTGCCCGATCGTGTCCGGTGCTCGGCGCCAAGGATCCAGAAATCTTTTTGCCACGCCGGCTCACGTTTTCCGAAGGAACAGGTAGATGAACAATTCGATCCAAAACGACGCTGAAGCGCAGGAGCTGAGGCGTGAAATACCTTTTCGGTCCGCACTGGAGGACGAAGCAAACGAGGGAACAAGTATGTCTGTCACCGATCCAGATAGGATGCTCAGCATAGCTGCGCTTGTACTTGCCTGCCTCGGGCTTGCGCTCCTGGCACATGTAGTCGTTTAGTAAATGGTAAGCTATTTCCTCTATTAGGCGACAGTAACTCAACTGTCGAAGCAAGCCGTCACGCCATTACGTGACGGCTTTTTTGTTTCGCCATTACGCACAGCAAAGCGGCGCACTGACCCGCAGAGTCAGCATGTGTCGATACATAACAGTAGCTGCCACGCTCTACTTCCGAAGTGCGTCGCTGATAGGTTGGGTAAACAACCGTTGTCTCCCACGGTATAGCCTCGTTAGGCGGCTAAAACAAGGCCGCGGCATTTTGTCTGCCACGCACAACAAAGGTTTCCGAAGGAACGGGCATGAAAACAAAATGCCTGAGTCCAAAAAGATATCTTCTTTCAGCGTCATTGATGCTCATAGGCGTGTTACTAATGTCGTATAGCACGATCGCTAATGCACAGCGTCGCGAAAAGCTGGAGCCCGCCGGCACGCTTGGCGACGAGCCCGGCGAGCGCGATAGAGATCCCGACTTTATCGAAAAGCGTGGTGAATTCCTCAACCGGTTTTTTGGCACCGGGCCAGGAGGTGTGTCGCCGAAAGCGTACGAGCATGGGCGAGCGATGGCACGGGTGTTGCCTCCAAGTTCGCTTTTGCAAAACGAGAGCTTCAAGTC
>DASXHS010000088.1:0-46799 GCA_036488345.1 Candidatus Udaeobacter sp.
ATTGACGTATTCACCAAAGTTCGAATGATGAATGAAACCTTTGCCGCCAATTTTCAGCTTGGTTCCAAGTTGACGCAGGTACTCTTCGACGACGTCCCCGTCCGGATGCACAAACGAATCGAAACTGAAAACAAAATCCACTGAGGAGTCGGGAATCATAGACAACGAGCGGCCATCATTCAGGACGCAGCGGACATGCGAAACACTGGCAAAACGCTGCCGGCACGCTTCGATACAGTCGTCGGATTTATCAACGGCCCACAACTCGTTGCAATAGTCCTTCAAATAACGTGTCCACCGCCCGAATCCGGGCGCAATTTCCAAAATTGTTCCCGCCGGTAGACACTCGCGAATCCTCGGGAAAATTGTGCCGGCCCATTGCGCAGCAGAGCTGCCCCACGGTTGCGACCATTCTTCGCCCGCCTCTTTCCAATCGTACTTCATTTATAGGATGGCTGGGGGCGGAATCGAACCGCCGACACGTGGATTTTCAGTCCACTGCTCTGCCAACTGAGCTACCCAGCCGTGACTCGCGCCTATCGTGTAGCGCCGTGGGGTTTTCACTATGCAACAATCCGATTGTAGGGCAAGCGTTCCGCTTGCCACCGGCCAAGCCGTAGCGTTTGGCGCAGCTTGGAGGAATCTCTAATTGTTGGATTGTGCTTTCCAGTTACAATCGGCCACATGAAGAAGCCCATTTTCACTAGCGAAGCGCCGGCGGCAATCGGCCCTTATTCGCAAGCGATGCGTAGCGGACGCTTCCTGTTTTGCAGCGGCCAAATTCCGCTCGACCCGAAGTCTGGCGAGATCGTTTCCGGCGACATTGCGACGCAGACGCGGCGAGTGCTCGACAACATCGCGGCCCTTTTACGAGTCGAAAGCCTTACTTTCGATCACATCGTGAAGACAACCATTTTCCTAACGAACCTCGGCGATTTTCAGACGGTAAACGAGATATACGGCTCGTATTTCAAACAAGATCCTCCGGCAAGGTCCACCGTCCAGGTTTCCGCTTTGCCGAAAGGAGCCAATGTAGAAATCGAGGTAATTGCCGCCGCAGCCGAAACCGACCAAACCGCCTATGATACATCTGGGTAGGATTCCGCTTCTGGGGAGAGCACGCCGCTGGCGTGCTCCGTTCGACGGCTCGTCGAACGGTTCTTCATGGATACGTCGCGCGATCATTTCTTCTCTCCCCTTCACATGGTTCATGCCACGGTTACTGGTTTTCGGCGGGCCACCGAAAACAGCACGCCAGCGGCGTGCGCTCCCCAGATGAGCGACGATCTCCTTGCCTTATTCCGCAAAACCGGTGCGCTGTTGGACGGCCACTTTGTTTTGCGCTCGGGTCTGCACAGCCGCGAGTATTTCCAATGCGCACTGCTTCTTGAACATACCGACATCGCCGCAAAGGTGTGTGGATGGCTTGCCGATAAAGTGCGCCAGTTTGATTGCGACGCAGTTATCTCCCCCGCCCTCGGCGGAATCATTGTCGGGCAGGAGGTCGGCCGCTCGTTAGGCAAACGCCATATTTTTGTGGAGAAAGAGGAAGGCAAACTCGTTTTGCGCCGCGGTTTTCAAATTTCGCCCCACGAGAAATTCATTGTGGTCGAAGACGTCGTCACGCGCGGTGGCCGCGTGCAGGAGACGCTCGATATCGTGCACGCGCATGGCGGCGTCGTCTCGGCAGTCGGCGTGATTGTGGATCGAAGCGGCGCAGCCAAACCCGACTTTGGCTGCCCATTCGTGGGCTTAATCGAAATGAATGTCGAGACGTTCCCTGCAGACAATCTCCCACCAGATCTCGCCAAGATTCCCGCCGTTAAACCTGGCAGCAAGTAGTGCTGAGGTGGAACGCGTTGTCCTCAACGCGTTGGCTAAGACACGCGGCTTTGCCGCGGGATATCTGCGCCTTCGGCGAATCAAGACCCATCGTCTTGAGGACAAGCCGATCCACCTTCGCTCGGTCGCATTCAGATTCGAACAACGTTCGCCGTCGAAATTACAACGCCGGCAAAATACGCCCGCTCACTTCGCCGAAACCAACACGGTAACCATCCCCCTGACACCAGCCGGTGATCGTTAGGCGATCGCCGTCTTCTAGCCATTTGCGTGTTTCGCCGTTCGGCAGTGTCATGGGATTCGCTCCGCGCCAGGTCAACTCCAGCATGCAGCCGCGCGATTCTTCAGTTACTCCACTGATGGTGCCGCTTGCGAGTAAATCGCCAGGTTCAAGGTTGCAGCCGTTGATCGTGTGATGGGCGAGCTGTTGAGAGATGCTCCAGTAAAGGTTTTCGAAGTTCGTACGCGTGATGACATGCGGCGCGTTCGTCGATGACGTTTGGAGCTGCGCTTCAAGCTGGATGTCGAATGTGAAATCGTTTTTTGCGCGCAAATACGGAAGCGGATCGGGATCCTGTGGCGGTAGGGGTTTCCTGAATGCTTCCAGCGCGTCGAGCGTCACCACCCATGGCGAAATGCTCGTCGCGAAATTCTTCGCCAGGAAAGGGCCCAGCGGCTGGTATTCCCACGCCTGAATGTCGCGCGCGCTCCAGTCGTTTATCAGGACCAGCCCGAAAATGTGATCGGCGGCGCGATCGATCGACACCGGCTCGCCTAACGAGTTTCCCGGTCCGATGAGAAACGCCATTTCCAATTCGAAATCGAAGCTCTTGCTCGGGCCGAATGTCGGCGCCGCTGCGTCCGGCGCTTTGGTTTGTCCGCTCGGCCGGCGCACATCCGTGCCGTTGACGACGATCGAACTGGCGCGTCCGTGATATGCGACTGGCAACCATTTCCAGTTAGGCATTAGGGCGTTCTCAGCACCGCGCAACATCGTGCCAACGTTATGCGCGTGATAATACGACGAATAGAAATCGGTGTAATTGCCGATGCGCGCCGGAAGTTTCATCGTCACATCCTTTTGCGGGTGAAAAACTCTTTCGCGCAGACGCGCATCATCGCGCAACGTGGGTGTATCCGCCGAGAGCAGCTGTTGCAGAATGTCGCGCGTCTTCCGCCAGGCCGATCGCCCGACCGCCAGAAATGGATTTAGCGAATCCTCAGAGAATATTTTTCTGTTCTGAAATTCCGGTGAGCGAAAGTGACCGAGTTCTTCCAACGCAGAGAGATCAATAATCAAATCTCCAATCGCAACGCCCACACGCGGTTTGCCTTGTCGTGGTTGGAAAACGCCGAAGGGAAGATTCTCCAATGGAAAATGGGAATCCGGTGAAACTTCGATGAACGATTTGAGCGACATAAATGGTAGGGACGGCGCAGCGTGGCGTCCCTACCCTACAACAAATCCAACGAGCGCAAATCGTCGCGCGGCTTATCAAAGCTGCAACTGCCGAAAGACTTCACGAACTTGCGCCGGGATTGCAGATGTTCCGTGTCGATTTTCCAGTCGCGCCACGCGAAGAAATCGTCGGTGAAGGAAAACCAGCGTGGGTCTTCGTCCTCGAGCATCGTCGTGGCTTGATCGGCCTCCCATTGATGTTCCGCCGCAAGGACTGCGGCTCCCAGCACGTTGAGAAATCCGTGCATCTTCGTTTTCACTTCGTCTCGCAATTGCCGGATTGGATGATGCAGCCCAGCCGTAAACTTGATCGGAAGCTGATGGGTCGCAGCCGCTACCAGCGCGCATGCGATCTGCGCCGAAGTTGGAAATGCATCAGCCGTCACGCCGCCGGTTCGCAATTTGTAACCGAACGTCGCCGTGGCTTCCTCGGAGTTGTGCCCAGCAATCAATGCAATGGTTTGATCCGCTTTCTCAGGCGGCGCTTCCCAAAACACCGGCAACTCACCCATAATCGCGCTCGCCTTTTTGAGAGACGCAGAATCCACATCGTCCGGTAAGAACATTTCAAGATGACTGACCGAGATGAGGTGGACATCGGATCTCGAGAATGAACGAATCGCGGCACCTGCATTCTCCAGCGCGTCAAGAAAGCCCTCCGGATTCGCGGTCTTCGGTCCGAGCGCGGCGATGCGGAACGGATGCGAAGGATCGAACTGTGAAATAAATTTTGTTGTGGCGTTGAATTGTCCGACGGGCAGAACGAATCCGTTGAGCATCCATGCTCCGGATGAACGCACATAGCTCGCCTGGTTCCGCAATGCGGGCTCGAGCGCCAGGGCGCAAGGCGGAAACATCCCCGCGTAATCAATTGCCTGGTCGAGAAGAGCCCGAAGCGAAGCAGAAGCAGCCATAACCGGGACATTCAACCACGAATCCGCCTTCGCCAAGGAAACGGCGGACAGGTCGACACGATGATTTTCAGGTAAACTATTACTCGTGCAGACGTATTCGTTAGGCGTCGATATCATCAGCGGTTGCTGGTTGGTATTTGTTGCAGTCTGGGTAATCGCTGCACTATCGACCAAACGCACGGTGTATCGTGAGACCCGGGCGCAACGGCTGCGCTACTGGGTGTTGTTAGCGATCGCTTGCTTCCTGCAACTCTATGGCCGGCGATTGCCGTATCCGCTTAACATCCGCATCCTTCCCCATGTAGCGCTGAACGCATGGGCGGCTGCAGTCTTGTGCGTCATCGGTTTGGCCTTCGCGATTTGGGCCAGAGTTACTCTCGGGCGGAATTGGAGCGGTGTGGTGACACTAAAAGAAGAACATGAACTCGTGGAGCGCGGACCGTACCGGTTCGTGCGCCATCCGATCTATACCGGCATACTCACCATGTTCTGTGCCTCCGCGCTCGCGCAAGGATACTTGTCCGGGTTTGCAGGCGCACTCCTAATGTTTGCGAGTTTCTGGATTAAATTGGGCCGCGAAGAAGAACTGATGCTCCAACAATTCCCCGAGCGATACAGGGCCTATCAACAACGCGCAAAACGCATCATTCCCTTTGTCCTCTGATTGGAGGCGGCAGCGACATCGCTTGCGTTGTAGGGCGTTTCTATGAAACGCCATTCCGGCGGCGTCTGACACAGACGCCGTACAACGTCACCCCAAAAAAGCTAATCGGACGAAGCAAATTGGGGGAGCACGGTAAACGAGGCGCGCAATTCGTCGCCGGGAGAAATGGTTTGAATCCCTTGTTTCTTCTCGAACGCGCGCTGCTGGTGATGATCGGTCAATCCCCAGCACGGCTCGACGCAGAGAAATGGCCCACCGTCCGACCACAACGTCACGTACGGCACACCGGTCAGGTCCAGAGTCACCCAGCGACCGCTTGGTGGATCAACATAGGAAAACAGTCGTCGCGGTACATCCGCTAGTTCGAGAATCACCGAGCGGGGTAACTCGTCTCTTGAAAACGGCATTTCGCCACCGCGAAATTCAATCTCGCGCGTTTCGCCCGACAAGAAATTGTCAGGCGAAAAATAGCGTCGGTACAATCCGCGCGGCATTTGCAGATGAAAGGTCTCGAAAGAAGTCGCACCGAAGCCCGGATGCAATCCGAACGACACGTGTGCGGTCAATTCCGGTTCATCGTTCCGAAACTCGAAGAATACCCCCACGCCGTTAGCGCCAATCTGATAAGTGAGATCCACACTCACCTTCAGCGGATAGTCGATTACTGAAAAATCATCCGGCGTGATTCGGTATCTCAGCGAACCGCCGCTCTCGTTCGTAAAGGATCCTGCGAGATGCCATGTTTTCGCGCGAAGAAAACCGTGGGTGCCCCCCTTGATCTCGTGGCCGCGATAGAGACTGCTGCCATTCTTAAGCCGATGAAGATAATAACCCATGACCGTGGCGTGATTTGCCCAGCCTTCAGACGGCGCCGTCACATCGTTGTCCCGGTAAAGAAAGCCAATCCACTCGCCGGCTTCATTGATTCGCGCCATGCTGATCAGTTCGGCACCAAGACGCGACACAATGATGCGAAGGCCGTCCTCTTCGTCAGTAAGAACATCGAGATGCCGACCATCACGGTCTTCTTCTGCGTGCGAAAACTTCATCGTAGGGAGGCGTGCAATTGTAGGGCGTTTCTGTGAAACGCCAACGTGCGGCGTCTGACACAGACGCCCTACAGTAGTTTTGAACGGCCGCGGGTCGTCGCGCCGCTCATGGGAACAAGCCGCGCACTTGTTTGGCCTTGATGACACGCTCAACGCCGATCGCCATTGCGGCTGTGCGATGTGACACCCTGTGGTCTTTCGCGCGTCGGATTACCTGCACAAACGAATGCTCGAGGATGCGGAAAAGTTTGTCGGTCACTTCTGACTCCGACCACAGAAACGCCTGCAGACCTTGCACCCACTCGAAGTATGAAACGATTACGCCGCCAGCGTTGCAGAGAATGTCCGGGATCACGAAGACTTCGTCCCAGCGTTCGTCGAGAAGCAGATCCGCATCGGGCGTGGTCGGACCGTTCGCACCTTCGGCAAGGATGCGGCACTTGAGTTGACCCGCGTTTTTCGCGGTAATCACGCGATCAACCGCGCACGGAGCAAGAATATCGCAGGGCAATGTGAGAAACTCGTTAGGGTTAACATGATCATCTTGAGCGAACGCCCGCAGGTTCCCTTTCTTGATCATGTGCTGCTCGGCTGCTTTAACATCGATCCCTTTCGGATTGTAAATCGCAGCGGTGTGATCGCTGATTCCGACGACTTTGACGCCGCTCTTGTAAGCCAGCGACAAAGCTGCGACGGAACCTACGTTGCCGAATCCTTGCACGATCGCGGTGCATTTTTCCGGATCCATCTTTAGCATGTTCATGGCGCGCTCGACGAGATACACCACGCCGCGGCCAGTCGCTTCACGCCGGCCTTCGGTCCCACCGATGGCGACCGGCTTGCCGGTGACGATTTCATTCACAGCGTAGCCCATATAAACCGAGTACGTGTCCATGAACCACGCCATGATCTGTTCATTGGTGCCCATGTCCGGGCCCATGATGTCGGTGTGCGGACCGACGAACGGAATCATTTCCTGCATGTAACGGCGCGACACGGACTCGAGTTCTCTCCGCGATAGTTTCGTAGGATCAACAGCTACGCCGCCCTTCGCGCCACCGTAAGGCAACTGCGCCAAGGCGCATTTCCAACTCATCCACATCGCGAGTGCTGCCGTTTCGCCCATGGAAAGCGAAAGGGCGAACCGCGTGCCGCCCTTGGTTGGCCCCAGCGCGATATGATGTTGGACGCGATAACCCTGGAAAGCTCTGGTGCTCCCGTCGTCCATGTGCACAGGCAGCGTCACGGCGATCGCGCGTTTGGGGTACGTCGCCCATTCGCGATCGCTTTTATCGATGTTCAGATAATCAGCGATGACGCGAAACTGCTCGCAAGCCATCCGGAAAACTGCGTCATCGTAAATCGTGTGTGCCGCTGCATCTGCGCAACTCTGGTCGTCCATGGGAAGCTGCTATTTGCGCTGAGCACGAGGCGTCGTCAACTGCGAAACTTTGGAGTGCGGCGACATTCACAGGTCTGGGGAGCGCACGCGGCTCGCGTCCTGGTTTCGGCGGCTCGCCGAAACGATCTTTTCCGGAACTGCGATTAACCAGTGTGTTTAGGCACTTGAAAAATTTCGCGATCGCGAGACGCGCTCACCAGCACGCGAGCCGCATGCGCTACCATGACATCGGACGCTACACTCCAAAGATCGACAAGGCCGCGTGAACCTGGCTAATGTCCGCAAATGAAAATCGAAACTGTAGCCGTTCATGCAGGACACGAGGTGGATCCGGCAACCGGGGCCGTCGCCGCCCCGATTTATCTGTCCACCACGTTCGAGCGCGACATCGAGGGCACTTACTCGCGCGGGTTCATGTACTCGCGTAACGACAATCCAAATCGGAAAACGCTTGAACGCGGCGTGAGCATGCTCGAAGGCGGCGAAGCAGCCGCAGCTTTCGCCTCTGGAACCGGCGCAGCCATGTCGATTTTGCAGGCATTATCACCCGGCGATCATGTCCTCGCGCACATCGACGCGTACTACGGCACGTCACGATTGATCCGCGAAATTTTTGTGCGCTGGGGACTGGAAGCAGATTTCGTGGACATGAGCGACCTCGCCGCGGTGAAGAAAGCGCTGCGGCCAAATACAAAACTGGCCTGGGCCGAAACGCCGTCCAATCCGCTGCTGAAAGTTGTCGATCTCGCCGCGCTCGCTGAAATCGCACACGACGCCGGAACGATTTTCGTTTGCGACAACACCTGGGCGCCGGTGCTGCAAAGACCATTCGATCTCGGCGCCGATCTAATCCTTCATTCAACAACGAAATATTTCGGCGGGCATTGCGATGTTCTCGGAGGAATTGTCGTTACCAAAAAGGATGATGAATTTTTCCAACGAATCCGCGGTATCCAATACGAGGGCGGCGCGGTCCCCTCGCCTTTCGATTGCTGGCTGATCCTGCGCGGGATGCGCACATTACCGTGGCGCATGCGCGCGCACTCGGGAAACGCAATGAAAATTGCGGAGTTCCTCGCGCAACACCCAAAAGTCGCGCGCGTGCATTATCCCGGTTTGCAATCGCACCCGGCCCACGAGATCGCGGCCGGACAGATGTCGGAGTTCGGCGGGATGCTGTCGCTCGAAGTGAAAGATGGCTCCGACGCGGCGATGTCGGTGGCCGCGAAAACGAAAATCTTCATCCGCGCGACAAGCTTGGGTGGCGTGGAAAGTTTGATCGAGCACCGCGCGTCCATCGAAGGGCCCGGCACAACGTCGCCCAAAGGCTTGTTGCGCGTGTCCATCGGCCTCGAAAACGCCGACGACCTAATCGAGGATCTCGACCAAGCGATGGGGTAATCGCCTTTGTTGTAGTGTCCGCTGTCCCCAGCGGATCTGCGCGCCGCAAGCTAAATGCGCTGAGGACAGCGCACGCTACAGCATTCGCGCGGTTCACGTGAACCACCCTACCTGAGTTTTCGCCGGAACACATCTATGATGTCTTGCACCTCGCTGATGCGCAGAAGGAACGCCGCGCCAAAAAATCCGGCTCCCGCAACTGCAATCGTGGCGAGCAGTATTGCTACCTTTTGGAAGAATCGCATGTCCGACCACCCATCGAGCCAGAGGTAATTCGCAGCCCAACAGATCAACGCCAACAGCGCACCGGCGACACAAATTTTTCCCAACGCGATCAACATCTGGCGCGTTTCAAGCCGGCGCGTGTGCCGTCGCATCAGGGTGTAGAGCAAAAGAAAGTTGATGGTGGCAACGAGGCCCGTCGAAAACGCAAGGCCGCGGTGTCCCCATCCAAGCCGGAACGTGAACAGCCAGTTGAGAAACAGATTCGCACCGATCGCGAGAAAGCTCACTACCATTGGCGTGTTGCGTTTGCCAACGGCGTAAAATGCCGGCGTCAACACTTTCAACGCCGCATACGCCACAAGACCGACCGCGTAATATTGCAGCGCGCCCGCAGTTTGCCTGGTCATCTCCGCCGTGAAACGTCCGTGTTGATAGATCACGCTGATGATCGGTGAAGCCAGCATCGCCAGGCCAATCGCCGACGGAACCGTCAACAAGAAAGCGAGCCGCATCCCGCGCGCGAGCGTTGCACGAAACTCAGCCGTGTTTCCGAGCGCGGCGCTCTTCGACACCAGCGGCAATGTCACAGTGCCGATGGCTACGCCGAAAATTCCCAGCGGTAATTGCATCAGACGAAATGCAATGTTGAGCCAGCTCACCGGGCCGTTGCCGAGACTGGCCGCAAATCCGCTGTTGATCAGCACGTTCACCTGCACCGCGCTCGCGGCGATGACCGCCGGTCCCATTAAGGTCAGCACGGTGCGAACGCCTTCGTCGCGCCAATGAAAATCGAGGTGAAATCTGTAACCGACTTTCCACAACGACGGAAATTGTCCGATCAATTGCCACGCGCCACCGACCAACGTGCCGATCGCCAAGCCGATGAGCGAGCGCGAGCCGAAATGCGGATCGATCCAGTAACCGATCGCAACCCCTCCGATGATCGAGCCGAGATTGAAATAACTCGACGCCATGGCCGGCGGACCGAACACATATTTCGCGTTCAGGATTCCCATCACCAAGGCTGCGAGCGAGACCATCAGCATGAACGGCCACATGATCCGGGTCAGCAAAATCGTGAGCTCGGTTTTGTCCGCCGACCAACTCCCCCACGTCAACAGATCCACCAGTTGCGGCGCGAAAACGATGCCGAGCAACGTGATCACGCTCATGAACACGGCCGTGAGCGTGGCGACCTTGTTCGCCAGACGCCACGCCGATTGATCGCCTTCAACCGCGATCTTCTTCGAGAACGTTGTGATGAACGCCGTCGAAAGTGCTCCTTCGGCGAAGAGATCGCGCAATAAATTCGGGAGCCGAAACGCCATGAGAAACGCATCAAGGTTTCTTCCGGCGCCGAACAGCCCGGCAAACACCATCTCGCGCACAAGACCGAGCAGGCGGCTTGACAAAATGGCAATCCCCACCACGCCCGTCGCACGGGTCATTCGCCGGTCGTCAGCCGCAGCCATCGGCGAATGTTAACCACGAATACACACGAATGAACACGAATTGCTTCGCCGCCGTTAAATCATTGAATAATTGAATAGTTGAACCGGGTCAGAGGCAGACCAGGGATTACACAGACAATGGATTCGCCCGCACGCCGCTGCCGGTGGAATGCGTTGTCCTCAACGCGTTGGCAAAGAAATGCGGCTTCGCGGCTGTATATTTGCGCGTACCGCGAATCTTGGGTCATCGTCTTCAGGAGAAGCCGATCCACCACGACGAACAGAAGGGCGTTCGTCGCTTTACAAAAAAAGAAAGTTAAGGACGCGCACAGGGATCAGTGTGCAGCGTTCCTGTAGCGTGCGCTGTCCTCAGCGCAGCGCTTTTCGAACGCGCACCACGTGGCGTGCAGATATCCGCTGGGGACAGCGGACTCTACAGCAGAGTCACGAACAAGCACTATTGAGACTTCCACGCGTGCGCCAAGAAAGCCGCTGGATGTTTCTTGTCAGCCCGTTAAGTTCGACTGCCCGATCGCGGCGGAGAGTTGAGCGGCGAGTTATTGTCCGCTAAGCACAGCGTCTACGCAGGTTGGGAAGAGCAGCCGCAGCCCGCTCCACCGGGCTGCGGCATTCCACTTCATCCACTTCATTGAAACCGCGGTTAACGCGGGCCTAACCTACCTGAAGGAATACTGCATCATTACAAGTTTGTAATATTTGGCAAGCAGAAAGTTTTTGCGGGGAAAACTAAACCCGATTTGCGCGTCCAAGGTTAGATCCCCGAGAGGCGCTAATCGTTCAATTACGCTAATGTAATAGTAAAATTTTGGACGATCCTTTAGCTAGGCCGTAGCGTGAAAAACTATGAAAACGGCGAAAACACTCCTGGCGATCGGAATCGGCGTCGGACTTACTTTAGGCGCGGCGGCTGAACCTGGAAAACATCCAGGCGAAAAGGTCGACCTAAAGGCGCTCCCCGCATCCGTCCAAAAGACAGTTAACGAAAAGGCAGCAGGCGGACAGATCGTCAAGGTGTTCAGGGAAGACGATCCCGATGGTAAGTGGAATTACGAGGTATCCGTGAAAGCAAACGGTAAAGACTCGCTATTTGAAGTCGATCCGAACGGGAATTTCGTAAAGCAGCACGAATAATCCAGAGCGCCGCGCTTAAATATTCAGCCATTCTCGCGAAGGACTGGGGCACGTGGATTAGGATCTGCGCCAGTCGCCCTTGTGCCGAGGGCGTGAGGAACGCGCGTGTTCGATGTAAAGATGCTGTAGCGTGCGCTGTCCTCAGCGCATCAACTCCAGAAACTCTGCTGGGGACAGCCGACTCCACAGCGCGAGCGACACAACCGGCCCTACAACAAAGCCCAAACAAACGGATGTAACACAGACATCGTGCCTGTCTCGTCGATCTGGCATCCCTGCCTGTTCCGAAGGAACGCTCTGGAAGCGTGAGCGACGCGTCAGCCTGGAAGGCTGAGTTACGAAAAAAGAAAGCGCCGGGAGTTTATTACCCCCAGCGCTGTTCTTCTCTCTACAACTCGAATTGTGTCTGGCGTTACTTACTATGGCGCGCGCCTGCCCCTTTCACTACGCTCGATGTAATAGCATACTGAGAACTTGCCGCTCGGGCTGTCGCCGCTCCACCAAGCGCTGGTCAATGTCACACTGCCTACAGGCTGCTTCCAATGCTAAGTTCAGTGCCGGTGAAAGTGAACGTGTCGCCGTGGTCCGGGGGGACTGGCGGTCGGGTATAAGAAAATGTGTTCTGGGGAGAACGGGGGTCGGGGGAATCGGGGGAAAGGGACTCGTCACGGATTAGCTAGGCGTGATTGCACAGGTGGCCGCGACTGCGGCTCTACGTTCGGCCACAGCCGCGGTGCCGCGCGAACTGCGGATTGATCCCTGTGAGAAAAAGTCGAAAGAGACGAGTCTGGTGGCGTAAGAGAAGGAAGCGTTGATAGTCGTAGGCGCTGATCTCGTTAGCATAGCCGTTCCACCTTCTACTCCGGGAACGCCGCGGCGAAGTTCGCAAAAATATCCGTTTTCAGGTAGGGGATGCCCCCTGATCTTGTGCTCAGAAACTCCCTAGGGGATTATGTGAATACGGGTGAAGAACTAGCTGCTCTTCGGGTGAAAAAATTCCCTTAGGTGAGAGCCTTCATCGCCGTTAACCACGAATTAACACGAATAGACACGAACTTAGAACCGAATGTGGAATGAGGAATCTGCGAGCCGGGCGGTTAAGATCTTATTTGCCCACGAAACACACTAAAAGACGCGAAAATTTCAAAGACGAAGATCGGCAGGTCCTGTTCCCTCGACACGATCAGGCTTCCAACCTGCCAATTTCCCCCTGCCAAGACCTGCTTCTTTTTACTTCAGCGCGTCCTTAAGCACCTGCTCTAGTTCTGACGTGTAAGCGGGGCTGAAACCGACGAAGCGTTTCAAGATTCGAGCGTCGGGTGAGATAACGAAAATTTGCGGAATTGCGGTGTGTCCCTGCATCAGAGGCGCAGAAACCTGGCCAGTGGCCCAGCCAATCCGATAATCAATTTGAAAGTCTTGTATGAATTTGCGGACTTTTTCAGCCGACGCGCCCGGATCCTCGCTTGTGAGTCCGATCACTTCCACTCCACGGGATTGAAACTCCTTATGCAGGTTCACGAGCTCAGGAATTTCTCGTCGGCACGGTCCGCACCAGGTTGCCCAAAAGTTAACCACCACCACCTTGCCAAAGAAGTCGGCCAGTTTGAAAGATGCGCCGTTTACATCCTTCAGCGGTGCGAGCGCGACTTCGGGCGGCAAGTCAGTCCACGCCAGTGGTGCGTCCGTCACAGCCGGCGCGGACGCAGGTGCGGGCGCGTTGGCATTCACGGGAGGAGGAGTTGTTGCAGTGGCTACGGGCAGAAGGTCGCCAATTTGGTAGCTGACAGTCCCGAGTGCCGAGATCATCACCAAACTTGCGGCCACGCTGATAACACGTTGCAGGGTCCAGACTGTTTCGTAGGAACGATGGTTTGTTTCCGCTGACATTTTTCTACATTATCATAGATCGGCTCATGGAAACCACAGCCTTTGTCCTTATAGACCTCAAAAAGCCGCCGATGATCGCGTAGCTTTCCTCCTTATAATCAATCCTCCTTTTTTTTGGTGTCATTTCGTGGGCAGAAAAAAAGAGAAGACTCAACTCAATCCTTTAACGCCGATCCGCTATCAACCACTCGTCACGCCGTAGCTGTGCGAAGGCGGATTCGGGGTTACGCCCTTACGCGGCCGGGAAGCGGACGACCTTCTTTTTGCCTCTTATGGCGAATGCGCCTTTTGCCGCTGGCAAGAAAGTTTCCTCCACGTATTTTTTGGCGCAGGCGCTAAGATCGCGGCTGCAACTAAGGTCGAGCTTGCGTTTAATATTTTCGCGATGGCTCTCAATCGTTTTAACACTGAGACTAAGTGAATGCGCGATTTGGGTATTGCCGAGCCCGGAGCCTAACAAATTAAAAATGTGCATCTCGCGATCGGACAGCTTTTCAATGCCACTAGCAGAAGGCGCCGCACGTTGTTCTGGTCGCGATTCCAACGATTTTTTAAACGCACGCATCGCCACGTTGCGGCTGACGTAAATGTTTCCGCTGAGAACATCGCGAATGGCAGCCAGGAATTCTTCTTTTGGCGCTGTTTTCATCACGTAACCGTCTGCGCCGGCGCGAAGAGTGCGCTCCGCGAAGATTGCTTCCTCAAAGGCAGAATAGACAAGAATCAGCAAACCGGGTTTCTCAGCCTTGAGCGCCTTAACAAATTCCAAGCTGTCGCCGGTGCCGAGGCGCAAAGCTGTGACCAGCAACTGAGGCTTTGATTTCGCGATCTCATTACGTGCATCGCGAATGTTGTCGGCCTCGCCGCAGACCATCATATCCAACTGAGCATTCAGGAAATCCGTCATTCCGTCGCGAAGCAGCGGATGCTCTTCCAAGACCAGGATTCGCGTTGCGACGGATCTTCCTGAAACGCTCATGTCAGTCTGAGTGGAGTCTTCAGATGTGAGTTGAAGTCCTTCCAGTGAACGCATGTTTGGCGTCTGGGGGGACCAGCATGACCGCTGTTATCAGTATCCATGCCAAGTTTCGAGAAACGCTCATTATTAACGAAGGTTTGCCCTCCTTACCGTTAAATCCGTAGGCATTTACAAGGCCACGGCGTTTTGCAGAATAGATAGTTAATATCATTAAAGATTGCACTGGCAGGGCTTCATTCTAAGGCCGGCTGCCGCATTTTTAGGCCACCAGTGCCGGAATTTGAGGCGCGGGTCGCACAGCCATCCTGGCTGGGGCGCCGGCGGGGGGAACTCCTTGGCACGCCGTGGCGTTCGCGGAGGCGGCTGCCCGCAACAGAACGCACTCGCCGTGGCGAGCCTGCCGCCTTAAATTTTCTGAGAGATAGCGAGGTGGAACGCGTTGTCCCCAACGCGTTGATCGTACCCGCCATCGGCTTGGGGACAATCCGATCCACCTAGACTTTGCGTCTGACACAGAGGTTTGACAGAGTTCGCGCCCTAAAAACCCTTGGCATCCGTGTCGTCCGCGTAATCCGTGGTCTTCTGCTCTTTCCAATTCGTGTTGATTCGCGCGCCAGGCGGAAGCCTTTGCAAAGCCGGTTGCTTCGTCATTAATTTGTCATTCGACATTCGGATTTCGTCATTTGATTTATCCGTGTCATCCGTGGTTGTCTGGTAAATCCCATACACAAAGAGATCGCTATCTCAGCGTCCGCCGCGGCGGACGCCCTTCAAAATTCGCCCGACCGAACGTGAGCGGGCATTTTTCAAACACACTTTGGGGGCCTGTAACACAGCCGCCACCCAACCGTGATGTTCGTAACCGGATTCTTACAATTGTCACGTTTACTTGATCCGGACAGGCGTGCTTGAGTGCCGGCGTCGAAAAACAATCTGAAAATAACTATGAAAACACAACTCCACATCAATGGATCAAATGACAACAACCACACAAACAACGCGGCCGAATTTCCCGGTTATCTCCTGGGAAAGCTCCGGCGCAGAACCGCACTACTCGCTGGCGTGGCAGCTGGAGTGTTGTTTGCGGCGCAAACATCTCCGGCAAATCCGCAGCAAGAAATCCGTACTGTGTTCGTGATTGCGATGGAGAATCACAACTTCACGCAACCGCCCACGCAAACGAGTCCGCAGCAAATTTTCGGCAACCCCGCCGCGCCATACATGAATAGCCTCATTACGCCAGGAAATCCGAACGCGGCACAAGTTTCGTTCGCCACAGCGTATTACAACGCGGGCACCGGCGTCCATCCATCCGAGCCGAATTATGTTTGGGCGGAAGGGGGAACGGATTTTGGCGTTCACACCGACGCCGATCCGAACTTCACCAATGGCAATATCTTCGGCGTTCCGCATTTAACCGCGCAATTGAACGGGGCGCACATTTCATGGAAGAATTATCAGGAAGACGTTGAATTGGCCGCCAGCCCACTCCACAGCGCGTCGGGAAGCAATGGGCCGGTCAATGCGTATAACGGCTCTACGCAATACAATTATGCCCCTAAACACAACCCGATGGCATTCTTCACGGATACCCTGGTTCAAAATGTTTATCCGCTCGCGCAATTGTTTGACGACATCAACCACAACTCGGTGGGACGTTATAACTGGATCACACCCGACCAATTCAACGACGCGCACAGCACGTTGACCGGCGGGTTCACTTATCAGGGCACGCATTACACCGGCGACGCGGCGAACATTGCCCAAGGCGACAATTTCCTCTCGCTAGTGATTCCGCAGATCATGGCTTCGCAGGCTTACCAACATAACGGCGTCATTATCATCTGGTGGGACGAAACTGAAGGGGGCGACGACGCAACCCGCACTTTAATGTTGGCCGTCATCTCGCCGCTGGCCAAGGGGAACGCTTACGCCAGCAGCGTCGTGATGAGCCATTCTTCCGACCTTAAAACGATGGAAGAAATTTTCGGCCTGCCGAACGTCAACAATCCCATTCCGGCAGCCGAGGGCAACAACTTCGGCGGTCACAACAACGTCGCGATCGTTAACGACTTCAGCGACTTGTTTGTGCCAGGAACAATTCCGACGGCGAGTTTGTCGGTGACCCCCGGCGCTTTGGTGTTCGACCCGCATACGCATCAATATTCTCAACAGGTGCAGATCACAAACAACGGCAATGGCCCGGCACCGGCGCCAGTGCGGCTCGTGCTGGATAATTTGAGCGCCAACGCTGTGCAGCTCAATGCCGATGGAACGACGGCGGTTCTTGCGCCGCTTGGCAGTCCTTACACCGGCATCGACCAGGGAAACGGCACGATCCATCCGCACGAAACAAAGACAGTGAGGCTTGAGTTCGACGATCCCAGCAATCAAAGCATTACCTACGACACGCGAGCGCTCTCCGTCGTGCCGACTCCTTGAGCCGAAAAAAACCCCGAGTCTAAACAAAGAAAAGCGGCTTCCGGAAACGGAAGCCGCTTTTGATTTTTCCTCCCAGCTACTCTCTAGATCATTGTCGAAGCAGCAGGTAATTCGTATTACTATGCATGAAACGTTTCGCGGCTTGCGCGAATTTCTGCGTTATCTGCATTATCCGTGTCATCCGTGGTTGCCTGTTTAAGTCTCATTTCAGGAAGAGATTCATGCCATCGAGATCGATTATGGCATGACAGATATACAGCGTGTCCATTCCCAGAATGCCATTGATTCTCGTGCCGCCTTGCCGCAAGGCGAACCGAGGTAATGCAGCCACGCCGAATTTCGCCGTCGGCACTTTGAAATCGCCGATCTTCAGGTCATTGATTTGCGCAGCGCTGATTCGATGTGTTGTTCCAGTAGGGAAGCGCGCCGATAGCCGCGTTGGTTCAGAGGAAATTCCGAGCGATTTGAAAAAGGTGTCGGGGAAAGTTGTAACAAACGCGCCGGTATCGACGAGCAATCGGCCCGATTGGCCGTGAACCCAACATGGCACAGTCAACGCGCCGCTAGCTTCGCGATGAATAGGCACTCTTCTGAATCTTTCCGACAAAGCCACAGCGCTGAGGTTGATGTGACGCGACTGATCGACTTTGAAGAAAACAAGTCGGGTTCGGCAATTGATCACCGCCTTGTGACGCAGCAAAGTTTGCAGCCCAAGAACGCCATTCACGTGAGCCTTTCCGGTAACGGAACGCGGTGAATCCCGCAACACAACCGGGTTGCTGCCAAAGTTCATGCTTCCGGCAGTGAGGCTCTGCATAAAAGCAACAGGCAACAGCTGGCCACCAATTTCCGTGAATCCAACGTATCGCACACCTCTTGGCGATGGCCCTATGCCGAATGTTGCGGACGCGTCTGTATCCAGAATGATTTCGATTGAGCCTGTGTCAACCAGCAAATTCGCCGGCTGGCCGTTGATTCGGACCGGCATGATCATTTGGTTCATCGGTCCGTAGTGAACTCGCACGGCTTTGTAGCCGGGGACCTGCGACGAGACGGAGCGATCTTTGGCTGCGCCGAGATTCGAGACTTGCGCGGCCGCCAGAGAAAGTAGCAAAGCCATCTTTTGGAGCCGACGCGCCCTCGCGTCGCAGGCGGCCCGGGGGCGGGCCGTCTCCAACAATGCCTGGGCTCCACTCACAATCCAGTTGGGCAATCGATAAATTCCCATGGAATTCCAAATCGCTTGGACAGATGCGCAGCGAGCGCTTTCACGCCGAAAACTTCTGTCGCATAATGTCCACCCAGCAGAAGATTCACGCCGACTTCTTCGGCGGCAACTGCAGCCCAGTGCGGCGCTTCACCGGTGATGAACGTGTCGATTCCTTCTTCTGCGACCCGGTAAATCTCCGAGCCGGCGGCCCCAGTCACAACGCCGATCGCGCGCGTCTGTTTCGGACCGAAACCGAAAACTTTTACCGGACCACTTAAAGCCTTTTGTAATTTATGAACGAGTTCGCTGCGCGGCAGCGAGGCGCGAACTTTTAAGCCGACCGGCTGGCCTTTTTCTTCCAGGAAGGGTTGCGCGGATTTTAGTCTGAGCGCGGCGACGAGTTGTGCGTTGTTGCCGACTTTAGGATGGATGTCGAGAGGTAAATGCGCGCTGTAAAGCGCGACGTCGTTTTCAAATGCGATCCGCAGTTGCCGGCGCAGCGCGCCTTGTATCGGCTGTAATCCCGGCCAGAACAAACCATGATGGACGATTAACAGATCGACATCACGTTTTTGAGCCTCGGTCAAAACGCGCGTCGAAAAATCCACTGCCGCGCCGATGCGCGTAACGCGACCTGAATTTTCAATCTGGAGGCCGTTAAGCGCATTGTCCCAATCGCCCACGTCGCGAATCCGCAAAAAGCGATCCGTGTAACTAACAATCCCAGAAAGCGACGCCATGATTAACTATCCGTTCTCCTCGAAAATTAAATCAGGAAATGAGGAAAACAGGAAAAGGATTCGCAATTTCCTGGGATAAAAGGGTTCCTGCTTTCCTAATTCGTTTTGAAGAACCCCTCACCTCAATCCTCTCCTCGCAAGCGAAGCGAGGCGGTTGATTGAAGACTGCCGCGAGGCGCTCGCGGCAGCGAACGCCTCTACACGCACACAGCGAAAATCATCACGCGTCCTTCGATCCCGCGGACTTCCTGCGGCGGTAGGTCCTCGAACACGAACGAATCCCCTGCTCGATCTCGCACGGCTTTGGTCAAGAGCAACGGTCTGCCGACCGTCTTCGTTAGGCCTTGAATGCGCGACGCGACGTTGACTGTGTTTCCCATTGCAGTGAACTCGAGTCGTTGCGGCGAACCGACGCTTCCCACGATCGCGGGGCCGGAATGAATTCCGATTCCAATTTGAATTGGCGCTCGCTCTTTTCCTGCCAGCTCATCATTCAAACCTTTAACCGCGCGCAAAATTTCGCACCCTGCCGACACAGCATCGTACGCATGACTCGAACCGGAGTCGCCTGCGCCGAAGATCGCCATGAAACCGTCGCCCAAATATTTGTTAACCATCCCGCGATGCTCCTCTTCAACCGCACGCACGCTAACGCGGAAAAAATCGTTCATAATCTCCACGATTTCGGCAGGCGGCGACGTGCTCGCGCGGGCGGTCCACGAACGCATGTCGACGAACATGACAGTGATTTCTTCTTCGACGCCGCTCAATCCCGGGTCGCGCGCGAGAATTCGTTCTGCCGCGCGTCTGCCCACGTGCAGGCCGAACGTTTGACGCAATTTTTCCTTGTCCCTGAGCTCACGAACCATCTGATCGAATTCACATAGCAACCTGCCAAATTCATCCGCACGCCGCGCGCCGGCGCGACTGAGATCGACGGCCAAATTTCCACGCGAGACCGCGTCGGCTGCAATGCGCAGTTGATCGATGGGTTTCGCCACGAGCCGGCTCATCATCAGCGCGGTGAAAATTCCAAACGCGATGCCGATCACGCCGACGAAAACGGCGAGCCACGCTGCGTTAGTTGCCGGTGATCGCGGCGCCAAAACCAACAATAAAAGCGAGGCGATCGGACAGATCGACGCCGATACCGCCCACGCGATTCCGCGGCCGCGCAGTGATAGCGTGAAGATGTTCGGCGTGCGATCGGCGCGTTCGTCACGAAAGAAAACCGGGAACAATCCCCACTGGCTGGCGAGCTCGACCAGGAAGAATGAATGCGTAACCGCGATAAACCCTGAGACACAAAAAGAAATCGGCAGATGCCAAAGCAAGCGCGAATCCAACGGATTTTGCACTTGAAGCAGCGCGCTAATAAAAACAGGTATGCACAGGAACCAGGCGACGCCGCAAACCGCCGCTGCAAACCAGGGCAAATGAATCAATCGCCGGCGCGCCTGCGTGAGTTCCTCCTGCGGCGGTGGCTGATCGCCGGTTTCCATTTGAAGCCGATGAAACAGATCCCGAAACGAAAAGATTCGTTTCAGCCACAGATAGACCCCAATCGGATAAACAACGGCGTTGTAAACCACGACGGTAGCGAAGAAACGTTGTCGTAACGCCGGTGTGAACATTGGCTCAATAACGGTCGCGTTGTACCAGATGTTGAACGCGCTCCCGAGAATTTGCGGGACCAGCGGCGCCAAGGCGGTGAGCAAGAGCCCGTAACGCACGCGACGCGTGCCTCGTTCAACTTCGGTGGTCACAAGATTGATGTGATTTGGTCTTCATTCACTTTCTCGCGCGAAATCCGAAATCCCAAGTTCCAATTCCCAGGCAAATCGGAAGGTTTCAACAAGAGTTCTGGGACCACGGATACCGCGGCACGGATGATGAAGGAATCTTGCTTTTCATCCGTTGAATCCGCGTAATCCGCGGTCAATCCCTTTTTGGATTTGGTACTTAAGATTTGGAGCCTGCTGACTTCGGCAGCGTCCATGGCTTAAAATAATCCAGCAGAATTAAGCGACTGCGATTCTCCTCCGCACACTCGCGTTCCACTAAAGGAAAATCGGTCAGGGATCCGAATTGAAAGCCTGCGCTCAACGGCCGGAAAAAATCGTCCTGATGACTCGGTAGAATGTATCGCGGATGGAGGCGCTCGAGAGCGGCGTGCAATCGTGCTCGAGAATCGGGCAACGCCATGCCGAGGATTGCAAGGTCCACGCGCTCGTTAGGCGGCAACTGCGCCGGTGTGCCTCCGGAGTCAATGTAAATGCGTTGGCCGTTCACCTCGATCAAAAACGCAAGCGGTTCCCCGCAGATCCAGTCGGCCGCGCGTTGCGGCGGCCCCACCTTCACCGACGCTTCGGCGGAAACCCCCGTCTGCGAAGGCGGCCGGTCGAATGGCACTTTGCCTAACAACCGGTCGTGTGTCGCGGACAACACGCGAATTCTCCATGGACCGATTCGCCGCACCTCGCCCGGTTTTACTGCCTCGGCGGATGAAGCGCCGGCGCGCCTGGCAAGATCGACACTGGATGCCGATGCAACGAGACGCGCCCGTGTCTTTGCCATCACAACCGGAACATCCAGCAGGTGATCGAAATGTCCGTGCGTTACCAGAATCGCGTCCAGCTTCGACGAAGTTTGGAGTTCCGCGTTTACGCGGCTCTCGGGCGCGATGCCATGCTGCCTAAGGGCGGAACTCCCAGCATCCGCTTGCGCGAGATGACGCAATCCATCGTTGATGCGGGACGCATTTGGCTGAATGCGCGAGTTAAGTCCTACGCTCAAAAGGTCTACGCGCGAGAAGTAAGGATCGATCAGCAGGGCGTGGCCTTTGAATTCGAATTGGTAACCGTTGGTGCCGAGATAAGTCACGCGCACACCGTTGCGCGGCGTCGCACGCGAATCGTTCACTACGAGTTGCGCGTAATGATCAAGTCCGGCGCCAAACGCTTGCGCAGACAATATGAGCCAAAGGAAAATCCGCACACGCCACGGATAACGCCAACGACGCGAATCGGAAAGAGATAACGACGGCGCTCTTTTCGTGCTGCCATAAGTCAGACACGCACATCTTTTGCTCGCCAACGCTCCCCAAATCACTAGCGTCCACGCCACATGAAAGGAAACATTCGTATTAAAAATAAACACATCACACTCACATCAATAATTCTGGCGCTTGGCTGCTTTGCGTTGTTGCCCAAAACGCAGGCAGTCAGTCCGACGCCGGACGGTTGCTATCCCGGTTTCACGACGGCGGAAGGATGCCAAGCGCTGAGTCACCTCACCAGCGGGGCTGGGAATACAGGACTTGGTTGGTATGCGTTGTTTGGGACCAGCACCGGCAGCTTCAACACCGGCGTTGGCGCCGGAACACTGGTCACCAATAATGGCGATTCAAATACCGCAGTGGGCACCGCAGCCCTTTTGCTCAACACCGCGGGCACAGGAAACAGCGCCCTTGGAACAGCCGCGTTGGTCAATAACGACAACGGTACTAACAATACGGCTGTGGGGGCGTTCGCGCTGCAAACCAACACCAACGGAAGCAATAATACTGCGCTGGGCAACGCCGCACTTCAAAATAGCACCGGCGATTACCTTACCGCCGTGGGCGCTAACGCGGGTACCGATCCAGATATCGTCAGCAACAATGTCTATGTCGGCGATCCCGGTTTTCCCGGTGATACCAATGTGATTTCCATCGGCGGGATTGCCGCCAGCGGAACGCCGTACGAAATGACGTTTATCGGCGGCATCTACGGGGGGTCCGTTAATACGAACACCGCCCTTCCGGTGTACGTCGACACCGATGGTCACTTAGGCACGACCCTTGCCAATGCCAGTGGGCAGAAGCTGAGAATACGCGGTCCGCAGGGCGCACAACATCAAGCGACCCTCAATCAATTCCAAAACCAGCAAAAGAGGATCGCCGAATTGGAAGCCACTGTTGCGCGTCTCGTGGCAACAGTAAAAGACCAGTCCGCGCAAATTGAGAAGGTGAGCGCCCAATTGGAACTGCGAAAGCCTGTCCGACGAGTGGTGGCGAACAAACAATAACGAATCACGTCAATCTCAAATTCGCTAAAGCGGCGACGGGTAACGTAATCCGTCGCCGCTTTTCTTTGCCAGGGTCTGTGCCTAACGAATTCCGACCGACTCTGGATGTCTTTTCCTCAGGTCCATCCACGCGTAGCGATCTGCGACGGTTATTCTGAATTCTGTTTGCTTGACGAATTCGGTGCGGCTTGTGACTTTCGGTAAGTATGAAGTTGGAATACACAGATGCGCCGGCTGCCCCGCCGGAACCGACTACAGGCGATAAAATGCCGTGCCCGTACTGCGGGCATCTTCTGCCCATAGACGCGAAACGCTGCGACCGCTGCGATTGGGTCCGCGGCGCAACACAAACCGCAGAAGGCAAAGCCAGCGACCTGGTCGCAGTGATGTTCAGTATTGTTCCTGGTCTGGGACATATCTATAAAGGACACATCCTCGCGGGCCTTCTCTGGATGATTGGCGCAATCCCGGTTGGAATTTTTGTTTTCCTTGCTGCGTTCGCCTCTGCCGGGTGGGGACTCGGTTTGTTCTTCTTCTATCTCGCCGCGGCGATGCTTCATGCTTACGGCATCGAGGATCGCGTTGTGCCGCCAAAAGAGGACGAAGGCGAGGATTATTAGCGCTGGATTAGAGTTAGATCGTGAATTGTTAATCGTGAATCGTGAATCGTTTGATTCTCGAATTACGATGTTGGCGCAACGGCCGCGTGAATCTCTTCGAGGATATCGCGCATCCCGTAGCGAAATTTCCAGTCTGGATAATGCGCCTGGAACTTTCGCACGTCGCTGATCCACCAGATATGGTCGCCGATGCGATTGGTTTCCTCGTAGCTCCAGTTCAATTTTTTGCCGCTGATCTGCTCGCACATTTCGATGGCTTCGAGCATGGAACAGTTGCTGTGTCGGCTGCCACCGATGTTGTACACCTCGCCAGCGCGCGGGGCGCGGATGAATTGCGCAAACGCTTCGACCAAATCGAAGCTGTGAATGTTGTCGCGGACCTGTTTTCCCTTGTATCCGAAAACTCGGTACGATCGGCCACTCACGGCGCAGATCATTAAGTAAGAGAGAAAACCATGCAGCTCGGTCCCGGCGTGCGCCGGTCCGGTGAGACAGCCACCACGGAAGGAGACCGTTGGCATTCCGAAATATCTTCCGTATTCCTGGACCAAAATATCCGCTGCAACTTTCGACGCGCCGAAAAGCGAGTGCTTGGTGTAATCGATACTCATGGTCTCTGAAATACCTGGCTCGTATTCGTGACCGGGCTCTATTTCCCAGCGTTTGTCGAGTTCGCGTAGCGGCAAACCGTTCGGCGTGTCGCCATAGACTTTGTTCGTTGACGTGAAAATGAATGGCGCCTCGGGAGAAAAAGTTCGCGCAGCTTCGAGTAGATTCAGCGTGCCGTTGGCGTTCACCGTGAAATCAGTCTGCGGATCGCGCGCAGCCCAGTCGTGTGACGGTTGCGATGCGGTGTGCACGATGGCTTCAATCCTGCCGCGATGCTGTTTGAACAAATCCATTACCGCGGCCGCGTCGCGAATATCCATGTCGCGATGTTCGTAGTCGCGAATGTTTGCGATTAAATCGTCGCGCGTTTTTTTCGTGGAAGCTTCGGCGCCAAAAAACCTTGCGCGCATGTCGTTATCGATCCCAAGGACAGGCGCGCCGTCTCCCGCAAAACGCCGCACGGTTTCCGAGCCAATCAATCCCGCAGAGCCTGTAACGATGATCGTGCGCATCATGGTTATCGTAGCACAGCCATCCTGGCTGTGGGGCCGACAGACGTCTTGCCTGTCTTCCCAAAGTTTGGTAGGCGAGACGCCGGCCCGCACCACAGGCAGGATGCCTGTGCTACTCTCCAATCATCCATGTCACTTCGCCTGCGATGGGATTCACTCGCGCGGCGGGAAATTTCTGGTCGCCGGCGAGCACGCGGTCGATTAGCTCGGGATTTTTCGATGCGCCGACGAGAAACAAAATGTGGCGGGCATGGTTGATGAGCGGAAATGTGAACGTCAAGCGCCACGCATTCAATTTGGGAACAAAATTTGCGACGACGCAACGCGTCATATCTTCCAACGCGGCGGTGCCGGGAAAGAGCGACGCCGTATGGCCGTCGTCGCCGAGGCCGAGCAAAATCAAATCGTGTTGATAAATTGGCTCACCGCGCCGGACGGCGATGGCGTCCAGTTGCTCTTCGTACTCCTGCGCTGCGATTTGCGGATCAATTTCGCCGCGCATACGCATGATTGATTTCTCAGGAACGGCAGCAGGCACAAAAAGATTTTTGCGCGCCATTCCGAAGTTGCTTTGCGGATCATGCGGCGGCACGCAACGCTCATCTCCGAACGTGAAAAGAACTGACTCCCAGGGAAGATCATCTGCCTCCGCCGCGATCCGGGCGTAAACTGGGGCCGGAGTATTCCCGCCTGAGAGCGCGATCCTAAATTCGCTCCGCTCTGCGATAGCTTTGCGCGCCTGCTCGAGAATGAAGGTAGCGGCGTCAGCAACGAAATTCTTAGTGCGGACGACTGTTGGGGCAGCGCTCACGCTGGTTCCCAATCAAACCGCGCAATGCGCCTGGCCGCGTTTCTGGAGGTAATGCTGATGATAGTCTTCAGCGCGCCAGAATGTTGGAGCGGGTTCGACCTGCGTCACGATTGGGCGATTGAAGCGGCCGCTCTTCTCCAGTTTTTCTTTCGAAGCGTTGGCGGTGGCTTGTTGCTCGGGAGAATGATAAAAAATTACCGATCGATACTGCATGCCAACATCCGGGCCCTGCCTGTTCAGCGTTGTGGGGTTATGGTTCGACCAGAAAACATCCAGCAGTTCGTTGTAGCTGACCTGTGATGGATCGAACTCAACCTCCACGACCTCGGCGTGTCCCGTCTTGTCGGTACAAACGTCCTGATACGTCGGATTCTCCTGCGTTCCTCCCGCATACCCTACGCTGGTAGACAAAACACCTTTCATGTTGCGAAACGTCTCTTCCACTCCCCAGAAACAACCCGCACCGAACGTAGCTTTTTCCGATTGCATGCGAACACGATGAAACGATTACACCACGTGCGCAACAAAATGCTTGCCGGCAATCGCTGTCTGACTTGCCATTTGGCACCAAAGGGACGGCGTTCATCTTAAAGCCTGGGGCAGCCCCGAAGGCTTTCGGGGCTGAAAGCGCTCGTTTTCGTGGCGATTTGAATTCCTGGGCGATGCCTTAGCCTAGTTTGAGATCGCGTCCTAGGCGCTAAACACACTCGCCGCTTGACTTGCCAGCGTCGGTCGTTTCCATAGCCCTATCTAACCGCCCGGCTGCGATTTATTTGCACGCCTTAACCGTAATGACCGATTCCACCACGACCGTTCAACAAATTCGTCCGCAACTGCCTGTACGGCTCTTCAACGGATTTGGAGCACTGCTAGAAAAGAGCAGAATTTCATCAACGCGACTGGTTGCGACTGACTTGATCGAGACTGCAAAGCGACGCAGCCACCTCAGTGATTTTGGCGAGGGCGATTTCTTCGAAGGGTTATCGCGATTACTTGAATCATGCCAGGACGAGGCACGGCTCAACCTGATCGGAAAGATAGCGCTGAAGACCGATGTTCTGGAGACTTTATGCGCGCGTTTGAAAATGGAACGGGACCGGCAGCTGTATCCAAATTTTGCACCCCAGGAAATCCGTGAACCGGTCTTTATCGTGGGGCTCCCTCGCAGCGGCACCAGCCTGTTGCATCGCCTGCTCTCGGCAGACCCGGAACATCGATGTCCTTTGATGTGGGAAGTGAGATCGCCGTCTCCACCTACGCGCGCAAATGAGAAACGACGAATTCAGAAAGCGACGCAAAGCTGTAACTTTTTCAACTGGCTCGTACCCACTTTCCGCTACGTGCACGCGATCGGCGCGGAAGTTCCACAAGAGTGCGTCAGCCTCATGACTCCGACGTTTCTAAGCGATCAGTTCGATGCGATGTATTACGTGCCGTCGTACCGCGCGTGGTTTTTTCGGCAGAATTTGCGGCCGGCATACGAATATCATCGTCGTTTTCTTCAACATCTGCAGTTTCGGCGAGCTGCTGGCCGTTGGATCCTGAAAGCACCTACGCATATGTTTGCCATGCCGGCTTTGTTGTCCGTTTACCCGGATGCGCTATTCGTGCAGACCCACCGGACGCCCGTCGATTCGATGGCCTCTGTCTCGAGTCTGGTGACGATCCTGCGCAGCGCTTTCAGCGATGCGGTTGATCCGTTTACGGTGTCTCGTGAGGCAATCCAGTACTGGTCCGAAACGATGAAAAAGTTTTTGCCTGAACGCGATCGTCTGGCGAACGATCGTATCTGCGACGTTCAATATGACGAAATTCGTCGCGAACCCATTCGCGCAGTTCGGCGGATCTACGAATACTTCGGCTGGTCGTTGTCTCTCGAAGCGGAGCGACGCATGCGCGCACTCGTAGCCAGCCAGGCCAAGAGGCAATCCGCCAACCACCGATACGATCTATCGCACTTTGGTTCCTCCGCTGGAGAAGTGTTCGATTTGTTCGAGACATATTGCCAGCGATTTGGTTTAGCTCAGTCAAGCGGTGTGCAGCAGGAGCAGGCAGCGCGCTCGGTCGCCTGATCTGATGCAGGAGACACAATTCGCGGATGACCTTTGAAGCGATCCGTATTATCCGCGATGATCATCCGAGTTTACCGGGACATTTTCCAGGCGCGCCTCTGGTGCCTGGTGTCGTCATCCTCGACGAAGTGATTGCAGCGCTGGCGGAATGGCGGCAGAACTCGCATCTCAATGGCATACGAATGGTGAAGTTCCTTGCTCCACTCAAGCCGGAGCAGGCATTCACGATTTCTCTCTCCCTGAGAAATGAGCACGGTGCGGAGGTCAATTTTTGCTGTCGCGCCCAAGACCGCGTAATAGTCGAAGGTCAACTTGAAGTCGCCTGGGGAGCGGAATGAGTCGATGAACGCGCGATTGCTTAACGCTCCAAATTTTGAAACCGGCCTCAGCGACCCCCGCCTAGCAGAGTGTCTCAAAGAATTCCCGCCGGCGATATTCAGCGAGCGCTTGTATCAGAGCATCGAACTGATGGAACGCTACAGCATCGAACTGGCTGTTGATTTGTTAGGCCAATTGAATTTGGCAGACCAGCTAGGCACGTGGAGATCAGCGGACGAGCTTTGCAGCGTTCTCGATTTTCAGCCGCACTTCAGGCTTCCTTTAAATTGGATTCTAACACGCCTCGTAGAAACCGGCTGCATCGATGTGCAAAATGGCAGCCGGACCCGGTCCTATCGCTTGCGTAAGACGCCATGGCAAGCTGATCTCAAAGGCTTGCGCGCGCTTGCACTTAACATTGATCCCGGAAACGCGGCGACCCTTGATTTGTTAGACCACGCCGCAAGTCTTTATAAGATCGTTGCGACGTGCAAAAAAAGCGGCGATCAAACTCTGTTCGGACCTCAAGGCGTCCCACTGTGGCTCAACTATTTTCACAACGACAATTTGACCTACGCCGTAAACAACTGGTTAGGTGGTATTGCAGCCGCGGATCGTTTTCCCTCCAAAACAAAGCTCCGAGTTCTCGAAATCGGCGCGGGCACCGGAAGCGCCACGGAGATTTTGCTACGCCTGTTCGGTGAACGCGATCTTTTGCCGCGCCTTGAGCGCTATGTCGTTACCGAGCCAAACGCTTATTTCCGGCGCTGCAATCAACGCAAATTAGCGGCGGAATACCCGAACCTCCCGCTGGAATGGACGACCGTCGATCTCGATTTGCCGTGGAGCGAGCAAGGGATTGCCCCGGAAGAATTCGATCTCGTGTACGCTGTTAACGTCATGCACATCTCGAAGAATCTCTTGTTCAGCTTGAACGAGGCGCGCTCGGCGCTTGATGCGGACGGTTGGCTCGTCATCGGGGAATGCGTGCGACCTTACGATAATCAACCGATGTATCCCGAACTCATGTTTCAAATTCTGGACAGTTTTACTAATGTGGAAACAGATCCGGAAATTCGTCCAAACCCGGGCTTTCTGACTGCCAAACAGTGGCGTCACGCTTTTTCGCGAGCTGGCTTTCCACGCACGGAAATTACGCCCGATATCGAGCGAATCCGCGAGATCTATCCGCATTTTTTCACCGGCGCCATTTGCGGACAAAGCACGGGAATCGCAAAATGATCTCGGAAGTTGTCAGTCCCAAGCGTTCGGAAGCAGATCGCTGGGTAAACGTGCCGGAGCGCGGCACACCCGCTTCACTGAGAGTAATCGCCTGGATCGCGCAGCGGATCGGTCGACCGCTAGCGAGGCTGTTGTTATTTCCGATCACAATTTACTTCCTGATCACGGCACACACCGCACGTAGGGCGTCTTATGAATTCCTGAAACACGCCCGCGGCAGTTCAGTCCGTTGGTGGCACGTGTTGCGCCATTTTTATTATTTTGCCGCGACGATTCTGGATCGCGTTTATTTGTTGCGCGGTCAATTCGACCGGTTCTGCATCACAATTCACGGAAAAGAATTATTGCAGCGCCAAAATGAAAGCGGCAAAGGCTGCGTCTTGTTAGGCTCTCACCTGGGCAGTTTCGAGGTGTTACGGGCGCTCGGAGTTATGCAGCGAGGGTTTTCGCTCAAGGTGCTAATGGACACCGCGCACAACCAAAATATCAGCCGATTCTTCGATGGGCTAAATCCTATGATTGCCGACACGGTGATCGCACCTGACCGGCCCGACACATTGATCAGGGCCAGGGAGAGTTTGGATGCGGGCTGCTTCGTCGGGATGTTAGGCGACCGCGTTTTCGGCGCCGACAAGATAACGCGCTGTGATTTCCTTGGAGCGCCAGCGACCTTGCCGGCTGGCCCGATTTTGCTTGCTGCTATGATGCATTGCCCCGTCATCTTGTTCTTTGGCCTCTACCGCGGCGGGAATCGCTACGACATTTATTTCGAACATTTCGCTGATGAGATTGTGTTGAATCGGGAGCATCGCACACAGGAGACGCAGTCGTGGACGCAACGCTACCTCGCGCGGCTGGAGCATTATGCGCGTCTGGCGCCTTATAACTGGTTCAACTTTTACTCCTTCTGGGATTGAATAAAAAGAACTGCCCACTTAATACACGAACAGACACGAAAAATTTGGTAGATAGACAACGCCAAATCTTTCGTAGTTTTCGTGTTGTTTCGTGGGCGATCACTGCTGCCGAATCCTACCGGGATCCCTGCAATGGCGAGTCGTATTGTAATTAACAAAGCGGAAATTCGCATGCTAATCCCCCATTCCGATCTGATGTGCCTGTTGGATGAAGTCGTGCAGTGGGACGATCGATCGATCTCCTGCGTCAGTAATACGCATCGTGATCCAGCAAACCCGTTGCGCCGTCACGGATGTTTGTCCGCGGTACACGCCTTCGAATATGGTGCGCAAGCAGCGGCTGTTCACGGCGGCTTGCGGGCGCGCGCTACGGGTACGATCGCGCCACCCGGATATCTGGCTGCGTTGCGGGACGGACGCTTACAAGTAACACGACTCGATTACATTCATTTGCCGCTTCGAATTTTTGCGACGCGTCTTTACGGCGAAGGCGCAAACACTGTTTACGAGTTTATCCTTTCGGCCGCGACAGTTCTGGTAGCCGAAGGCCGAGTGACGATCGTGCAACGGGGTTGATGGTAGGGTCAGCGCGCTGCGCTGACCGGACGCCGCGCGGCATCCCTACCAGAAATTCACATCGCGATGCCGCCATCAACACACAGCACCTGGCCCGTGATGTAAGCGGCTTCCGGCGAGGCGAGGAATTCCACCGCAGCGGCAATTTCCTCCGGCGCTCCGGTCCTGCCGAGTGGGATTTTGCTGTGAATCGAATCCTTAACTTGATCGGATAGCCCGACTGTCATGTCGGTCATGACAAAACCCGGCGCCACGGCATTGACAGTGATATTGCGGCTGGCCAGCTCACGCGCGAGCGATTTGGTTAGGCCGATCAATCCTGCTTTGCTCGCCGCGTAATTTGTCTGCCCGGCGTTGCCCATCAAACCGATCACAGAACTGATATTGATGATGCGGCCGTTGCGCTGCTTGGTCATCGCGCGAACTAACACGTGAATAAAACTAAACGCGCCTCGCAAGTTAGTGTTAACGACAGAATCCCAATCTTCGAGAGACATTCGCATCGCAAGCGCGTCGCGCGTCACACCCGCGTTGTTTACCAGGACATCTGCCCGACCGAAATCCTCCAGAATGCGAGCGCCGATTTTTTGCACAGCTGCATGGTCTCCCACATCGACTGCGTACGCTTTTGCCGATTCACTCCGGAGACTGTTGATTTCATCAGCAATCTTTTTTGCGTTCTCCTCCGTCCGGCTCACGCACGCCACACGCGCGCCTTCACTGGCGAAACGCAAAGCAATCGCGCGTCCGATGCCTCGTCCTGCTCCGGTTACAACTGCAACTTGACCTTCAAATCTCATGTCGCTGTCCACTTGTAACCACTAATGCACGCGAATAAACATCAATTTGGTGCAGCGATCACTCTATACGCACAACAAAGCGCTTTCCGTCGCCGGGATGTGCGTCAAGAATTCAGATTCGCCACCGCGTTTGGCTATCGAAGCGATTTTGTGAGATTTAGTTTATCCTCCGCCGAACCAACCCAAATCTCGCAGTGCCCTGGTTCTCTCCTCGATCAATTTCGATTTTTCCTCCACCGACTTGGCGGCATCGCGCTTCTTGAGCCACGCCACCTGCTCCTCATGCACTTTTGCAAACGGCGCCGCAGGCAGGACAACGCGCAAGCTTTTGTAAACCTCATTCATGTCCTCATCTAGCGCCTCCGTTCTTTTCTCCTCCGAAGGAACGATTGCCCCTGTAAAATTCTCCGGAACTTTGCTCTCGTCTCCGTCGGGTGCGATAAACACGGCACTCGGCTCGTTGTAAATGGCGCTCAGAGCGTCCCAATGATTGGTTTTGTGCGTTTCCCTCGCGCTCCATTTTTTTGAAATCAAGTCAAGTGTGCCGGCAAAACGCGCTTGCTTTGAGTTCTCGTCAATCAGTTTCGGATTACCCGTATAATAGAGCGCTCGGACCAGGAGTTTGTTGTTTGGGGCAAAGCGGAACCACGCACTTCCGGTGCCCTCTTCACCGACGGCGGCAGCTAGTGCTTTCTCGATGTGCTGACCAAGATCGGTCTGCTGGAAACCGGTGCCCTTTATTTGCAGCACACTGATTGTATCAAATCCAAACCGCCCTTGATATTCGACCACGCATGCTTGGGAGTCGGCGGACCAAATTACGTTCAAGTGGCGGTGATTTTGCCTCTCGAAGTAATCGGCGTCTGCAAGCTTGCCGAGAAATTCGTGTGTTTTGAGATTTGCGAGATAATTAGCCGCATCAGAATCCTCGCTGGCTTCTTCGGACCCGGGAACCACCAGCCCGAACTGGTGGTCAGGCGATTCGGAATTTTCATGGACCACATATCCTTCTGGCCAATCCTCACCCGAAACAGCAGTTGAAATCAGCAACAAGGCGGAGGACGCAAAAGCGAGTCCAAGAACCAATCGCATACTTAAGCCTAACAAGGTCTATAGGTTTGGTGCTAGTAAATTTACAACCCCCTCAGGCGCCGTCGTTGTCTGATTTTGGCAGCAAACGGTTTGTCATTTATGTTTTCGTATGAATGATTCGCGATGGATCAAATGCTTAGCGATAGCAACTGCTGCGTTGGCCGCCGGCCTGGTATTTTTGACCATCGTCTTGGCGAGATATGCTTCGCGCTTGGACGTGCTAACAGACGCAGTGATTGCGTCGCAGCGACTTAGTCAACCTTCAAGTCCAACTCCGGAACAATCCCCGACTCCTACAGCTTCGCCTATACCAAGGGCAATACCCATAGCTACTCCAAGCCTTACGCCGTCACCAACTCCTCATCCTGCGCAAGTGCCTCGCCGGCATCCACGGCGCCACCGATAGACGAGGGAGCTGCCTATGGAAGATTCGTGCGCGGGCGCAATGGACCCTGACCTGTTAGAGATTGTTGACTACTCGTGGCGCAGGTTTGTTCGCTTTAAGTTGGGCACTCACCCTCGGCAAGCCCGCACTGCGCTCATCAAGTGGATAATTCACCCTTGGCGTCATGGGTCACCAAATCGGGATTCACCTTTGCCACCTCCTCGGCGATAAGGCCGAACTGTGGGATGGCAGTCTTATCAAGCTCGGGCTTGTAATGGAAAGTGACCGGGCGCAGAGCCAGGAGCGCCGAAAGTTTGTCGAGCCTTATTTACAACCGCCGCGTTCACAAGACGCGATTTTGTTGTTATGAAATCGAGTACTAAGGATAAAATTAAGGGCGGATTCGAGGAAGCGAAGGGCAAAGTGAAAGAAAAGGCCGGCAAGGCGACAGGGAATCCAGATTTGCGCGATCGCGGAACGGCGGAAAAAACAGGTGGGAAAATACAGCGCAAAATCGGAGACATAAAGAAGGTGTTCGACCAATAGCGGCGGTGTACGGACGGGAGACACATGAAATTGCCTGCTGCGGTTATTGATAAACTCCAAGATGGAGAGTCGCCTGTTACCCACGCTGCAATGATCGAAGGGGACGACATGTTCATTCGTTATACCTGCGATGGGAAAGCAATTGGCCAGACAATGTTTCACTACGCGCGAGAAACATATGTCGATTGGTTTCGTTCAATGATGAAAGAGATGAATCCAGAAACAGGCGGCAGCACGAAGCAAAATAAAGCTAAGGTTCGAAAAAGGCGGACGCCGCGTCGTGCCTCTCAGTCACGTGGACCGCATTCTCGAAAACGTGAATCACGGCGTCACGGCTGAAACTTGCCTGGCCATTAGGCGATCGCAGCCCAAATAGACGCGGCAGCGCTTCAACCCCAGTCGTTTGCCACGATACCCTGCCGTGACTTATCTCTCTCTCTCATTAGACGTAATTGCGCCCGGCTGGATACGCATGTGTAAAATCGAAAGTGAAATGGCAAAAGGTAACGGTTTCTGTCGCGGTGATGTGTTCGCCCGTTGGAATCAATCCGTGAGACACTGTGAGCTGCCACGAATGGCGCGCCGAGGAGTGCGCGTTCGACCAAACACGGCAACTTCGGTTGTCCCTTTACTCTACCGCTCCGTAACGTCGCTGACGGCTGCCAAATTCTTCGACGGCGGCGATTAGATCTTGCTTCTTGAAGTCAGGCCACAGCTTTGGGGTGACGTACATCTCCGTGTAGGAAGTTTGCCAAAGCAGAAAATTCGAGAGCCGCATTTCGCCGGACGTGCGGATAAGAAGGTCCGGATCGGGATAGTAACGCGTGTAAAGATGTTTGCTGAACATCTCTACGTCGATCATCGCCCTGTCGATATGCCCCAGTTCGATTGCACGAAGCAAACTTTTGATGCCGTCGATAATCTCGACTCGGCCGCCGTAGCTGAGCGCCAGGACGAGGATGAGACCAGTGTTGCCGGAAGTCTGCTCGATACTTTTATGAAGTTGTTCCTGGGCGCTCTGGGGCAGATCAGTTAACCGGCCAATCGCCTGAAGACGCACATTCTTCTCGAGCAATTCCGGCGTTTTATCCTTTAAAAATTTTTCCAGCAAACGCATCAGCGCGATAATTTCAGCTCTGGGGCGCTGCCAGTTTTCAGCGGAGAACGCGTAAAGCGTGAGGTAATCCACCTTTAACTCGCCGCAACCTTCGACGCATTCTCGAACCGCCTGGGCGCCTGCCTCGTGGCCTTTGATGCGAGACAGTCCGCGCGACTTCGCCCAACGACCGTTGCCATCCATGATTATGGCGATGTGACGGGGAACCGTTTTAGTGCTCACGGATATTTAACAGCCCCTTATCATCTGGAATCTATTGCCGAGAGGCAAGTCGCGCGGATTGCCAATGACGAAACCCGAACGACGAAGCTCGAAGGAATGACGAATGATCGAACGGGGCGTTTTCTTGGTATTCGTGCTTCGAATTTATTTCGTCATTCGACATTCGTGCTTCGTCATTCTGTAGCAGCGGAAATCGGAGCCGTTGTTGACGAGTTCACAATACAATCGTCTCCCCGCGCGTGGGACCGACGCTCACCATGGAGAGTTTTGCACCGGCGAGCTCGGAGATGTACCTAACATATTTTCTTGCCGCCGAAGGGAGCTGCGAAAATTTGCGGGCAGTGTGTATGGACGTATTCCACCCAGCAACCTCTTCGTAAACGGGCTCGCAATTCGCGAGTTGAGCTGCGTCACATGGCGGAACATCCAGCCGTTTTCCGAGTAGCTGGTAACCAACACAAATGCGAATTGGATCGACCTGATCTAATCCATCCAGGTTCGTGATCGCGATCTCGTCGATGCCATTAATCATGCCTGCGTAACGAGCCGCCACAGCGTCGAACCAACCACAGCGGCGTTTGCGTCCTGTGGTCGCGCCGAATTCGCGACCGAGATTATGAAACATCTGCGCCAACTGCGCATCCTCGGTAGGCAAAGCGCCGTCCCCCACTCGCGTCGAGTAGGCCTTCATTACGCCGACCACACGATCCATTCGATGGGGTGGCACGCCCGTGCCTGTGCACGCGCCCCCCGCCGTCGTGTTTGACGAAGTTACATATGGATATGTGCCGTGGTCGATATCGAGGAATGTTCCCTGCGCGCCTTCGAACAAGATTTGTTTGCCTCGATCCATCGCGCGGTGCAGGTAAACCACCGTGTTCGTCACGTAAGGCCGCAATTTTTTTCCGGCAGCAAGATAGGTTTCGTTCACGTCACGAAAACTGATCGGCTTTGCACCGAGCGCCTGAAGGATTCTGTTGTTCTCGGTGATCTTTGCCTGCAATTTTTTCGAGAACACAATCGGCTGCATCAGGTCAGATACGCGCAAGCCTGTGCGCGCTGCCTTGTCTCCGTAGGCTGGGCCGATTCCCCGTTTAGTGGTGCCAATACGGCCGCGGCGCAACTCTCGCTGCTCATCGAGGACGCGGTGATACGGCAAAACAAGATGCGCGCAATCGCTGATGAGCAGATTTTTGTCGATGTTGACTCCCAATTGGCGCAAGCCGTCGATCTCAGTCACAAGCGCGACTGGATCGATAACCACGCCATTTCCGATCACGCAAACTTTGCGGTGACGCAGGATTCCCGAGGGAATCAAATGCAGCACATATTTCACACCGCGGTGAATGACTGTGTGCCCGGCATTATTGCCGCCCTGGCTGCGGACAACGACGTCCGCCTTCGCAGTAAGCACGTCGATAATTTTGCCTTTGCCCTCGTCGCCCCACTGCATTCCGATCAAAATTGTGTTGGCCATGTGAAATCGAAAATGGGCAAAAAATTTTCCCGACGCATCCGTGCGGGACACAGTCGGGACTTGCCCACAGATAATAAGTTAGCGGCATCGCCGCGCAAATGGATTTTAGGAAGCTGGTCTTCTTCGATGCTGGTAGGGACAGCGCGGTGCGCTGTCCGGACGCCGCAGCGCGGCGTCCCTACCTTCCCTTCAGGGAGAAGGGCTCGGCGCCTCTCGTCCGGATTCCATCATGGTGGGCCTAACCGGTCCCAACCCTTCGATGTTCGTACCTCGCGACGTGGAGGGACGAGGCGAACTCCTTTCCTCAACTGGTATTTTCCTTTTCACGGGCTTGTGCGTTTCCGCAACAGTGGGAAGCGGCACCGGAGCGCTTTCAACCTCCGGCTCGCGCGTCTTGGTTGATTGCAAAACAGATCGATCGTTCGGTCCTTCCGCAGCGCGTGCCCCAGCCGCTCGCATTTCTTCAAGCGTGAGTCTTGCAGGAACGGACTTTTTTTCATGCGACCTGGATTTGCGTGGCGCTGGTGTTGCTGATTCGGAAGCAAGCTGTTCAGAAGGCTCCGGTGTTCGCTTGGGAAGCTCGGATTTTTTTTCGCGGGCAACGATTACTTCCTGCGCATGTATTTTCCCGATGAGAACGACGCTGCAGAGTATTGCCCGTAAAAATCGTTTCAGCATGATGCCGCCTGATAAACGATCTAGCCCACTCACAACCCCTCATTATGAGACGTTACCGCATTCAACCAAGCGGACGCTGCTGCTGCACCTGAATCACCGGCAACGGAAACCGCAACTGCAATTCGTTTTCGAGGTAAATCTCGACGTGATGCATCCCGTACTGTTGAAACTGCACGCCGCCAAAATAATGGACATTGGTCGCGTGGCCTTCCATCTCTTTGAGCACGAACTCGACCTCCGCCTGCGCGACTACCTGCTGTTCGTCCACGCCTACGAGGCGAGATTTCTGGCGAAATTTGCCGGAGCCGCTGCACCAACGGGTCCAGATGCAGAGCCGGAAATAATTGATTGGTAATGAGGGCGCCGGAATCACACTGAGCACGCCCACGAGGGTCTGCATGCCGTTGACTTCACAGCGGACGTCCTCGCAAATCACCGCACTTTGCAGGTCGGGAAGAATGACGTTGGATTCCATATTAGCTGATCACATCATTCCACGCATCAACAGCGCCAACAAACCGAGAGCGAGCACAATCCGGTAAACCGCAAATGGGACAAACCCGCGCGCGCGAACCCAGTTCATGAACCATGCGACGACCGCAAGCGCGACGAAAAATGAAACAACAAATCCGATTGCGATCACAACCCATTGATGCGGAGTGATTGTAAGCGGCGCGATCTCCGCTTCGTGATGATGTGGCATCACGCTCTTCAGAAAATCGTATCCCACTGCGACCACCATTGTCGGCATGGAAAGAAAAAACGAAAATTCAAGTGCAGCCGGACGTGACATGCCGGCGACTTGTCCCGCAGCAATCGTGGACATTGACCGCGACGTGCCGGGGAAAACAGCGGACAGAATTTGCGCCGCGCCGATCCAAACCGCCTGCGGCAGCGTCATTTCCTCCATGTGCATCGTACGTGGCCGAGTGAAAACGGCGTCAACGATCCACATGACGATCCCGCCGATGAGCAGCGCAAAGGCCATCACCCAAAGATTTTCGAGATTCTTGCCGATGACTTTTGCGAGCGCCCACGCGGGAATCGCGGTCACCACAAATGCGATGAGCGTGAGGCTCAACGGATTCGTGAATATGGTGCGATTGCCACGTTCGCCGTTCGGAAAAGTACGAACAAACCGCATAATGCGACCCCAAAAATAAACCGGCAAAGCGAGAATGGCCCCGAGCTGGATCACGATCGTGTACATTTTCCAGAAGCCATCATGCAGATCGATATGCAGCAGCGCTTCGCAGATGCGCAAATGCGCGGTGGAACTCACAGGAAGAAATTCGGTCAGTCCCTCGACGATGCCGAGAAACACGGAGAGTAAGTAGTCGTACATATTTCAGGCTAAACCTTATCCATCATTGTCATTCTGAGCGAAGCGAAGAATCTCGGATCATCAATAGGTCCGACGCCAATAGAGATAGACCGCGATGTTTCGCTTCGCTCAACATGGCAAATGAGGCGGGAGCGCGACGCGCTCACAGCGCCTCCATGCCTCGTTCGCCGGTTCTGATACGGACCGCCTCTTCAATCTCGGTCACAAAAATTTTGCCATCGCCAATTTTTCCGGTTTTGGCTTTTTCTAGAATTGCTTCGACCGCGCGCTGGGCGCGATCGTCAGAAATCACAATCTCGAATTTAATCTTTGGAAGAAAATCCACGGTGTATTCCGTGCCTCGATAAATTTCGCTATGTCCCTTCTGCCGCCCAAATCCCTTTACTTCGCTGAGAGTCATTCCCTCGACGCCCGCAGCGATCAAGGCTTCTCGCACCGGCTCGGCTTTGAATGGTTTAATAATGGCCTCGATTTTCTTCACCGCGGCAAATTAAACCTGCCTGCATTGAAAATGGCAAGCATTCGGGATCAATCGAAATGCAAACGATCGATGATGATCTGAAGGAGCGGCCGATCAAACCTTGCGGCCAAACTTTTTTTCCAGTTCGGCTAGCGAAATCTGGATCATCGTTGGTCGTCCATGTGGACAACAGTAGGGCAAATCGCAGTCGAGCAAATCCCGGATTAGTTTTTCTATCTCAGGATAACGCAATGGATCATTCGCTTTGACCGCATGACGGCAAACGGTTTTCGCGATCACTTCTTCACCCAAACGCATCGCAGAAGCGCTATTGCCGGCGCTTTTTAAATCGTCAATTACTTTGCGCATGAATTGCGCCGCGTCTGACACATCGAGAAAGCTGGGGAGACTGTCGATCTTGAATGTGTCCGGACCGAAACTCTCGATTCCGATTCCCATCCTTTGCAGGACCGACAGATTCTGCTCGATCCAATCGGCATCGCGCGGCGGCACGTCGAATGTTTGCGGCAGAAGCAACTTTTGCGTGGGCACCCCCTGCTGTTCCATTCTGCGCCGCAATTCTTCGAACAGGACTCGCTCGTGCGCGGCGTGTTGATCCACCAGAACAAGGCCGTTCGCATTTTCCATCAGGACATACAGTTTGCTGAGCACGCCGATGATCTCGAATTGCTGAGCAGGTTTGGTAACGCGTTGCTCCGGTTGTAGGGCTGGCGCATCGCCTGCTGAATCAAAGCGACGTTCTGGCGGGCGAGGCGCCTGCCCTACAATCTCTGACGGCGCACGGCCGTGGTCAGCGATCGCGGCTACAGCGTCTAGGTGCGGCAATTCGCGATGCGTTGCCTCGGGCGCAATTACTTCGGCGCGCAAGTTTAAATCGGGAACTGCTCTAGCGGAAACCCCAGCGGCCGCCACCTGCATTGGTGCACTAAATTTTTCCTGCCAGTTAGCGCGAGCGTCTTCCAGTGTTTGCTGGATGCACCCAGCCACCGCCTCGCGCACGCTGTTGGGATCACGAAAACGGACTTCGCGTTTTGCCGGGTGCACATTTACATCGACAGCCGCGGGATCGAGTTCAACAAAAAGAAATGTAACAGGATATTGGCCCTTCATAAGAGCCGTGTGGTAGCCTTCGCGGACACCTGCGGTGATAAGATTGCTTTCAATCGCACGTCCGTTCACGAACACGAGCTGCTGGCTGCGGCTTTGCCGGCTAAGACCTGCCTGACCGATAAAACCACTGATTTGAATTTTTGGGGAGGCAGCGCCGTTCACTTCAACCAGCCGCTGCAACAATTCCACGCCGTATAAGTCTCGGATACGATCGCCGAGCGTCGCAGTAGCCGGCACCTGAAACACGATCCGATCGTCGCGCATCAACGAGAAGCCAATCTCAGGATGACCGATCGCTTGCAAATGAACCTGATGTTCGATGTTGCGGCTTTCGGTATTCTCCGAACGAAGAAATTTTCTGCGCGCTGGCAGGTTGTAAAAAAGCGATCGCACTTCGACTTGGGTGCCCGGGGCTTCACCGCCGTCCCGCACAACGTCGATTTTGCCGCCGTTCACAATAATTTCTGTCCCGGCGATCGCACTTGCTTCACGTGTACTTACGCGGAATCGAGACACACTGGCGATGCTAGGCAAGGCTTCACCGCGAAACCCGAGTGTAGCGATCGCTTGAAGGTCGGCAGCAGAACGAATCTTGCTGGTCGCATGTCGCTCAAGTGACAGCAGCGCGTCATCGCGACCCATGCCGCAGCCATCATCGATCACGCGAACCAGGGAAATTCCCCCGCGACGAATAGCGATATCGATGTTGCGAGCGCCGGCATCGAGACTGTTTTCAATCAATTCCTTTACGACTGATGCCGGGCGTTCTACGACTTCGCCGGCCGCCACCTGGCTGGCCACGGTCTCAGAAAGCAATCGGATCCGGCCCATCTTGAAAAAGTAGTGCATGCGTCCCACTTGCAAAAGCCGGAACGCTCGCAAGCCGGAGGCATGCGCTACTTTGACTTGGATACCGCTAAGCGGTACCTTTTAAGACAATGATTAACGTCACGGACAATGCTGTTCGACAGCTCCAGAGTCTTCTTTCGCAGCGACCGGAAAGCTCGCAAAAGGGTTTGCGTGTGGAAGTGGCCAAAGGCGGCTGTTCCGGTCTGCATTACGAAATGACACTTGGCGAACGAGAAGAAGGCGATTCAATGGTCGAGCGCGATGGCGTGCAATTTTTTATCGACGCCGAGAGCGTCTCCTACTTGCGGGACGCGACCTTGGATTTCAGTGGCGGTTTAACCGGCACGGGTTTTCGAATCGTCAATCCAAACGCGTCGCGTACATGCGGATGCGGTTCGTCGTTCGAAGCGGCGCAATCAGATTGAAACCGGGAATCGTCGCGCGCTGAACTGATGGACTATGGCACTCAACCGTACGATCCGTACGACGAGGCATACAACCGTCCGCCGGAGCGAATCAATTATTTCGCGTGGACAGTCGCGATCTTGCTTTTGACAGGATTCGCGCTCGCAGCGTGGCTCGGAAGTTTTTACATCTTCAATCAACCGGAACGACCTGACAGCTATCGAATCCTGCAAAAGCTGCACAAGATTGAAGAACCGAAACGCTTCGAATTAACAGCCGCGCCGCCAGGCGAATTTCTTAACGCCAGCGAGCTTTACGAGCGCTACGTCGGAATGGGCGCCGCCGAACTTGCGAAAACGAACGCTGAGCTATTGCGCAATTACATTCGAAATTTTCAGCAGGTGCGCGGCCTGGTTCCCTATGTTGTGGGCCGGTACACAATCATCGGAGTGCGCCAGCTACGTCCGGACGACGTGTTTACCTCTGGTATGGCGGCTCTGACCGCTGCCGTGGACAGTGGTGAGGTGCTAATGGAACACATTTATCCCGCCAATCCCGAAGCTTTGCCTCTGATGAAGCAGACGCTCACAGTCGGGTTGGACGTGAAATTGGAGCGCACACACGACATTTCTGCAGTGATTCACGCTGAGCGATTAATCGATGGTCGAATTTTGGTGACAACGGTTCCTTTGCTGTATGGAAGCTATACGGTTACACGCGGTCTCGGCACCTTTCGCCTCGAACCACCGCTTAGCCTCAATCTCATAGGAGGTTGGCCGTTGTTTAAATCGCAGGAACGCACTTACATTGAACAACACCTGGCCGAAAACCGACAGAAAATGGCGGTAGCTCAAGGGGGCCCGATCGCCATACCCGGCGCTAGCGCGACTCCGCCGCCTGCCAAAAATGAACTGGTGCGCATCGAACAAGCCAGACCTGTTGCGCCACTTGCCGTGACCCCACCACTCGTGGCAAGCAATGATAAACTCGGGAAAGCGGCGCCAGCGGCGAAGGGGAAAAAGGGCAAAAAACAAAAGCTCGAATCTCCGGCCCCGGCAGCGAGCCCTGCACAGGCAGTCGTCACTCAGAACAAACCTGCGCCGGCCGGTACACCCATCACCGTTGCGTCAGCCCTTGCTCCTCCAAACGCGTTAAACCTTGCTGTCGCGACGCCGGCGCCAGCGTTTAAACCTTCAGACGTTGGAACTGGATCGATGGCACAGAGTTCGCCAGTTGCTGCAGCGACGCCGGTACCGGTTCTTCCCGCTCAACCTGCTCCGCCCACTACTTCCAATGTAGCTCTTGCTTCGAACGCCGGCGGTGGCAGCTGGAGAACCTTTGCGCCCGGCAAGATGCCACTCGGAAGGCTGGTCGCGACCGGCGATTTGAATGACGTAGCCGATCATGGAGTCGCGGGCGAACGCATTTACTTGAAAGGCCAGTTCGTGGTGAATTTCGCCGATGCGAACAAGGCCGTGCTGCGTCCGCGCACAACATTAACAAGCAAAGTGCTCCACTTCGGTGGCGGTTCATCGATGCGAATCATTGTGGAATTTCCCCGTGGCTATACTCCACCGGCCCAAGGCGCAGTTGTAAACCGGGACGAGACGCGGCCCTATGAGATCACGGAAGTTCGCAAGCAAGAAGACGGACAACTGAACGTCTTCGTACGCGAGATTATGCAGCCGAATTGATCGGCTTTCTGAGCTTCGGATTTTACCGCAACGCGCCTGCGTCAGGCGCCTAGGTACTCTAGCCGGTGCGTGAGCGCAGGATTACTTTGCCGTCGCGTATCTCAATCGTGCCGATATCGTACGCGTTCCCTTGGTCAGCGACGTACTCGCGCAGTTGTCTGTAGCGATACTTCCACTTTAAAAAATCAGTCGGGACTTGCTCACCGTTGATGGTGATTCGGCTGAATCGCGGATCATCCAGTGACCGCCCGCCCTGTAGTTCGGTAACGACGTCGCCGTTAAAATAATAACCGGGTCTACCGAGAAATCCTCCTATCGGCACACTCGCCTGCAAGCGGAGTTGGTTCCCGTCGATCGAGACAAATACTTTCCCGCGCGCGTCCTCGCTTGCAGCGATCAACGCATTTATGTCATCCGCACTCAGTTCAATTTCCGCTGCCTGGCCTGCGCGCGTTTTCTGTTCGAAATCCTGCCAGCGTTCCTGGACAAGTTGAATCTGTTGTTCCGAAGTGTTGAATTCAGGAACGGGCGTTGGCGCTTGCGCAAGCGACCGCGTTTTGGCCAGCCAATAACTGCCGTAGAACAATGCCGAGTTGCGGTGAAGACCCCAATACAATCCGGCAAAACCAGCAATCGCCAGCACGATCCCGAATATCGACAGAGTCAGACAACCCCGTGCGAAACAGCCCAGACCTCTTCTCCGCGGGGGCGGTTCAACCCAGGTGTTCATAACTGTAGGGCGTCTGTGTCAGACGCCGTCCATCATTTCTAACACATGTGAATTCGTTACATCGGATTTGCAATTCAACGATTCACGATTTAACGATTCATCGATTCAATCGGACGCAGCCATATTCGCCTGCGCTTCCATCAACTTGTCGTATAAGGCCCGCAAACCGTCCGAGAGCACACGTGCACCCCCGATGATCGGCATGAAATTCGTGTCGCCGCTCCAGCGCGGCACGATGTGGACATGCAAGTGATCGGGCACCCCCGCGCCCGCGCACTCGCCGAGATTCAGACCGATGTTGAAGCCCTGCGCCTTTACGGCGGCGCGTAAAAGCGTTTGCGCATGGACGACCAAATTCCATAACTCAATGACCTCATTCTCGCCGAGCGCTGAAAGCTCCCCGACTTTCCGATACGGCACCGCCATCAAGTGTCCGACCGTGTAAGGATACCGGTTCATCATCAGAAAAGCATTTTTACGACGCGCGATTACAAGATGCTCTGCGTCATCGCTCGCACGCCCCGCCGTTGCTAGAAAATCGCGGTCGCGCGGTTCCTTCTCGAAATACTGCACGCGCCAAGGAGCCCAGAGCGTTTCTACTTCCTTCTTTGGAAATTCGTCGTTGGCCATGCGTATCGCCCCTGAGACTAAAAATCCTGCGCTCCAAAGTCGAGCGAGCATTTCGTCTCTCGTTTCCTGTCATTCCGAGCGAAGCCGGGGAATCTCTGAGTCGCCCTGCGCCTTTCATCGCCGCGTGAGACCGGCAGTTTGCACTTGCTTGATTGCATTAAATCGAACATGCATCGCTATGCGCGGAGTTCAGATTAGTTACTTAATTGATTACCCAGAATACATCCCGCAGTTGGCGCAGTGGCTCTTTGAACAGTGGGATGTCGTCCTGGGCGAGAAAACGCCTGAGGCACGAATCAAAAAACTGAACGCCCATATGAATCGAGATCAATTGCCGATTGCGTGGATTGCGCATGCGAATGGACAGCTTCTCGGAACTGCAGCGCTTCGCGTGCATGATCTTGAAGGGCGAGAAGATCTGACCCCATGGCTCGGCGGAGTATTTGTCAGCTCGCAGTTTCGGCGCCGGGGGATTGGCGCTGCGCTATGCGCCACCGTGGAAGAAGCGGCTCGAACGCGAGGGATACAGACTCTTTACCTGTTCACGCTAGACAAGCAGGCGTGGTATTTACGCCTGGGCTGGACAGTACTTGCTCCTTGTGTTTGGCACGAGCGACCCGGTGACATAATGTCGAAAGGACTACAGAGTGCCTAACGAGTAAATGACACGATTATTCCGATTAGACATCTTGCTGATGATTGTTGTTCCGCTTGCCGTCGCGGTCGGCGCGCAAACCGGCAACTTTGCGGGGCTTATCGACATTGGCGGTGGCCGCAAGATGTATTTGAAATGTAGCGGCAAAGGATCTCCTACGGTCGTGCTCGTAGGTGGACTAAGGGCTTCCGCAGACGATTGGGACATTTCCGATAAGTCCAAGCCGACGGTCTTCACTGGGGTTGGAAAGTTCACGCGCGTGTGTGCCTGCGATCGCCCTGGAACGCCGGTTGGCGAAAAACCCAGCCGCAGCGACCCTGTCCCGCAGCCGACCACACCGAAGGATGCAGTTGCCGATTTGCACGCGTTGCTGAGCGCTGCTGGCGAAGCTGGACCTTACGTGCTCGTTGGGCACTCGTATGGCGGTTTAATCGTTAGGCTTTATGCCAGCACTTATCCAAAGGAGGTGTCTGGCCTCGTGCTTGTTGACGCTCTCACCGAGGGGCTTCAGGACGCAGAGACACCTGAACAATGGCCCATACAGCGAAAGCTGATTGAAGGTGACGTGCACGAAGGCGTTGCCTTGTACCCGGCTCTTGAAAGGATCGACGTAGATCGCAGTTTTAACCAAATTCGTGCCGCTCCCCCTCTGCGTTCAATTCCTCTTGTAGTATTGTCTGCAGATCGACCCTGGGGTCCTCAGGTTCCGCCCATGATCGCGGCAGGCAAGCTACCAGCCGACATTCCGCCGGACTTCGGCTATGTCACAGATGCCGCACAGAAGAAAGCGCACGAGCAGCTCGCGAAACTTGTTCCGAATGCTAAACACATCACCAAAACGAATAGCGGCCACGAAATACACAAGGAGCAGCCGCAACTCGTGATCGGTGCAATCCGCGAAGTCGTTGAGGCTGTCCGCAGTGGAAATCGGTAGCGGACACAGGGAGATCGCGTCGGAAGATTGTTTTGCTGGAACGGTTGCGTTCACCGCCCAGACAACAGTACTCGAAAGTCAGCGTGACATTCTCCATCACTCTTTTGATAATCTGGGCGTGAGCGCCCTGAAAGAGCCTGTCCTCAATGTATCCCGTGGCGATGTTGCCGGGCGCTACGCGCAAATTCGGGATTCGACTCGTGTTCACGAGCGCGCCCTGTTTGCCGTGCCGCGGATTCCATCAGAGTTGGAACTGCAAGCGCGCTGGTTCGCCGGGGATTTCGGAAGAGAATTTGTCAGCACTAATGGTGAGCAGATCGAGATCGTTCAGTTCGGCGTTTGGAACCGTGAAGCCGGTCCGGATTTCCGCGATGCCGCAATTCGGATCAACGGCGGCGAACCAATTCACGGTTGCATCGAAATTGATCTACTCGATCGCAGCTGGGAATCACACGGTCACGCGACGAATCCTGCGTTCGAAGCGACCACGCTTCAGGTGTTCGTGGAAAGGAGTGATCGTGCCTTTTTCACGCGCACACTCTCTAACCGGAACGTGCCGCAGGTCTGCATCGATCCAACGAGCTTAACAGATGCGTTTAACGCAAACATCCCACTCGCACGGCCCGGGCGGTGTCAGGCGCCGCTGAAGAATTTGCCCGAGGAAAGCGTCCGCAGCGTCCTCGATGCCGCCGCGCAATTTCGTCTGCGACAAAAAGCGAATCGGATCCGGAACAAGATCGATGTGCATGGACGCGATGAAACGCTTTTCCAAGAGATCGCAACCGCGCTCGGTTACAAGGAAAACAAGTTGCCGTTCACGCTTCTCACACAACGTTTGCCGCTGCGGTCGCTGCGCGAAAACGTTGAGGATTGCGAGGCGCTGCTCTTTGGCGCAGCGGGTTTCCTCGAGACGTCCAACCTCGACATCTACAAAAAATCGACGCGCGAGTATGTGCGCGAACTGTGGGATCGCTGGTGGCCGCATCGCGATGCCCTGCAACGATTGATCTTGCCGATCAAAGCCTGGCACCTTAGCGGGACCCGCCCATTAAATCATCCACAACGACGTCTCTCTGCGCTTGCA
>DASXHS010000132.1:0-17298 GCA_036488345.1 Candidatus Udaeobacter sp.
TTGTAGGAGAATACGCGACCGGTGGCTGTGGCAGCCCCGGCAGCAGAACCGCCCACGCAATAGATCGAAGGTACCCCTGAAACGGTTAACACGCCGCAAGCCATATTGTTCATTTGGTTGTCGGGAAATGTCGAAGCCTTCTGCAGCCAGCTGTTAGTACCAGGTGTGTACTGAAGAGCGTGCTGGAAGTCAGATCCTGCCGTGTCCGAGGTGCGACCCCCCATGGTGTAAAAGTTGCCGTTAGTCGGGAAATAAACCCCAACGGCTCTGACTAATGGGGTAGGCATGTCCGGACCGGCAGACCAGGTGCAACCAGACGGAGTTGCCGTTGGCGTAGCGGTTGGAGTAGGAGTTGGAGAACCACCGCCGCCTACGAAGTTGAACTTTCCGACACGCGTGTGCCAGAGGCCGCTCTGGGCATATTGGTTGATATGGTAGAAGGACATGCCATCAGAGGGATCGACCTCTGTTCTCGTATAATCACCCCAGCGGACGCCAGGGTGGAATGAGACTCCCGCAAACATGACTGCTTCTCCTTGCGCAAGGTTACTTGGCGGGTCAGCGGCGAGACGCCCGGCGTACCGGATATCAGGGAAGATTGTCGTGCTGGAAGTGGAATAACCTATGACGGTGTTTCCACTTTGATCCACCGCTATACTGGGCATCCAGCGCCATAAGCCGTCATTGGCGTTAGTCCAGGTTTGCTGCTGGAGAGCAGTAGCGGGGAAATTGCCGCCAGTAACATCGAATTGATACCAGCGAACGCCCGTCGGACCCGTGCAGTTCGCGTCGGTGCAGACGCTGCTATCAGCCCATAAAGATTCCGTACCGCCGTGGTTCTGGTAAACAACTGGCGTCATGATCTTATCGCCCAAGGTATCCAGCTTTGTTGTAGTCCCCTGCTGCGGGACAAGGTCGCTGGTCGTGTTTGTAAAGGCGTCAATGAACCCGCTGACTGTGATCTCGGCGTTCGGAGCGTGACTGGCGCCGACGCCAAACGTTGAATTAGCCGGCGTGGCAAAATCGACATGAAAGAAGCGGGCGTGGACCTGGGTCAAGGTCACTCCGCCAGTAGCCGGGCTATCGATAGCCAGCACCATTTCATTCCTTCCCGCAGGCGCCGGGTCGCCGATGGGTTTCGCGGTCGCGGCGACGAAGCTATAGGAAGCGCCCACATCGGTTGCGGTGAGTCCAAAGCTGATTGCATTGGCGGGATTGCCGCCGAGCATGCTTGCGCGGTCTAGAGCATAAACGTGGACGCCGGTGAAGGTAGTCGGGCTACTAAACGTGTTGACCGTGAAGAAATAGGCGTTTTGAGCTGGGCTTCCGCCAGTGTTCCACAAAGCGAACTTGGGATAATCGCCGAGGTACGTTGGATTCGCCGGATCAATCTGTATGGCATATAGGAACCACCCGCCGCTAACTGGGTCGCTGGTTTGAGAAACACCAATGCACTGCCAGAATGAACTGCCGGGGAAAGAGGGAAAGGCGAAATCGCTGATCAACCACCGGCCAGCAGCCCAATCATAAAGAACATAAGGGTCTCCGTCATTGGCGCTGGTGCAAGGAGTGCCAGTCAAGCCGGAAAAGAAAGAATTGTAACTGGTTGGGCCCGACAGGGTATTACCGTTTTTGTCATAGATCTTGATGGTTTCGTTGATCGCTTCAATGTAATGATTCGGGCCGACATCCCCCTCGCTGTCACTCGGTTGACAACCGCAGGTGTCGGGATTCCCCTCGAATGTGAACAGTGGCCCGGGCATCGTCGGAGTCGGGCGCCACATATTTTTGAGCAGCGACTGGACGTATTTCATACCGGCAGTCCCGGATCCTGACGCGGCGTTTGTTTGGTCAGTTCCGTTGTGCGGATAGCGCATCAGCCGTCGCTCTTCGAACTCCGCTTTGGGCGCGATGTAAGGAAGCTTTCGTAAATCCTGATCGAGCCGCACTGGACCGACCATTTGCACGACGTCCGGCCTCTGTGTGCCGGGGGCGTCTTCGCCGCGGTTCGACTGATTGATTTGGACGGGCTTTGTGCGATTTCCCTGGGCGAATAGCGCCACAGTGATGCCAAGAAGGCAAAGCACAGAAGCAGTTAAGATGCGAAGATTAAAGAAGGCAGATTTTGACGTGGATTTTTTTTTCATAGGTGAAGTGGAGTTTTTTCCCTCTCCGGTTGAAGGAGCCCGAGATTGTAACAGCACACCCTACCTGAGATGGAGGAATGTCAATGATTATTTTACCTCTGCCCTGAATTTTGGAATTTGGCTCCGGTATTAATCTCACCCGGAGAGCACTCTGACGACCTGCGTTGCGCAGCCGCAAAGCGATCGAAGACGGCTGTCCAACGTGATCAGTCATCGCCGAACACCGATCGGATAATGCGATAGCGATTACCCGAGCGCTAAAATGTCACTGTTGCTTGATTTGAACAGGTCTGACTGCCTGCGTTGCACACCTTGTATGTGAAGGTGGCAGGGCCCCTTTGGCCCGTGCTATCGATATAGTGACCCGGATTGTTGGGTACCATCGCGATCACCAAGCCGTTGCGGTAAATGTCGACATTGGCCGAAGTCGCTCCGCTCCAGAAGAGATCCACAGTGTCAATCCCACGCACCTTGCTCCCGGACGCCGTGAGCGTGATCTGACCCGGAGTTGGTGTTGGCGTCGCGGTGGGAGTCACCGTTGGCGTAGCGGTTGGTGTAGATGTCGCCGTCGCGGTTGCACTTGGTGTAGCCGTAGCCGTCGCCGTGGGAGTTGGGCTCGGAGCTATAGTTGCCGTAGCTGTGGCTGTTGCGGTGGCCGTTGATGTTGGCGTGGAAGTGGCGGTAGCCGTCGCGGTTGGTGTGGCCGTAGCCGTAGCTGTGGGAGTTGGGCTGGGACGTATAGTTGCTGTAGCCGTGGCTGTTGCGGTCGCAGTTGCTGTTGGGGTGGCAGTGGCAGTAGCCGTCGCGGTAGGTGTAGCAGTGGCCGTGGATGTAGGTGTAGACGTCGCTGTCGCCGTCGCCGTGGGTGTGGGACTCGGGCCGCTTCCGAGGCAGACATTCACATTCGTCGTTTGACCATTAGTGATCGTGAAGTTCCCCGCTTGGTTCCCGACGCCGGTTTTGGACACTGAATAGCTGTGTGAGCCCGGTGTTAAGACTGCATCATAAGTTCCGTTGGAAAGTGTTGCGCCATAAGGTCTGCCGTCGATTGATACCAACGCGTTGGAGATCGCTGCGCCTCCGCTACACGCCGTCACAACAAAATGCGCAGTGCCCTCTTGTGGAGCTGTGCATCCGGCAAACCGGAAATAACCAATGCGTGTCCGCCAGTTGAAGCTACCAGTTGTCTGATAGTACTCGTTCGTGTAGTAGAAGGTGCAGTCGTCCGCCGGATCAACGGTGAGATCGCTGTAATCACCCCAGCGATTGGAGGTGCCTGTCTGGCTACCCGTGCCGTCAAAAAGATGTTGTTCGCCTGACAACGTATTCAATGGATCGCTTGTCAGCCGTCCTGCGTAGCGGATTTGCGGATTGATCGAACTGCTGGATGCGCTAAACCCAAGCGCAATGTTTCCCTGATTGTCCGAGGCAATGCTTCCCATCCACCGCCAGGTGGTATCTGGCTGGTAGGTGCTCTGCTGAAAGACTCCCCAGTTTCCAGGTTGCGCCCGCCGCAATTCGATCCAACGGACGCCTGCGACTGAATTAGCGCTCACTGTGTAGTTATCGAGCAGCGACTCATGGCCGTCGGAGAAACGGCGATAAGCATTTCGGAACATCATGCGGTCGGCAATCGCGTCGAGCCCCGAGTTCGTGCCGAGTTGAGGTACGCAATTGCGTGTGGAAGAGCAAAGTGAGGTGAAGGACGCTGCCGCCACACTGGCCTCGAGAGTAAAGGTGGAGTTCGCAGGAGTGGTGAAATCTGCGTGGTAAGCTCGCACCTTGTAAATCAGCGGGCTACCCTGAGGGAATGATACGAAGTGGTTCGGATCACCGACTGCCGGTGGAATGATACCATCCAGATCACTCGGTAGAAAAGACGCCTCGCCGGACCCACCTGTAATCCCAGTCGTTTGGCTGGTAGCGGTAGGATCGCCTGCTAACATTTTGACTCTATCAAACACGAAAGCCTGAGGGCCGAGAAAGGACGTGCCCTGGGTGTTAAACACATTCGCTGACATGTAATAGCCGTCTGGCCACACCCCTAGCTTGGGGTAATCGAGGAAGTTGCTGGTGAGGTGAAAATCGTAGCGATACCAGGCGGCGGTTGCGTCACCTGTTTGGGAAATGGCTACGCACTCGTCTTGAGGAACACTAGCGCCGCTTGGTGTTGCGAATTGACTAATGATCCAGCGATCGGCGAGCTGATCGTACACGACTATAGGATCACCGTTGCCACCATTCTGGCAGGCACCGCCAAAGCCGGACCAAATTGAACTGATTGCAACCGGACCAAACACTGATGCACCGCTGAGTTTATCAAAAACCTGCAAGCCTTCGTTGACCATCTGCACGTACTGAGTTTTTCCCACTTCGCCATCGGGATCGGGCGGGGCACAATTGCAACCCACACCTGGATAAATAATTCCGTTCCAACTCAGAATCGGACTAGGAATAGCCGGCATGTTTATCAACCGTTGCCAGAAACTGTTTTGGATCACCGGATCCGGTGCATCCAGATGCTGAAGCGGTATTTTGGGATTCGGATTCGCTTCATGTTCTGCCTCGATCGGCGGCCAGATCAGTGGCTGCTCGCGCAGCGGCTTCGATAAATCGCTTTGCAACGCATGAATCACGGTCGTTTGGCCGAATTGCTCGGTATTGGGCTGTTGCGCTGCGTTGGCTTGTGCCGAGGCATTTGAAAACGCGCCGAAGCCGAGTAGCGCGATACATACGCTCGCTAGGGCAAGTACTAAACCAAGTAAGACGCGAAGGTTAAAAAAGGCGGACTGCGAAGTGGATTTCTTTTTCATGGGTGGAGCTTGAGCTTGTGGAGCTTGTTAGGCTGCCGCGATTCTTAGGTGCGAACTGACTAAGAATCAATCATTTTTCGTCCCGAGAGACTTCTTACGACGGCTCAATGTCGGAAATGGTCCGGTGAGACGGCCCATCATATCCATGATTAACCGGATCGATCCGCCGCATCGGTTTCTCGCGAGCTTGCTCTTCGATGACGTGCGCGATGAGTCCGGGTGTGCGTGCAATCATGAATATGCCATTGAACGCCGCGGGATTCATTCCCAAGTCGGCGAGAATGGCGCCAATCGCGCCATCTACATTGATCGGGAGCGATTTCTTCACGCCGGCAAATGCTTTCTCAACTGCGCGCGCCGCCTGCATGTGCACGCCGTCCACACCAGCTTCGCGCGCAAGTTCGAACAAACGCACAGTGCGTGGGTCCTTGGTGTGCACTCGATGACCAAATCCGGACATGCGTTCACCTGCTTCGCTCATCGCGCGAAGGGTGCGTGTCGCTGCTTCCTCTAGGGAAATAGAGTCGCGCGCCGCGCACTCGGCAATTCCTTTGAGTTGCCGGGCACAATCTTCAATCGCGCCGCCATGATGCCGGTTGATCGACATGATCCCGGCCGCGACCGAGGCGCTTAATGTCGCGCCAGTAGAGGCAACGGTGCGCGCACTCAACGCACTGGGAGGCGTCGCGCCGTGATCAATCGATGAGACTAAAATTGCGTCCATCAAACGCGCGATGGCCGGCGATGGCAATTCCCCGGTTAAAATTAAATGGACCGCCGCGCCAAAAGAGACGTGTCCCATTAGTTCCGCGATGTCGTAGCCGCGCACCGCAACTTTATTAGGCTGGATTCGCGTGATGCCGCTGTGCCACACGGCCTTTTTGTCGGCTTCGCTCATGAGACTTTGTCCTTTGATTTGTTCCAGAATCGCCACGACAGCGCCCGGCAATTCGCCAAAGGCGTCAACCACTGTGGCGCCTGCTGCGCGGAGCGCTTTGACTTTGCCGTCGTGCGTGCCGCGACCGCCTTCGATGATCGCGCCCGCGTGACTGAAACGCGTGCCTTCGCGGGCCGCTTTGCCACCAATGTAAGCGATCACGGGCTTGGTGATTTTTCCATCAGCAATCAGCTGCGAAAATTCCTCCTCCTGGGACGAACCGATTTCACCGAAAATCACGATCGCTTCGGTGAGCGGATCGGCTTCGAACATCAACGCCGCATCGGGCAGACGAATTCCAATCACAGCGTCCCCGCCGATATGCACAATGCTTGAAAGCCGCACGCCGGCTTGCCCGAGATAATAGCCGGTGCTCGATGCCATCCCACCTGAACGACTGATCACACCCACGCCTTTCGGGACACCGGGCTTGAACCATTGCCGCGCGCTTTCTGCGCGACCACCGATCATGCCCACCACTGCTTTGCCGGGACTTAGCGCGCCCAGAGTGTTCGGTCCGAGAAACATTGCATCATTCGCTTTCGCCGCCGCAGCGATCTCCATCGCGTCCCACACCGGCACACGATCGGGCACAAGCACCGCGAGTTTGATCCCTGCTTCAATCGCCGAGATCGCGGCGTCCTTTACACCGGCCGCCGGCACAAAGACGACAGAGACGTCGATGTTGCCTAACGAATTCACCGCTTCCTGCGGCGTGTTGAATACCGGCACGCCAAGCACGCTTTGTCCGCCTTTGCCTGGCGTGACTCCTCCGACCACGTTCGTGCCGTACTCGCGCATTAACCGCGTGCGCGCCCGCCCTTCGCGTCCAGTGATTCCCTGCACCAGCACGCGCTTTTTCTCGTCGATCAAAATTGCCATTTAGCCATTGTCTCCGATCAGTTCATCTAATCCCGGAACATCAAGCTCCAGATAGAAGCCTTCGATGCCGGTGAGACGGCATTCGACATCGCAGGCGAGCAGCTCGGAATCTTTGGTGGCGAACTCTTCATTAGGCAATGCTGCTATCGGCGCGCCGTCGCGATCGATGATTAGTCCGTTCGAATGCGTTTCAACTGCGGCGCGGATCTCCGGCCAACGTGCGGTGTCGATCCAGACATGGCCATTTTTTACCTCGAGCCTTGTGGCAGATGGATCTTTGACAAATTTTGGCACTCGCGGCGCGCGCGGTTTCCATTTTTTGCCGTCGCTCGCGACGAGTTCTGCAAAACGCGCGGCGATGAACGCGGGCGTGTCGGTCTTACGATAGCCCTCGACCGGCGCAGGCAAGAGCTTCGACATGCGATGCAAGATCTCGACTGCGCGATCTTCGGTGTTGCCGCCAAGACGAATCACTGCGGCGATATCGAGATCGAGTTCCAAAAACGCCTTCGCCAAACCGTAGGCCGACCAAAATTGTTCCTGGCTCGCAACGCCGGAACCGGAACCGAAATAACCCACCAGATCGGGTTGGGCGAGAATGATTCGCGCCGCGCGATACACCTTTGATGCAGATGGATTGCCGCTTGTATCCGTGAAGTTGGCGATCGTGAACCCGGCATTCACGATGGCGTCCATCGACATCATCGAGCCGCCGCCGCCTGCGCCGTGAAATCCGACCAGTCCCTTGGATCCTTTCGGCGCCTCTGTTGCCAACTGTGCGAAATAGAATGTGCCGCGGTGATCGTTTTGTTCGATGGCGTAAGCTACCTGCTCCAGAGCCGTCGGCGGATGATCGAACTCGCGCGCAATCTCGATTTTGAGCTCGGGATGCCGTCCGACGGCATAATCATCAATTGTGATCCGGCAATCGGCCGCGACGAACTCGCCGGTTTTAGTCAACACGAGAGGATTGATCTCCAGCGAACGCGCTTCGACGCTGCGCGCCGCGGAAAACAATTTTCGAATCGACTCATTCAGCTGCTTCCCATTTTTCACTGAGAGTCCGCACGAAGCCGCGGCTTCATCGACTGCCGAATCCAATGGTCCACGATTTACATCGCATGGAATTCTTCGCGTTGCGGCGGCGCGGTCTTCGATCCCTGTGCCGCCGCCCGCGGCGAAAATGATCATCGGGGCGCGGGCACTGTCGTCGATAGCGAACGAAAGAAAAAACTCGCGGTCGATATTAATCTTTTCTTCCACTAGTACTGCTTCGACCGGGAACTGTCCGACCTTCATCGCCAACATCCGCTCGGCGTGCGCGCACACATCCTCTGGTTTTTTGGCGAAGGCAACACCGCCAATCCCTGCGCGTCCTGTAGTCCAGGCTTGGATCTTAACGACAACTTCGGTACCCAGTTCCTTCGCAACCGCCGCAGCTTCGTCGGGAGTCGATGCGGCCCGGCCACATGGGATTTTGAATCCATTCGCAGCGAGAATCGCTTTGCCTTGATACTCGTGAAGTCGCGCCATGATGAGATGTGTCGCGCGATTTTAGCGAGATTTCCGGCGCACGCACGCGTGCGTTACCTAACCGCCAACGGCCTGGTAATGGCCGAGGCCGCGTTTCCACATGAAGCGCGCCCACATCCACGCGAGCAGGAGCCAACCGGTTTGGATGGCCAGCGCCTGCGCAAGGTCTGCTCCTTTTAACCGGCCGAGAAAGATCGCTACGGGACAAAACAGTTCGTAATAAAACGGCAGCCATTTCATCACCGCCTGGACGGCGGCCGGCATGATGTCGATCGGAAACATCTGGCCGCCGAGGAAATATTCGAACGAATACACGATGAATACGATGGTGGAGATTTCCAAAATCCAGAACGCAAACATCGCCAGGCTGTAAGTGATGAAGAATTGAATGAACGCGGCCATTACCGTCGAGATCGCCGTCAGCACGTACACCATCGGATCGTTTGGCAGCACGACGTACTCGCGGAAATAAATGAAGATCACCACGATCGGTGGCAGCGTGACGAAGCTGTAAACGAGACGGCCACTCAAAAAAATGCTGGTACGGTACGCGAGATAACTCATCGGCTTCGTGAGTAGCGCATTGATCTGGCCTTCCCGAATGTCGGCGGCTATTTGCCATTCGTCCTCTGTTGGGACGACCAGATTGCTGACCAGAATCGTGAGCAAATAATAATAAATCATCGAGCCGTAATCGTAGCCGTGCAGTCCGCCGCCACGCTCCTTGAACACAGCCGCCCAGAGAAATACGGTGCCGGCCAGCGGGATCAGCCCGAACAGCGCGCGCAGGAAATAATTCCAGCGGTACACAAACGTGTTCTGGAGCCCGATATTAAAGACGGACGCGTACTTTGTGATCGTGCTCGTGCTCATGCTCCTAATCGAGTCTTTTGCAATCGAGCATGAGCATGAGTAAGAGCAAGAGCAGGACGAAGTCGAGGAACCCCGTGGCGAGAGCTTTCGGTAGTTTCGCGGGATCCTTCGACTTTGCTCAGGATGACTTCGCTGCCAGTTGTACCGCCAGATTAATCGCGGCGATCATGCTGTCGGGACGCGCGATGCCTTTGCCCGCAATTTCAAATGCAGTGCCGTGGTCGGGACTGGTGCGAGGAAACGGCAACCCGAGCGTCACGTTCACGCCGCTTTGGAACGCGTGGAGCTTCAACGGAATCAATCCCTGATCATGGTACATGCAAAGTACCGCGTCGAATTCGCCTTCAATGGCTCGGTGGAAAACGGTGTCCGGAGAAACAGGACCAACGATTTTCGATTCGCCACGCTCGATTCTCGATTGCAGTTCTTGAACTGCCGGCCCGATGATTTCAATTTCTTCAACACCGAGTTTGCCGGATTCGCCTGCGTGGGGATTGAGCCCGGCAACGGCAATGCGGGGCCCATTTTTGCCTCGAGAGCGCACAAACTCAGCAAGTAAGAGGCCGACACGCACAATCTCTGACTGGTTGAGCGCCCGCGGGACTTTGCACAGCGGAACGTGCGCAGTGACAAGCGCGACCGTGAGGTTTCCTCCGGTCAAACACATGGCGAAATCTTTGACGCCGCAGCGCTCCGCGAAAAATTCCGTTTGCCCCGGAAACCTGAATCCGACTTCGTACATCCGGGCCTTGTGAACCGGACCGGTCACGATGGCTTCGAGCTCGCCGCGGCGTGCGAGCGTCACAGCTTCTTCGAGCGCAGCTGCGGCGGCGCGCGCAGTTTCTGGTGTCGGTTCGCCCGGCTTACAATTTGGCTGTCGGCCGAGGACCACGTATTCAGTCGAATCGGAAACGCGTCCCGATTTCAACGCGAGCTCGACAATCTCCGGTCCGATCCCGGCGCAATCGCCAAGGGTGATGCCAGTGCGCGGCTTTGTCGTGCTCCTGTTCATGCTCGTGATCGTAACCGAATTTATTCGCTCGGCACGAACAGGATTGGAGTAAGAAAGAAGAGGAAGACTAAGAGGAATCGGAAGAAAAGAGGAAGAGGAAGGGCGGAACGCGTTAGTACGTCTTGATATAGGCCTTCGACCGAAGACTGGCGATCCAGCGTTCCTGAATTTGCTGGGCTTCTTCCTGGATCAGTCTCTTCTCGATATCGGCGCGCACTTCATTGAGAGATTTTGTGCTGCCGCCGTGTTTATCCTCAACCTTCAGGATGTAATAATTGCCGGCGTAATCGATGATGTTGCTGACTCTGCCCACGGGCATGTTGAAGGCGAACTTTTCCAGTGGCTCCGCGAGAGTTTTGTGCTCGATCCACCCCCAATCGCCGCCGTTATCCTTCGTGCTGTCCTCGGAATACACCTGCGCCATCTGCTCGAACTCTGCGCCACTGGCAAGCTTGCCGAGCACTTCTTCGGCGAGCTCCTTTTGCGCCGGCGCGCTGGCGGTATCCTTATGCCCGGAAATCATGATCATTCGCAATTTAATTTGCTCCTTGGACGTAAATTCATCGCGATGTTTCCTGTAGTACTCGTCGATCTTTGGAGGCGAAACAATGGAGTTCGTCCTGACGTTCTTGCTGCGCATTGCTCCCACGATGATTTTTTCCATCTCCTTTTGTTTGAACTCGCCCAACGTGTAGTTCTGCGCTTCGAGCGTTTTGACAAACGTATTGCGGTCGCCACCAAACGCTTCGTGAATGATCTGATTTATTCGCTGATCCACGATGTGATCGGGGATTTCGAAGCTTTCTTTTTTGAAGGCCTGAATGACGAGCCGCCGATCGACCAGATCTTTTACTGAGAGTTGACGCAGTTCCGCCAATTTTTTCGCTAATTCATCCCCGGTGTACTGCTGACGGAGCAGGCGTTCCTGTGGCGCGGATAGCGAGCGCACTTGCGAGTAGGTAATGACCTCACCATTTACGACCGCAGCAATGCCGTCCACAACTGTGGGTTCTCCTTCGGCACCCGCGACGTTGCAGATCGGGACTTGAAAAAGTGCACCGATTACCAGCAAAACGGTCACAAACGCACGCATGAAATTACTCATAATTTCTTTATCAATTCGACAACTTCCGGGAGGTGTTGATCGATTTTCGATCCAACTAAACGGGGGAATTTGCCCGCGACAAGTATAAAATCCCCGTGCCGCGTCAACATTACTTTGCGCTCACGCACTTCCACACGGCTTACCCCAGATTCTGCCGCGGCAAGTTTGATCTCGACCAGCGCAAACAAATTGTCAACGGCAGGCGGAAACGCTCCGAAACGATCGCGCCACTCGCCGCGCAACCGCTCGAGTTGCTCTCGCGACGTAAGCTCCGCAATCTCACGGTACGAACGTATGCGCATGGCAGGATCACTCACATAGGCGACCGGAATGAACGCTGGAATGCGAGGTAGCGTATGCGTCTCGCTTGCGCCCCGGGCACGCAAGCCAGAGGCTCGCGCTACGTTTGGCGCGATGACCTCTGCTTCGTTGGTCACCACGAAATCAAGGCGCACGTCCACATCCAGCCGCAGTCGTGGTTTTTGTCCCTTCAACTGCGCCACTGCCTGCTTGAGCAACTGACAATACAAGTCGAAACCCACTGCGATGATGTGGCCGCTCTGCGCGGTGCCGAGAATGCTGCCCGCGCCGCGAATCTCCAGATCGCGCATGGCGATGCGAAAACCAGCGCCTAACGAGCTGTATTGCTTGATCGCGCTGATCCGCTTGCGCGCGGCACCGACTGTCATCATCTCGCGTGGAAGCAGCAGATAAGCGTAGGCCTTGTGCTCGGCCCGACCGACGCGCCCGCGCAATTGATACAAATCGGCGAGGCCAAATTGATCCGCGCGATCGATGATGATCGTATTTGCGTTCGGAATATCGAGACCACTTTCGATGATCGTGGTGCAAACGAGCACGTCTATTTTCCCGGCTATAAATCGCGCCATCACCGCTTCAAGTTCGTCCGCGTCCATCTGGCCGTGGCCGATTTCCATTCTGGCCTGCGGACAAAGATGCATGATCCTTTCGCGCACTCGCTCAATGCTCGCGACGCGGTTATGCAGAAAGAAAACCTGGCCCTGCCGTTCTAGTTCGCGATTAATCGCGGCGCGAATGATCCGTTCATCGTACGCCGACACGACCGTTTCGACTGGCAAACGATTGAGTGGGGGAGTCTCGATCGTGGACATGTCTTTCGCGCCCACCAATGAAAGATAAAGCGTGCGCGGAATCGGCGTGGCGGAAAGTGTCAGCACATCAACGAGCTTGAAGAGCTCTTTGAATTTCTCCTTGTGCAGAACGCCGAACCGCTGTTCCTCATCAATCACGACCAGACCGAGGTCCTTGAAGACGACGTCGCCGGAAATGAGCCGGTGCGTGCCTATAACGATATCGACACCGCCTTCGCGCAGCAACTGCAGCACTTTTTTCTGTTCGGAGTGCGTACGAAAACGGCTGAGCATTTCTATCCGCACTGGGTACTCAAGCATGCGTTGCCGGAATACTTCGAAGTGTTGCTGAGCAAGGACAGTGGTCGGCGCGAGCACGGCCACTTGCTTTCCTTCCATCACAGCCTTGAACGCGGCTCGCACTGCGACTTCCGTTTTTCCGAAACCAACATCGCCGCAAATCAGGCGATCCATCGGCCGCGGCCGTTCCATGTCGATCTTCGTGTCGATGATCGCCTTCATTTGATCCGGCGTTTCACGGAACGGGAATGAGCGTTCGAATTCGGCCTGCCATTTCGTGTCGGGAGTAAATGCGTAGCCGGGCTGCATTTGTCGCTCCGCCTGGATCGCGAGCATTTTGCCCGCGTAATCGAAAATGGATGCCGCTGCTTTGATTTTTGCACGGCCCCATTTGCCATCCCCGAGAGAGCTGAGCGGCGGCGATTTTTTTCCAGCGCCGACGTAACGTGAAACGAGATAAGCTTGTTCGAGCGGCACGTACAGCTTCGCTTCATCGGCGAACTCGAGGACCAATACCTCCTGCGGTTGCGCCTGCTGTTGTAGGGCAAGCGCTCCGCTTGCCATCGATGCCTGACCGGTGTCAGGCAGGCGATGCGCCTGCCCTACAGGAAATTTTTCCAATCCCAGGAACCTTCCGATGCCGTGCTCGAGATGGACGACCAAATCGCCTTCCGCGAGTTCGCTGAAATCGATTTGGGCCCGGTGACGTTCGGCGCGTCGAAGCCGCAAGAGTCTTCGAGGGTGGACTGCGAATCGTCCGAACAACTCCGCAGCCGAGAGAACGACGAGATTGGCCGCTGGAAAACAGAATCCGCGCGCAAGCGAGCCTTCGACGAAATCGATCCCGTCAACAGTCCCCTGCATAATTTCGCGGAACCGCTCGATCTCGCCTTCAGTCTGAAAATAAATTGCGATTCTGGAGGTGTTCGCGCGCCATTCTTTCAAGCGCTCGACGAACTGGGCGCGTTTTGCCTCGGCGAGCACGAGATCGCCGGCGCCAAACTCTCCAATCTCACAATCCTGAAACGCGCCGCTGAAATCTTCCGGACCAGTGTCAATCCAGCCTTCGCTGATTTGGACGTGAGCGTTTGAAATTATTTGGGGAGCGCGGGCGCCCTCGCCCGCTGTTTTTGGCGCCTCGCCAAAAACGTCCCCGCTGGCCCGCGGGGCGCCTGCCAGTGCGGGCGGGGCGTCCGCGCTCCCCGGAACACGCAATTCTTCAGCTGGCTCGACGTCGATGATCAGATCGCGCTCGCGAATATAGTCGCGAACGTTGTCGCTTTGGTCCGCCGCTCCTTGATTCAGCAGAACATCGATCGAGCGCAAATCGCGCACGGAAGTTTGCGTATCGATATCGAACTCGCGCAGCGATTCGATTTGGTCGCCGAAAAATTCCAATCGAAACGGCAATGGCGCATGCCACGAATAAAGATCGATAATCCCGCCGCGGACAGCGAACTGGCCACGAGTGGTGACTTGTGAGACGCGTTCATAACCGCTGGTAGCGAGTCGTTGGAGAAATTCTTCCATTTCCGCGGTTGCTCCGCGCCGGAATTGAACAACTGCAGATTCTAGACTTCCGCGTTTCGGCGCGGCCTGATCGAGAGCTGCGCGTGTCGCCACGATTATCCTCGGACCGCTGTCGCGCTCGATTTGCAAAAACAACGCCAGCCGTTCCGCTGCGATTTCCGGATCGGGCAAAACATTTTCGATCCCGGTCAACTCTGCTTCCGGCAGGAAAAGCGCATTTGACTGCCAGTTGAGCAAGCTTTCGTAAAAGACCTCCTGAGAATGAACGCTGCGGCAGAGGACCCAAATTGTGGAATCAGCAGCGTGCCGTTTATCGATTCGACGGCCGTGCTGAGCATTTGCGAGCACGGCGGCCAGAAACGGCTGCGCCGCTTGGATTACATGGGAAAATCGCACGGGCCATTCAGCCCGTTGTACCGCATCGAGCTTGCGCGCGATTGGTTCGCTTGCCGCGACGCGCTCCAAAAGTTCCGCTGATTTTTCCACCGCAAACTTTACGACAAATCAGGCAAAATTGTAGGCGCCGCCATGTTCTTTCGCCTTTGGCGATTTCATAATGGCATCGTCTTCAGGAGAGGCCGATCCACCAGGTGGAACGCGTTGTCCTCAACGCGTTAGCAACCAAGCGCGCGAAGCGCAGTTGCTACATTTCGCGTCCGATGGCTGCAGCGATTCCGCGCAAGCGGGGAACGAGTTCGGCGAAAATTTCCGGCGTAAGCGCCTGGTTGCCATCGCTCTTGGCTTGCTCCGGAGAATCGTGCACTTCGATCATCAGCGCGTCAGCTCCGGCCGCGACAGCGGCGAGAGACATCTGCGGCACGAACTCGCGGAGACCGAGCGCGTGCGTAGGGTCGACGATCACCGGCAAATGCGTTTTTGATTTCAAAATGGGAACGGCGCTCAAATCGAGCGTGTAACGCGCAGAGTTATCGAACGTGCGAATGCCGCGCTCGCACAGGATCACGTTTGGGTTGCCCTCGTTCAGGATATATTCCGCGCTCATGATCAAATCGTAAATCGTCGCGCTAAAGCCGCGCTTGAGCAGCACGGGAAGGCTGCTACGGCCCACCTCTTTCAAGAGCGAAAAGTTGTGCATATTGCGCGTGCCGACCTGAAGGCAATCCGCATATTTTTCGATCATCGGCAGATCGCGCGGGTCCATAACTTCCGTCACGACCGGGAGGCCGGTCGTCGCGCGTGCTTCGGCTAGAAACCGAAGTCCCTCTTCACGCAATCCCTGAAAACTGTACGGTGACGTGCGCGGTTTGAACGCGCCGCCGCGCAAGATTCTTGCGCCCGATTCTTTCACGATCGTCGCGATGGACAGAATCTGTTCTTTGCTTTCAACCGAGCACGGTCCGCAAATGAGAACCACGTCCTCGTGTTCGCCCAGGTGCACGCCTCCAATCGGCACGGAGGAAGCGCCGCGTGAATCGCGTGCCGCAAGTTTGTACGGCTTCAGCACGGGCACGATCGCTTCCACGCCGTGCATTGCTGCGATGGCCTTTTCCCGGAGGAGGGCTTCAGGCCCGATGACGCCGATGATCACCCGCGATGCCCCCCGGCTGATTTGTGCCTCAAGCCCAAATTCGCGAACGCGCGTGATGATCCGCTGGATCTGTTCCTCGGTGGCGGTGGGTTGTGTGATTACGATCATATTACTCGTGCGGGATCATCAGAATGAAGTGAGCGGGAATTTTCTGCAAGCCCAGATACAACGCCGAACAAAGCCAGATGTTTCAATCAACATCGCTTCTCACACGCCCGGCAGACGTCTTCTGTAGGGCGTCTGTGTCAGACGCCACCCTATGGCGTCTGTAGGGGAAGCTGACAGCTTCCGGAGGATGACACCGCCGTCCCCAGTAAATCTGAACCTAGTTCGTAATCGTGACCGGCGTCCCGACTGAGACAGATCTGAAGAAATCTTCCGCCATGAATTCAGGCATGCGGATGCAGCCGTGCGACGCGGGATAACCGGGAAGATAACCGGCGTGCATGCCGAAGCCGGGAGCGATTTTCATGTAGTAGGGCATGGACGCGCCTTTATAATGACTGCCGGGCGGTTTCGGATCCTTACCCAGCTCGATGTTAGGCATCACCACGTTCCCCGCGTCGTCCACATAATCGCCGTAGAGACTCGAAGCGTGATTCACATCTTTTCCGATGATTCGATACTTGCCGGGCGACGTGTTCTTGCCTTCCCGGCCCGTCGACAATTGCGAAACACCGACCAGCTCGCCGCCCTTGTAAAAATACGCGCGCTGTTCGCCGAGACTAATCTTGATGGAGGGATTACCGTTGGCGTGATCGCCGTCCCAATAAGAGACGGTATCGCGCGGCGGACCACCACCACCCTGCTCGCCGCCATAAACGCCGCCGCCCACATACTGGGTGTTGCCCGAATAGCGCGGATCTTCGCCGCACCCTGTGACGAATAAAACGAGCCCAAATGAGAGAACTCCGTACAAAAGCTTGAAAAAGAAACGTTCCATAATTCTCGAAGCGTTTTAATGCGCAAGACGCGCAAAAAGTCAAGGGTCGGGGCGCAATTAGCACGACGTAATTCAGGCATCCTGCCTGATTCGTGTGGCAGCCTTCCCAGCCTGCCAGGGCCATGTTCGACAAGCAGGATGCATGTCGGACGAAACAGGCTGGAAGCCTGTGTTACTTGCACCATTGATCCACCCAGTCGTTTACGGTTTTGTACCAAAGCCGCGAATTCTGCGGCTTGAGTACCCAGTGACCTTCGTCAGGGAAATACAGCATCTTGGACGGAATCCCCAATCGCTGCAGAGTCGTGAAGAGTTGAAATCCTTCGCTCACGTCCAGCCGATAATCATTCTGGCCGTGAACCACCAGCGTCGGCGTTTTGAATTTGTCGGCGAACAAGTGCGGTGAAAATTTCCGGTACTGCTCGCGGTTCTTCCACGGTGGCCCTTTGAATTCCCAGTCCGGAAACCAAAGTTCTTCCGTCGTCCCGTACGCGGACTCCGTATTAAACATCCCATCGTGCGACACGATGCATTTGAACCGGTTCGTGTGGCCGAGGATCCA
>DASXHS010000146.1:0-2604 GCA_036488345.1 Candidatus Udaeobacter sp.
CCGCGCGACCGAGGTGGGACGACGACCTGGGAAAACGTGGTTTGCTCCTGTATTCCGTGCAATACGCGCAAAGGCAACCGGCTTCCACGTGAAGCGCACATGAGCCTGATCCGTAAACCCAAACGACCGAAGTGGCGGCCGTTTGTTCAGATCACGTTTGCTGCGCCCCAGCACGATCTCTGGAGGCACTTCGTCGATCTGGCATACTGGAACGTCGAATTGAGCGATTGAGCTTCGCTCGCTTGACTCGTTAGAACATGGAAGCGTTGAAGCGGGCGAAACACGACCCCCAGATAGACGTAACGTTATAGCCCCATGCCTTGAAGGACTGCTTGGAATCGTCGCTCGCTGCGCAGGCTATCAAAGTTAGGATCCGTCTTTATGTAGATTAAAAATGGATCGTGCTCAGTTTTCGCTTTCTCGAGCCATTCGAATGCCTGGTCGTTTTCGCCCAGCCCTGTGTAAATCAGCGCGATTTCAAACGGTGAAACAAATTCCTTGGATGATCTTCGTTCGTTCAATTCGTCGAGAATGCCAGTCGCCTCGGCTCGCCGACCTGCTTGTCCATACACGAATCCTAGCACGGCTTTGAAGATCGTCCGGCTTCCTGGGCTGTTGGCCCGTTTTTCTAATTCCGCAATAGCTTGATCACGCAGCCCTTTTTGGTTGTAGGCCATCGCCAGAAACAAGTGCGCCAGCGGAAAATCGGGATCCGTTTCGAGCAAGTTTCGCAATTGCTCGATCGCCTGATCTGCCTGCCGGGCGAAGAAGTGCAACTTGCCCAGATCCGTATTGATGATCGGCGACAGCGGATCGATCTGTTGCGCAAGTTTTAGCTCCTTAAAACCGTCATCGAACCGGCCCACGAGGCCAAGCGATTCGCCGTACCAATGATGGGCAGTCGCGTAATCCGGGTCCAGTTCAAGGGCGCGCCGGAACTCTGATTCGGCACCGGCGAAATCCCAGTCATACCAGAATTTCACAAAACCGAGAGTGGCGTGCGGCTCCGCGAGAGTGTCGTTAATTTCGAGCGCCTTGGTGGCAGCAGCTTTTGCCCTTGCGATGAACTCGCCGCGAGGAACTTGGTCCTGCCACACAAGCAGCGCGTATGCGTCAGCCATGCCGGCATACGCCGAAGAATAAGTCGGATCGAGATCGATTGCCTGTCGGAAATATGTGAGACTGTGCTGCAATTCCGCCGGCGTGCGCTTGTTCCAGAAGTAACGCCCTTTTAAATAAGCCCGGTGCGCCTCAATATTGTCCGTGTGATGCTCGGTTAGTAGCTTTTGATCTTCACCACTTAGATTCCCGACTAGCGCTTTTGCGACGTCTTGCGAAATCGCATCTTCGATCGTAAACACGTTTGTAAATTTCTCATCGTATTTGGCTGACCAGAGAACGGCGCCATCTCCGACCCGCAACAGACGCGCAGTCACCCGAAGCAGATCTGCATCGCGCTGTACGGTGCCGTCGAGAATAGCTTCAACACGTTGTTCTCGTCCTGTGGCCACTGGATCTTGCATGTCTATTTTGGCATATTTCTGCAGTGCGCCTACGGGCCTGACAAGAATCTGCGAAATTCTGCCGATTTGGGTGATCAAAGTGTCGGCCAACCCGGTGCCGAGGTATTCGTCTCCCGCCGGTGCACCTGGCATTTTGAATGGAAGCACTGCCATGGTTCTTACTTGCGCGCTCGCCGTCGGCGGCCTTGAAGTGGTGTTCTGAGAAAAGAACAAGAATGCGGCTGCCGCGGCTGAGCAAAATGCTGCGGCGGTCGCAGCAGCAAGCTTCGGGTTACGCTTCGCCCAGCGCCAGGCCCGCACCGGTGGCGAAACACGACGCGCCATGATCGGGCGCCCTTCCAGCCAGCGTTCGAGATCGGCAGCCAAATCGCCTGCAGAGGGATAACGCGCCTGCGGCTCGCGTTCCAGGCAACGCGCGCAGATCGTTTCCAAGTCGCGATCCAGTTCCGGCGCGAGCGAGCGCAGCTTGGGCGCCGGTTTTTCGCTCGCCTGTTGAATCACAGCCAGCGCGTGTTCGCCCAGAAAAGGAGGACGTCCTGTGAAGAGATCGAACAAGATCGCTCCAAGACTGTAAATGTCCGCCGTTGGAGTCAGCTTCGCCGACGGTCCTTTGGCCTGCTCGGGCGCAATGTAACCAGGTGTGCCGAAAATTGTTAGCGTGCGCGTCAGATCGGTATTGATGTCGAGCCATTTGGCCAAGCCGAAATCGGTCACCAAGGGTTCGCCACGTTCATCGAGCAAAATGTTTCCTGGCTTGAGATCACGATGCAAAACTCCGCGCTCATGCGCGTACTGGACAGCACGGGCGACCTTGGCCACAAGCCTGACGCATTCGCGCGGTTGATTGCGCAGGGCAGCGCCATGTTTTTGAAGGCTCCCCCCGATCGCATATTTCATGCTGAAGAACGGCAGCCCGTCTTCACCCAGGCCCACATCGTAAATGGGAAGAATATTCGGATGATCGAGACTGGCCGCCGCTTCAGCCTCACGCCTGAAGCGTTCCAGCGTCTCGCGTGAATCGGCGTGATACGACACCAAGCGCTTTAGTGCGACGATCCGCCGTGAGTGCGTCTGACGCGCG
>DASXHS010000204.1:0-23937 GCA_036488345.1 Candidatus Udaeobacter sp.
CGTTCTTCCCACAGTCATGTGGGCGAAGCGGGGGATGTACAGAGCATAACCGGGGCGCATGGCGGCGAGACTAGATTGGCGGCATATACCCGTCAATCAAAAAATCTTGTTAAAATCGGGATTTTTGGAGAGGTCTCGAGCCCGAGAGGTGCCACTGGGCGCAGTGAAAGACAGGCGAATTTAGCGGAGAAATTTGCTTTGCAGTTGTTCGCATAAGACGTTCTACATCCGATCAGCACAAATCTTGGGCGAAATGTCAGAGAGCGAAAAAACGCTTACAATCAACGAAATTTATCACTCCATTCAGGGCGAAAGCACCTGGGCCGGTTCGCCGTGCACTTTCGTGCGCCTAACGTTCTGCGACCTGCGGTGCAGCTATTGTGATACGGAGTACGCATTTTACGAGGGGAACAAACGAAACTTGGGGGAAATTCTGGACACGATCGCGACGTATCAGTGCCCGTTGGTCGAGATAACAGGCGGCGAACCATTGCTGCAAAGGAACGTGCTGCCATTGATGTCGATGTTGTGTGACTCAGGTTACGCGGTGCTGCTCGAAACTAGCGGTGCGCATGACATATCAAAAGTCGATCCGCGCGTACACCGGATCATGGATCTAAAGACTCCGGGCAGCGGCGAAGTGGACAAGAATCTTTGGTCGAACATTGACCACCTCAATGCTGGCGATGAAGTGAAGTTCGTCATCGGCTCCCGCGAGGATTACGAGTGGTCGCGCGATAAAGTGCAGCGCCACAAACTTCCCTCCTGCTGTCGCGCCGTGCTCTTTTCTCCAATTTTCGGCAGAATCGACCCGCGCGAAATCGTGGAATGGATTCTCGCCGACAAACTGAACGTCCGTTTTCAACTACAGATGCACAAATTCATCTGGAAGCCAACCCAGCGCGGAGTCTGATTATGCGCGCCCGGTTAACCAAAGATTTCTCATTTGAAGCAGCACAGACTCTGCCTAAAGCGCCGGAGGGCCACAAATGCCGGCGGGTGCACGGACACAGTTTCAAGGTCGAAGTTTCTGTCGAGGGTGATGTCGATCCAACAATTGGCTGGATTTATGATCACGCGAACATCAGTGCCGCGATGAAGCCGCTTCTAAAAATCTTGGACCACACCTATCTCAACGAAATCGAAGGATTGGAAAATCCGACGATCGAAAACATGGCCGAATGGTTCTGGAAAAAATTAGAACCTCAATGTCCCGGCCTCTGCGAATTAGTGGTGCACGAAACACCCACTGCGCGTTGCATCTATCGCGGCCAATAAAAAGCAGCTGCAGGAACGCGTGGTTCCTCGTCAACCTACAACTCAATCGCGTAACGTTTCAGCTTGTTGTAAAGGGTGGGTCGCTGAATCCCGAGCAGTTCGGCTGCTTTTTTCTTATTCCCGCGGCATTCGGCGAGCGCTTGGAGAATTGCGTTCCGCTCCAAGTCATCGAGCGTTTGCACGCCCTTCCGAGGCAATCCTCCGAGTTCGGCTTGCTGCAGCGCCGGAGGCAACTGTATTTCTGCCGGCAGCTCTTTAACGCCAATCACGCCGTCTCGCGCCAGCACCACCGCATATTCGATGGCGTTTTGCAGTTCGCGAACGTTTCCCGGCCACGAATAATCGAGCAATTTCTGAAACGCGTCCGGTGAAACGTCCGGCTCCGATTTGCCGAGTTGTTGAGAAAATTGCCTAACGAATTGGGCGATCAACGGCGGGATGTCCTCTCTTCGTTTCCGGAGCGGCGGCACTTCAATCTGGAAAGTGTTTAAACGGTAGTACAAATCGGAGCGCAGCCGATTCTCGGTTAATGACTCGGGAATCGGCCTGTTAGTCGCAGCGATCGCACGAAAATTCGCTTTCATTGTCTGTGTGCTCCCAAGCGGTCGATACTCGCGCTCTTGTAGCACGCGCAGGAACCGCGTCTGCAAATCAGCCGGCATGTCGGAGATTTCATCAAGGAACAGCGTGCCGCCGTCTGCCGCGGCGATCATTCCCGGGAAATCGTGCATCGCTCCGGTGAACGCGCCTTTGACGTAACCGAAAAGTTCTCCCTCGATCATTGTTTGCGGGAACGCAGCGCAATTGAGCTTCACCATCGCTTGTTCAGCGCGCCGGCTGCGGGCGTGAATAGTGTTGGCAATCACTTCCTTGCCCACGCCGCTTTCGCCCGCGATAAGAACATTCGCATCCGAGGGTGCCATCGCCCCGATCAGCTCCTCAATCTCCTGCATCGGTTTGCTCTTAAAAATTGGGGCAGGTCGCGCTTCGGCGATTTCCAGCCGCTTCTCCAATTGCTCCGTTTTCTCTCGTAGTTGTTCAGCTTCCCGAAGCAGGAACTGTTTCTCCAACGCCTTTTCCACAAGGCTCAGAAGTTCCTCCGGCGCGTAAGGCTTGCTGATAAAATGGTAAGCGCCGCGTTTGATCGACTCGATGGCGTTATGGAGCGAGTCGTGCGCCGTCAGAATGATTACCTGGGCTTTGGGCAACTCCGTCTTGATCTGATCGAGCATTTCCAATCCATGCGCGTCCGGCAGTTGTAGATCTAGTAAGACGAGCGATGGCGAATTTGATTTCAGCAACTTCAGGCCCTGCGACGCTGTGGGCGCGGCATCCACGTGATAACCATGGCGCCTGAGTAACGCCTCCACTGTCATCAACACCGGCCGATCGTCGTCAATGATCAGGACGCGATGGTTCTCGTTCTTCATTACTTTGCGCTGCTGGTACTACGCACGTGCAGTGACCTGCAGTTGCTTAAACTGCGAGAATACCTTGAGGTTCAAGCATTTTCGGGTTGGGGCCCCGAAATCGGGAGTATCATCGTCGAAATGAGCGTCGCCGCCTTGGGGTCGTGTTGAGCCTGTAAAGTTCCGCCGTGCGCTTCGACAATAGCGCGGACGCGGTTTAGACCAAGACCATAATGTCTCTGTCTGATGTTGCGGAGTGGTTCCCGCCCCCAATTCTGGGTATCCGAAGAGAAGACTGCTTTGGGTTCGTCGAGGCTGAAGACGAACTTATCATCGCTGATTCTGGCTCTTGCAATCAATGCGCCGTTGCCTCGATCATGCTGGAAAGCGTTGGCGAAAAGCTCCACAAACACTTCCTGGAACAGCTGCGGATCAATGTTCAGCGTCTCATCCTTAAGTTGCACGTCCCATGTGACCTCGTGGTCTTCTTTTGAAAAATTGCGCTCTATTTGCGTGCGCATGTCGGTCAAAAATTCGCCCGCCGGATAAGTAACGAAATTGGGTGCAGGTTCTCCGACGGCTCTCGAAAGCAGTTGCAGCGTCGAATTCATCCCTGACACGACTTCCCGCAAACGCTTAATCTCACTGGTCAGTTCCTGATCCTGCGTCAGTTCACCGATGTAAGCCGACTGTAGTTCGAGCGCGTTCAAATCATTGCGCAAATCGTGAGTAAGTTGCCGGACAAAACGAACCGTGTCGCTCCATGGCACGGTCAATGAGTCCGTTGGAGCTTCCGGAGAATTGCGTGTCATAACTATATTTACTCGGATTGTCCGAGCGAAAACCGATCATCCGCAGCTTCATCGCCGGCTGCGACTTTGATTCGTGCATCGTTGCTCGCCAGATGCCGCAACAAGTGAAAAACGTCCTCCGGGTCGGCATCGATCGAGCGCGCGATCTCTTCGGCAGTTTTACCTTCAGCGGAAAGCTCCTGGAGTACTTGCTTCTGGAGTTGCAAGAGTTTGCTCGCCGCTTTCTTGCCCGCTTCGACGCCGGGTTGATCGTACGCATTGATATTAACAAGCGAGCCGTAAAATCCGACCGCTCGTTCGTATAGCGTGATTAGTGCTCCGATGTAAAACGCGTTCACCTCGGGAATGCTCACGGTAATTGATTCCCGTCCTTTCTCGTACAATGCGCTGCGGCTCCCGCGCAGGAACCCCTCAAGATAATCGCCGCTCGTAAAGCCATCCTCGACTTCAAACCGGGGGCCGCGGCGATCGTTGCGCACTTCGACAAATGTCACAAAAAAATTCAGGACGCCGTCGCGCAATTGTTGCAGGTATGAATGCTGGTCGGTTGAACCTTTATTTCCGTACACGGCAATGCCCTGATGCACAACTTCGCCCGCCAGGTTTTTTTCTTTGCCTAACGATTCCATCACGAGTTGCTGGAGATATTTGGTGAACAGCGCCAGCCGATCTTTGTAGGGAAGAACGACCATGTCCTTCTCGCCTTTTCCGTTGCCGGCGTAATACCACATGAGTGCGAGGAGCATGGCGGCATTTTGTGCGACGTCGGCGACGCGAGTGCATTCGTCCATGGCAGCGGCGCCGGCGAGGAAGGCATCGATGTCGAAGCCTTCCAGCGCCATCGGTAGTAGCCCGACTGCGCTCATAACTGACGTGCGTCCGCCAATCCAATCAAGCATTGGAAAACGCGCCAGCCATCCGTTCGCTTCGGCGTGTTTGTCCAACTCGCTTCCAACGCCAGTCACAGCGACAGCGTGCCTGGCAAAATGAAGTTCTTTCGCAGCAAACTTCGCTTCCGCCTCGAGCATCCCATTCCGTGTCTCTTTCGTCCCGCCGGACTTTGACACAACGATGACGAGCGTTTGCGCGAGTCCCGCTCCTATCCGGTCAAACACGCGATCGAAACCTTCAGGGTCAGTGTTGTCGAAAAAAAAGATGTCCATTGGATCGTTTGTCGAGCCAAGCGCAGCTGACACGAATTGCGGCCCCAGCGCCGAGCCGCCGATCCCAATGTGCAGCACGTGTTCGAAGCGCTTTCCGTTCTCCGCGGTGATTTTTCCAGCGTGAACATCTTGTGCGAATGCTTTGATGCGCAGGATCGTGTCTTCGATTTCCGCCCGGATTTCCGGTGTCGGCGCTAGCGCAGGATTCCTCAGCCAGTAATGACCGACCATTCGGTTCTCTGTGGGATTAGCGATTGCTCCCGCCTCCAATTCCCGCATCGCCGCAAACGCATGCTCGATTTGCGGCCCCATTTTCTCGAACAAATCGTCCGGAAATTTCATCCGGCTGATGTCGAGAGAGAAACCTAGATCCCGATATTCCAGGAAATGTCGTTGAAATCGCTGCCAGAGTGATGAAGCGGCCATGCTATGAGAATACCGAAGTGAAATTCGATTGCGGCGTCAAGTCGCGACAATAACTTCGTATTCTATCGTGAGTGCCGCCAGCAGGAAAGAAATGCCGCATTTGTTCGCGGGCATTATCGCCCTGGGGCTGGCGGCAATCATTTTCTTCGCTGCTGAGCGGGTCCTGATTCACCTCGAACACGCCACCATTGTTTCCACGGCGCCCGATAGATTTGTTCTCAAAAACCAGGGACTGGCGTTTCAACGTGCCGCCGCGCATTCGCCGAACGTATTGATGATTTATGGCAGTTCGGAATTATTGGTGCCCGAGGCACCGGAACGAGGGACCATTTTCTTCCGCACTGCGCCAACAGGTTTCCAGCTTTCGCCGGTTGGCGGCGGCGGTGCAAATCCGTTGACCATGGTGCAAAGAGTCGGCGCACTCGGGTCAGCTTTGCGCGGCAAAAGAGTGGCCTTCTCGCTCTCGCCCGCCTGGTTTTGCAACGCAAGCCCCGGTACCCAGGGCTACAAAGGGCATTTTTCGCCCATGGCGGCGACCGAGATGGTGTTTGGCACTGCACTGGATTTTCAACTGAAGCGCGACATCGCTGCACGCATGCTCCAGTTTCCGGAAACGCTTGAACAACGACCACTCCTCGAATTTGCCTTAAGACGTCTCGCCTCCGGACAATTGCTTGATCGCGTGGTTTTCTGCGCGCTCTGGCCGGCGGGAAAAATTCAGACTGCCTTGTACGAATTGGAAGATCATTGGGCGGCGGTGCATCACATCCAGCGTCAAACAAAACCGCCGCCACGGCTGCAGGAAGAAACGGTCGATTGGTCACAATTCGTTGCCAAAGCGAGCAAAGCCAGACCGACGGATACCGGGAACATCCAACAGCCTTCGAACTTCGATAGGAAAATCAACCCCGGCTCGCGTGACGCCGGATTCCTCAGCGGCGTCAAGGGATCACCGACATGGATCGATCTTGATCTGCTCCTGCGGTGTCTAACAACTGTTCACGCGCGACCACTCATTCTCAGCATGCCTTTGGCCGGCGATTTTTACGATCACGCGGGCGTTTCGCGTTCGGCTCGTGAGGAGTTTTACAGGAAGCTTCCTGCGCTCGTGGAGCAATACCATTTTCCGGTAGTCGAATTTCAGGAGCACGACGAAGACCCGGCTTTTCTCATCCGTCACCAGAGTCATCTCACAGCAAAAGGCTGGGCATATTACGACCGTGCCCTTGACGATTTCTTTCACGGGCGTTTGCCACAACGCTAACAAGTGATCACCTTTCCGTTGGTTGAAGCATCACGACACGGTGCGCATCCTCCATGATAGCTGCGGAATTCGCGGACAAGGTTTTGCAACTCCTGGCCTCGGTAGGCGAGACCGATGAGGTACTCACCAACCTCGATCTACCCCTCTACGATTATCAGGTGCTCGACTCGATGAGAACCGTTCAGCTCATCCTGATGATCGAAGAAGAATTCGGATTAAAAATTTCGCCGGCGGAATTTGAACGCGAACGCTGGCGCACACCGCGAGCTGTGATCGCAGATCTTCAGGCACGGATGGGCATATGAACTGGCTCGAGCGACATCCCACGGTGCATCGCGTGCTGCTGATTCTTTATTACGTCGCTGTCATCCTGATTTTGATCGCGATGTATGGGCGTGGCGATTTCCGCACGCCGCCTTTTGTTTATCAGGGCTTCTAGTGAATCTGATCCAACGAATCGATTACTGGGCCACAGCGGCACCGGAGGCAATCGCACACCTTAGCGGTGACAGCACTCTGACATACGGCGAACTGCGCAGTCACTCGGACGGGCTTGGGTCGTACCTGAGAAAGCGTTTCAGCGACGATCGCAGACCGATTGCTGTGCTCGGGCATCGCGAGCCAGAAATGCTGATCGCATTTCTTGGCGTGGTAAAATCGGGCCGGCCTTATGTGCCGATAGACATAGCGCTACCGCGGACGCGAATAGATCAAATCCTGGCAAGTTCGAACGCCGCGCTAACCCTAACTCCTGATCAGATCTGGCAATTCTCCATCGGTGAACGGGCCGCACCCACGATACCCGTCGAGAAGAACGACTCGTTTTACATCCTGTTCACAAGCGGCAGCACCGGCGAACCCAAGGGCGTGATTATCACGCTCGCCTGCCTCGAACATTTCGTTAGCTGGATGCTGGCGGAGCAGGAGTTCAGCAAACGCGCCGAGGTATTTTTGAATCAGGCGCCGTTCTCGTTCGATCTGTCGGTAATGGATTTGTATTGCAGTCTGGTAACCGGCGGCACGCTCTTCAGTATCAGCCGCGATTTGATCGAAAATCCCAAAAAGCTTTACGGCGCGCTGGCGAGTTCCGGCGTGACCACGTGGGTTTCGACCCCGTCGTTTGCACAGATGTGTCTCGTAGAAGACAAGTTTGCCGAGGCGATGCTGCCGCGTGTGCGGCGGTTTCTTTTTTGCGGTGAAACACTCGCACCCCAAACCGCAGCTCAACTCCTCGCGCGCTTTCCACAAGCGCAAGTTTGGAACATGTATGGCCCAACCGAGGCAACTGTCGCTACGACCTCCATCCGCATTGACGCTGCGATCTTGGAAAAATATTCGCCGTTGCCAGTGGGTCGCGTAATGGCCGGCACGAAAATCTTCATTGTCGATGAGAACGGCGCGGAGTTGTCCACTAACGAGCGCGGCGAAATCATTATCACGGGGCCGAACGTAAGTCCCGGTTACGCAGGGCGCCCCGATCTCACAGCCCGCGGTTTTTTCGAGTATCGCGGGCAGCGCGCATACAAGACCGGCGATCTCGGCCGCTTTCGTGACAGCCTGCTGTTTTTTGAAGGCCGCATCGATGAACAAATTAAGCTCAGCGGATACCGCATCGAACTCGGTGACATTGAAGCGAATCTGCGGGCGCTGCCGACAGTACGCGATGCAGTCGTAGTTCCGGTGATCAAGAACGGCACCACTCAATCGCTAACAGCTTTCGTGACATTGTTGGCACGAAATGAGACATCAGACTTCAAGCTGACGCACAATCTGCGCAGCCAGCTCGGTGAGCGCCTGCCAGTGTACATGCTACCGCGCAAATTTATCTTTCGCGAGACGCTTCCCATGACGGCCAACGGCAAGGTAGACCGAGCCGCGCTGGCCAGGTCGCTGTGATTCCCTACGCTGATTTCACCTACTTCGTGCTGCTGCTTTACGTAGCAGCGCCGACAGTGATTCTCGGTTTGTTCGGCCGTGCCGGCTGGCGCTGGGCTCTCGTCGTAACCACGGTCATGCTCCTCGTGCAGTATCACGATGTGCTTCATTTGGGAGCGCCTTTCCGATTACGCGAAATCTGGGTCGTATTGACGTTCGCCTTGTGGCAATGGCTGATCGTGCGCGCCTTCGCAGGCGCCGGCGCGCGCGCAGGCTGGCTGTTCTACGCCGCAATCGGGCTTAGCGTGCTTCCGCTGGCACTGGCGAAGGTGATCCCGCTGGTCTCACCGGAAACTCAGTTCGGATTTCTCGGTATTTCTTACGTCACGTTTCGCGCGCTCGATATCGTGTTTTGCCTGCGAGACGGCGTTATCGCAAGGCCCGGGACAGTCGATCTATTCATGTTTCTGTTTTTCTTTCCTACGATTTCCGCCGGGCCGATCGATCGTTATCGTCGCTTCGCTCCCGACTGGAGAAAAAGACGAAGCCGCACTGAGTTCCTAGCCGACCTCGACGGCGCTGTGCAGCACTTTTTTCGCGGCTTGCTCTACAAATTCATCCTCGCTGCGCTGATCGAACAACGCTGGCTCAGGTCGGCTGGGCATAGCGATAGCTTCGCGGCGCTGGTTAGTTATATGTATGCCTACAGCTTTTATTTGTTCTTCGATTTCGCGGGATACAGCGCTTTCGCCATCAGCGTTAGTTATCTGTTTGGCGTCCACACTCCGGAAAACTTTAACCGGCCGTTCCTCGCGCGGAACATCCGCGATTTCTGGAACCGATGGCATATCACCCTTTCATTCTGGTTTCGCGATCACGTTTACATGCGTTTCCTCCTCGCGGCTGGGCGTGGCAAATGGTTCAAAAGCATGCACACCGCCGCGATCCTGGGATACTTCCTAGCCTTCGGATTAATGGGGCTATGGCACGGCATCGAGCTGCACTACATCCTGTACGGTCTTTACATGGCAACACTGCTTTCCGTGTTCCACATTTTCTCCAGCTGGAAAAAGGTTCATCAGCAGTGGCGCGAAGGCCCGCTCTGGCACGCGCTCGCCGTTTTCATCACCTTCAACGCGGTTTGCTTCGGTCTGCTAATTTTCTCTGGGCGCATCGGTGCTGCGCCGATTGTAGAAAAATCGCCCGAGAAACTTTCGACGCTGAAGGATGTTCCTTAGCTCTCGGGATTTACCGGAAAATGCTTGTTCTTAAGATTCTCGGGCACGGATTTGGTTTGTTCCGCTTCGATCTGTTCCGTCGCGACGTTCAGTGAATCGTAGGCTTCGCGGCTTTTGGGGGCATGGCACATGTAAGCAGTAGCGTGCGCGAGAGGAATTCGCGCCTCCGGCATCCCGACAAATTCGACCGCCTGTTGCGTCGCGATCGCAAGCTGCAACGCTTCGGGGTCAGCAAGGCCAACGTCTTCGCTTGCAAAAATGACAATCCGCCGCGCGATGAAGCGGAAATCTTCTCCGGCATGCAGCATTTTTGCCAGCCAGTACATCGCGCCTTTTTCATCCGAAGCGCGCATGCTTTTGATAAACGCGCTGATGGTGTCGTAGTGCCCGTCGCCGGCACGATCATACACGACGGCCTTCTGCTGGATGCTTTCCTCGGCAGCCGCCAGCGTGAAGTGAATGGTAGGGCAAGCGTCCTCGCTTGCCCTACTCTCGGGCGCAACCGAGGACGGTCGCGCTACTTTTGGTTGCGTGGTTAGCACGCCAATCTCGAGCGCATTTAGACATTTGCGCGCATCGCCGTCGCTCAACTTCGCCAGATGCCGGCGCGCGTCGCTATCCATCTTCACGTTGTAACTTCCAAGCCCGCGCTCTTTATCGGCTAACGCGCGATCGATCAATTGCTCCAGTTGTTCCACGCTGAGCGGTTCGAGTCGGAAAACCTGTGAGCGCGACACCAGCGCGCTGTTCACGTAGAAGAACGGATTGTATGTGGTCGCGCCGATAAGGCGGAGATTTCCAGCTTCGACGTCAGGCAAAAGAATGTCTTGTTGCGCCTTATTGAAATGATGAATCTCATCCACGAACAGGATCGTCTTTTTTCCAGATGTGCGGAGCCGATTCGTGGCCGCGGCAAGCACGCGGCGCATTTCGGCAACATTGCTTTCCACGCCGCTGATCCGAACAAATTTCGCGTGCGTCATCTCCGCGATCACGCGAGCCAGCGTGGTCTTTCCGGTGCCGGGCGGCCCATAGAAAATCACCGAGGGCAGGCGATCGGCTTCAATGGCGCGGCGCAAAAGTTTGCCCGGCCCAAGAATGTGGTCCTGGCCAATAAATTCTTCGAGCGAACGCGGCCGCATCCGTGTGGCCAGCGGCGCGGCGGTGTTTGCCGTTTCAATCTCCTGCGCTTCCCCGAATAGGTCCTGCACGTCAGAAATTACGGCGCGCCACTGGTGCAAGCAATCGTGCCTCATACTACGGGCAATCGGCCTGCATCGCGCTCAAACATATTCCAGCTTGCGCTGGCAACGTACGTTAAGCGAAAACTGCGAGTCGATGAAGCTGCTCAGCGCGCCGCGTCAGCCATTCGTCGGTCTGACGTTGATGGCTGCAACGGGAATTGTCGTGGCCGAAGTTGTTCCGTTCGCACCTACAGCGCTCATTTCAGCGGCGCTACTCTTCGGAATCTGCATTCTGATTGCACTGTGCTGGCCGAGATTGCCTGCGACATACCTTATCGTCGCGTTCGGTTTTTTCCTGCTGCACAAATTCACGACAACGAACACGGCAGGCCAGCAACTTGCGAACAAACTCCAGGAGCGGCCGCGCGTTGTCACAGCAGTCGGATGCGTGATCACCGAGCCGAAGATTTCGGCCAGCGGATTCGCAACCTTTCTGCTCAAGCTCAAATCAATTGAACTCGAAGGCAAAACTGAATCCACGCGTGCTGTCTGGCAGATTCGTTGGAAAGGCGTGCCGGAGTTTGGCGATGAACTGAAACTTTTTGGAACCGCCGAACCGATCGCTCCGCCGCGCAACCCTGGCGAGTTCGACATGCGGGCGTACCTTGAGCGACATGATGTCCGTCGAATGCTCTTCGTCCGTTATCCAGAGGACAGCACGCTGATTCGCCACGGCGGCGGAAATCGAGTCCTGCGCGCTGCACAAGCGTCGCGCACGTGGATTCAAAACGCGTTGTGCCGCGGCTTGGACGATGCGCCCGAGGTAAAAAGTTTCATCAGTGGAATCGTGCTTGGCATCCGACACGAAACGCCAGAGGACATTGAGGAGCCGTTTCAGCAAACCGGCACGATTCACCTTTTCGCCGTCGCCGGCTTGCACGTGGGAATTGTGGCGGCGCTTTTGTGGGTGCTGGCTGCGATCGCGCGTCTGCCACGCAAGCGTGCGGCGGCATTTATCATTCCGTCGCTCTTTTTCTATGCGGCGGTAACGGGGTTGCACATCCCAGCGTTGCGCGCGGCGGTGATGGCTTCAATCGTCGTCGGCAGTTACTTTTTCGAACGACGCGTGTTTCTGCCGAACAGCCTCGCGGCAGCGGCGTTTTTCATTCTCTGCTGGAACACGAACGAACTGTTTTCCACCGGATTTCAGCTTTCCTTCGCGGTGGTTGGCGCAATTGTGCTGTTCGCCGATCCGTTGTTTAGACTTTTGCAGCGGCGTGCGGCTCCAGATCCTTTTCTGCCGCAAAGCCTGGTGCGCGGTCCACGGCGATGGATGCAGTCCAGCTATGATTGGCTTTGCGGCGGCGCAGCTGTGTCGCTTGCGGCGTGGATTGGTTCATCGCCGCTGATTCTTTGGTACTTCCACCTCGTCACACCGATTTCTTTTCTGGCAAATCTCGTCGTCGTCCCGATCGCATTCTTTGTCCTCGCCGTTGCGCTCCTATCGCTGATCGCGACGCCGCTCCTGCCGTGGGTCGCTATTGTTTTCAACAATGCCAACTGGACACTGGCCACGCTAGTCATCGGCATCGTTCATCTGTTCGCGCAAATTCCCGGCGGGCACTTCTATGTTGGCAAACCTGACTGGGGCAATCGGATCTCTGCCAAGATGACGGTACTGGAATTGGGCGCGGGCGCGGCCACTCACGTTCGAGTGAATGGCCATGACTGGTTGATCGATTGCGGAAGCGAACGCACTTACGAGCGCATCGTGCGCCAGTATCTGCACTGGGCCGGCGTGAATCGGCTCACGGGGGTGGTACTCACCCATGGCGATTCGCAGCACATCGGTGGTATCACTCAATTATTGAGCGATTTTCCACGGGTTCGTGTGATCGATAACCCTGCACCCGATCGTTCCCTCATTCATCGACGGCTGTCCCGAATCGTGTCGGAACTGGAAGGATGCAGGCGCAAACCTCTTGGACTGGCCGCCGGAGACAATTTTCATTTATCCCGCGAAGTCATCGCACACGTTTTGTTTCCGCCCCGCAGCTTTGCAGGAGCGACGGCGGACGATCAAGCGTTGGTCATCCGGTTATTCATCCCGTCGGGCCCATCGGTTCTGTTCATGTCAGACAACGGCGCAGAAACCGAAGGCGCATTATTGAGCAATAGTACCGACCGGCAGAGCGACATCCTCGTAAAGGGCCAACATTCCTCCGGAATTTCCGGCTCGCCTCCATTTCTCGATGCCGTTCGGCCGCGGTTGGTCATTGCGACCTCAAGGGAATTTCCGAAGCACGAACGAATCAGTGAAGAGTGGGCTGAGCAACTTCGCGCTCGTGGGATCAAATTGTTTCGCCAGGACGAAACCGGTGCAGTGGAATTGAACTTCTCGAACCAGGAATGGACCGCGCGAGCCTATCTGACCGGCGAAGTCTTTCGAAGTGTCAGTCGATGAATCGGCAAGCTCTGTTCGCGAAATTTTCTCTCGAACTTGGTTACTGGAAGAACTGCGTCATCAGGTAACCGCGGCACAACTTGAAATTCCAAGTGAGCAAGGCTGATTCGTTCGACTTGCTGAAAATAATCGAACTGATCGGTCGCCACGCGCAGGACACCGTCTTGCCCCAGTGCAACGGCGATTGCATCCAAAAAATCGCGTGTGAAAATCCGTCGCAATTGATGCCGCCGCTTCGGCCATGGGTCGGGAAACAAAAGGTAAAAAGCTTCCACCGAAGATTTAGGCAGCAGATAGCGCACCGCGAATAAAGTATCCGCGCGCAGCACCCGAACGTTTTCGATCTTGTCCGCCTTGCGGCGAACTTTTTCTACGCGCTTCGTCAACCGCTCAATGCCGAGGAAATTTATTTTCGGGAACTGTTGCGCCATTTCGCAGAGAAAAAATCCGTCGCCGCACCCAAGGTCGACATGAAGTGGCGCGCTGCGTCCGAAAAATTCCGCGACCTCCAGACGCGCGACGTGCAATTCCGGGAACAGTTCGATCACAGGAGAAAATGTCGGTATCTGGCCGATGCTTCAACCCCCCAAGCAAGATGCGCGGGCTGGAGGGAAACATCTTGAACAGCGTCGCGTCCGGAGCGACATGAAGGGGACAATATGAATCGAATTTTTCTCCTCGCCTTTGGCTATGTGGCACTTGCGGCTGCGAGTTATGGGCAGACTGCTGTCCCCCCCACGACGCGCACCGCGGTTTTTGCCGGTGGATGTTTTTGGTGCATACAACCCGCATTCGACAAAGCATCGGGTGTAATCAAAACGACGGTGGGCTATGCCGGTGGAACCGAACCGAACCCGACATACAAGCTCGTGACGTCGGAGAAAACAAAGTATCGCGAATCCATCGAAGTCACCTACGAGCCGGCGAAGATTTCCTACGAGCAGCTTCTCGACATCTATTGGCGGCAAATCGATCCCACCCAATCCGACGGCCAGTTCACCGATATCGGACCGAGTTATCGCGCTGCGATCTTTTATGGCAATGCCGAGGAAAAGAAAATTGCTGAGACTTCAAAAGACAAACTCGCGCGCTCCGGAAAATTCAAAAAATCTATTGTGACCGAAATTTTGCCTGCGATGAAATTTTGGCCCGCCGAAGAGTATCACCAGAAATATTACCGGGAGAACCCCGAGCATTTCGAAGCTTTCGAAGAAGGCTCCGGGCGCGTGTCATTCAAAAAAGATAAGTGGGGCGGCGAACAATAGACGAGATTTGGTTTCGTCATACCGTGACGCTGTCATATTGAGCGAAGCGAAACATCTCTGGATACTTCCGCTTATGAATCGCTCCAGATTTGCTCTGAGCTTCTTCTCCCGCGACTGCGCGATCAGAATGACATCACGAGATGGTTTTAGATATTTCACAGCATGATTGGAACACTGGATCCGAAAGTTCCGCCTGGGCCGCTGGACCAAAAGTGGCGCAATCACCAAGACCATTCGCGATTGGTCAATCCGAATAATCGGCGAAAACTTGAGATCGTAGTCGTCGGCAGCGGCCTCGCCGGCGGATCGGCCGCGGCGACCCTCGGAGAACTGGGATATCGGGTGAAATGTTTTTGTTTTCAGGATTCGCCAAGGCGCGCGCATTCCATTGCAGCGCAAGGCGGCATTAATGCGGCAAAGAATTATCAGAACGATGGCGACAGCGTTTACCGATTGTTCTACGACACGATCAAGGGCGGCGATTTTCGATCTCGCGAAGCGAATGTTTATCGGCTCGCTGAAATCGCCAACATCATCATCGATCAATGCGTTGCGCAGGGCGTTCCTTTCGCGCGCGAATACAGCGGCTACCTGGCTAATCGTTCCTTCGGCGGCGCACAGGTTTCACGGACCTTTTACGCGCGCGGCCAGACGGGCCAGCAGCTCTTGTTAGGCTGTTATCAGGCGCTCTGTCGCCAGGTCGCCTCTGGCATGGTGCAGATGTTTCCATTCACAGAGATGCTCGACCTGGTGATCGTCAATGGTCAGGCCAAGGGAATTATCACTCGAAACTTGCGCTCGGGAAAAATGGAAAGGCACGCAGCGGATGCCGTCGTGCTCGCGAGCGGTGGATACGGCAACGTGTTTTATCTGTCGACCAATGCGCGCGGCAGCAACGTCACCGCAACATATCGCGCTTACAAAAGAGGCGCGCTCTTCGCTAATCCATCCTTCACACAAATTCATCCGACGTGCATCCCAGTTAGCGGCGACTATCAGTCCAAGCTCACGCTGATGTCAGAATCGCTGCGCAATGACGGCCGCGTGTGGGTACCGAAACGGAAAGAAGATCGCTTGAAGCTGCCGAGCGAAATTCCTGATGCAGACCGCGATTATTATCTCGAGCGAAAATATCCCAGCTACGGCAACCTTGCGCCGCGCGACATTTCATCGCGCGCCGCAAAGGAAGTTTGCGACGAAGGCCGCGGCGTCGGTCCAGGTGGACGCGGCGTGTATCTCGATTTTGCCGATGCGATCAAACGACTCGGCGTAGAGACGATTCGCGAACGGTACGGAAACTTGTTCGAGGTGTACAAAAAAATTACCGGCGAGGACGCCTACAAAGTGCCGATGCGAATTTATCCCGCCGTGCACTACACCATGGGCGGTCTCTGGGTGGATTACGATCTGATGAGCAATGTGCCCGGCCTGTTCGTAATCGGTGAAGCCAATTTCTCCGATCACGGCGCAAATCGGCTCGGCGCCAGCGCACTAATGCAAGGCCTCGCCGACGGCTATTTTGTTATGCCCAATACGCTGCCGAGTTATCTTGCCGGTCAGATGGGAAAACGGCCTTCGCCCGACTCTCCGGAGTTTCAAGAAGCGGAGAACAGTGTCCGCGCCAGGATCGAGAAACTGCTCAAGGTCAACGGCACACGCTCGGCCGATTCGTTCCACCGCGAGCTCGGCCTTCTTCTCTGGGACAAATGCGGAATGTCGCGTAACGAACAAGGATTGCGCGAAGCGCTCCGGAAAATTCCCGAACTGCGCGACGAATTCTGGCGCGATGTGCGCGTTCCCGGAGATCAAGAAGATTACAACCAATCGTTGGAACGCGCCGGGCGCGTCGCGGATTTCCTCGAATTCGCCGAGCTAATGTGCCTTGACGCCCTGGAGCGCGACGAATCTGCTGGCGCGCATTTTCGACAGGAACATCAAACGCCCGATGGCGAAGCGCTCCGCGACGACGAGAGCCATGCAGCGGTGTTCGCGTGGGAATTTCAAGGCGAGGGTCACCCTTCGAAACTGCATCGCGAAGAGTTGCATTTCGAAACGGTGCATTTAGCGCAGCGCAGCTACAAATGACCACACCTTCCGTCATTCCGAGTGAAGTCGAGGAATCCCGGTGCAAAACCTTGGATTTCTCCGCAGGATCCTTCGACTCCGCTGCGCTCCGCTCAGGATGACCGTGAACCAATGAACTTTAAACTCAAAATCTGGCGACAGCGCGACGCGAAGTCCCGCGGGAAACTTACCGGTTACGAAGTCCGCGACATTTCCCCTGAAACGTCGTTTCTTGAGATGCTTGATATTCTAAATGAAAATTTGATTCGCAGTGGCAGCGAACCTGTCGCGTTCGACTCTGATTGCCGGGAAGGGATTTGCGGCACGTGTTCGCTTACGGTTAATGGCGAAGCTCACGGGCCCGATCATCCAGGCGCTGTGTGCGAGCTTTACATGCGAAAATTTCGCGACGGCGAGACGATTACGGTCGAGCCGTTTCGCGTCGGCGCGTTTCCGATCGTCAAAGATTTGGTGGTCGATCGCGGTGCGCTCGACCGGATCGTGCAAGCCGGCGGATTTATCTCCGCGCGGGCAGGTTCTGCGCCGGAAGCGAATTCAGTTCTCGTTCCTAAACATGATGCAGATCTGGCAATGGAAGCAGCGGCGTGCATCGGCTGCGGCGCGTGCGCGGCGGCGTGTCCGAACGGATCCGCAATGCTTTTTGCGGCTGCGAAAGTTTCGCACCTTTCATTTTTGCCGCAGGGCGCGCCGGAACGTGCGCGACGTGTGTTGAATATGGTGCAAGTAATGGATGAACAGGGATTCGGTAATTGCACCAACACTTACGAGTGCGAAGCGGTGTGTCCCGCCAAAATCAGCGCCAGTTTCATCGCCAAGCTCAACCGCGAATACGCGCGCGCACAATTCTGCCGACGACTCGGCGAATAGCTTCGCGCGCGTTCGCATAATCTGGGGAGCGCACGCGTCTCGCGTGCTGGCGAGCGCGTCCCGCGATCGCGAACTTTCCTTTGAGGTCATCGATGCGTCCGGGTGGAGCGGCTGAAAAGCAAGATTGTTTCGGCGTGACGCCGAAACCAGCACGCGAGACGCGTGCGCTCCCCAGAATTCGCTACTGCGTCTCGCACACACACGTCCATAATTCCGGGTCGACGGCCAGCTTTGCCCGCCTCGCCAGATACTCGACGTCTACATTGTCGCGAATCATGGCAAAAACTGTCGAACCCGAACCGGACATTAGTGAAACGTCGACTTCGGCTTGCTTGAGCAACCACATTTTCAGTTGCGCAAGAAAAACAAATTTTTCGAAAACAGGGCGCTCCAAGTCATTCACAAAACTTTGTTGAGTGAATGCCTGGGGACCGTATGAAACGCCGCGAATTTCGCGCGAGTCTCGCCACCGGGAGTATGCCCACGGCGTTGGCACACCGAACTCAGGCTTCAGCAACAACAGCGATAATTGTTCCCGCAATCTCGTTGGGCTCACCAGTTCGCCTCGCCCTTTACATACCGCGGCGGATTGAAAAATAAAAAACGGGACGTCGGACCCGATCATCTCCGCCATTTTTGCCAACGCTTCACGGGGTAAATTCGTCTCGAATAGCTCGTTGAGTGCCAGCAAAGTGGAAGCTGCGTCGCTGCTTCCTCCACCCAGACCGGCGCCGTGTGGAATTCTTTTTTTGAGCACGATCGAAACACCGCCAGCGATCTTCGTTTCTTCAAAAAAAACGTTCGCCGCACGCACCACAATATTGTTCTCACCCTTCGGTACCGACGGATCATCGCAGCGAAAAGCAATTCCGCGTTTGCGGGAGCGCTGCTCGACGTTGATCTCGTCACAAAGCGAAATTGGTGCGATGAACGTTTCAATTTCATGAAACCCATCGCTGCGGCGACCGAGAACTCTCAGCGAAAGATTGATCTTCGCGGGAGCGATGACTTGCATAATCTGCAATTTGCTCTGTCATTCCGAGCGAAGTCGAGGAATCTCTTGCTGTTGGTCGCAAGACTGAGATGCCTCGACTTCGCCGACCATGACAAAAGCCGCTGACAAAATCATCGTGGCGCTTGATGTCGCCACAAAGGAAAAGGCACTCGACCTCGTCAAGCAGCTCAGAGCCGAGATTTCTTTTTTTAAGATCGGGCTCCAATTGTACACGGCCGAAGGCCCTGAGATTGCGCGCGCGGTTTTAGCCACCGGCGCAAAGGTCTGGCTCGATCTGAAACTCTACGACATCCCGAACACCGTCGCCCGGGCCGTTGAGTCGGCGAGCACTCTTGGGGTGCAGATGCTCACGATTCATTTGAGCGGCGGCAAGGAAATGATTCGCGCCGCGACTGCCGCTCGCGCCAACGATATGCTTGTTTTGGGAGTAACTGTTTTAACAAGCGCTACCGAACAAACGCTACGCGAAATTGGAATCAGCAACACTGTCGAAGACCAGGTAATTCGTCTGGCCAAGTTAGGTGCAGAAGCAGGAATCGATGGAGTCGTGGCTAGTCCGCATGAAATCAAGACCTTGCGCCGCGAGTTCGGCGAAAGAATCAAAATCGCCGTGCAGGGAATTCGGCCAAGCTGGGCGGAGCCAGGCGATCAGAAACGGTTCATGACGCCGCGCGAAGCATTTGAAGCAGGCGCAGACTACATCGGTATCGGGCGTCCCATTACCGGGCATACGCGGCCACGAGAAGCCGTGGAGAAAATTTTGGACGAGCTGCCCAACTGATTGTCATGTCGGGCGAAGTCGAGACATCTCTGGAGATTTCCGGCTCCAGAAAAATCCAGAGTTTCCTCGACTCCGCTCGGAATGACAAAGCTGAGCAAACTACGCGCACTTTGTTCTCGAATTTGACCGTCCATCACGATCAAAGCCCGCATTCGGCGGCGATGAACATGGCGGTTGATGAATCCCTGTTAGAAACGACAACGGCTCCAACTATTCGCTTTTATCGCTGGCGTTTCCCTGCCCTATCGTTCGGGTATTTCGGCAAGTTTTCCGAGGTAGCGATTTACGCGGCGGAGCGCGATATAGTTCGGCGTTGGACCGGCGGCGGAGTCGTTTTTCACGGAGACGACCTCACCTACTCGATGGTGGTTCCGGCGAGCGATCCAGTGTTTAGCGAATCATCAATTGCTATCTACGAAGAAATTCATCGCGCGTTGTGCCGTGCTCTAGCTGGCGCCGATCAGGGCGCCCAGCTGGTAACTGTGGCCGCGCTTAATCACCGGCGGCCGGGAGACCGCCGCTCCCTAGACAATGAGTGCTTCGCGAATCCAGTTCGCGCCGATGTAATGATCGACGGCCGCAAGATCGCCGGAGCAGCGCAACGCCGTACCCGTCACGCTTTGCTGCAGCAAGGCAGCATTCAAGGCATCAGTATGAACATTGATCTCACCGAAAAGTTTGCGCAGGCACTGTCGGCCAATTGGAGTGAGTTCGACATCAATGAAGAAGTTTTGCAGCGCGCACGAGAAATAGCCCAGCAGAAATACGGAACTGAATCCTGGCTGCGCAAGCGCTGAAGATCCGACGGCGTCAGTGTCAGATGGCTCGTTTGGTTTCGGCGTTTCACAGAAACGCCCTACAATATTCGTGAAGGTTCGGCGTTATGTTGCTTTGACAACCTGCAACCCGCACCACTATTCTCGCCTCGTGGAACTCTTCGCCCGCACGGACCGGAGCTCGAGTCGCCGCGCAGTTGCGAAGGCGGGCGGCCCTCCCGCGCATCGTTTGGCTGAAGTGGCAAAATTGGTTCAACCGCAACTTGAGCAAGTCGAGATGCGTATCGCGCAACAGGCTGCGGCATTCGATCCCGCCATTGAAGGTTACGTCGTCTACGCGGTCGGCAGCCGTGGGAAACGCCTTCGACCGCTGCTGGCTCTGCTTGCCGGCGGCGCTACCGGAAAGATTCATTCCGGGCATATCGATCTCGCTGTGATCGTTGAACTCATTCATCTCGCCACGCTTGTGCATGACGACGTAATGGACGAAGCAGAACAGCGTCGAGCACAGCCAACCGCAAATGCGCGCTGGGGAAATTCCCTAAGCGTTCTACTAGGCGATTGTCTTTTCGCGCACGCGCTGACGTTATCCACAGATTTCGAAAACTCCGATATCGGTCGCGCAATCGCGCGCACGGCTACGACGGTTTGCTCGGGCGAGATGATTCAAACGCAGCGCAGGTTCGATCTTAACCTCACCGTTGAAGATTATTTGCGAATCGTGCAGATGAAAACCGGATCACTTTTCTCGGCCGCAGCGGAACTGGCCGCCGTTATCAGCGGGTCCGATCCGAAGATGATCGCAACATTCAAGAATTTCGGATTCCAAATCGGGACGGCCTATCAGATTTATGATGATTGCGTCGATCTCGCCGGCTCCGAGAGTGTGACCGGTAAAACACTGGGGACGGACCTGCGCAAAGGAAAATTCACATTGCCGGTTTTGATTTTTCTCCGTTCCGCTTCGGAGTTTGAACGCGAACGTTGTTGCCAGCTTGTGCTGGACGAAAAGATCGAAGAAATGATTGAGATTCTCAAGAATGGCGCGAACAACGGCGCGTTAAACGAGTCAATCGCAGCGGGCAGCGATCTGATTCGCAAAGCGCAACATGCATTCGACGGTGTCGCGCCGAATCGTTATGCCGATGCATTGTTCTCGCTCGGGGATGCGTTGTGCGACATGTTCGATCAACTTCGCGTCTGATGAAATGTAGGAGGGACCTTGGAGTCCCGACTTTCAGCCGGCTTCCATCGCAGCGTTAACGCTGCTCCCACTTTCATATGCCGCAGCTTAAAATCCGCGAAATGCCGCAGGACGAGCGGCCGCGGGAAAAGTTGCTGGCACGAGGGGCGGACGCTCTCAGCAACGCGGAATTGATCGCGATATTGCTGCGCACCGGTCGGCGCGGCATGAATGTGGTCGATGTCGCTCGTGAGTTGCTAGACAAATACAAATCGTTCGCGGAGCTGAGCCGTTGTTCAACGAAGGAACTGAGTGAAATCAAAGGGATCGGTCCGGCGAAGGCATTAGAACTGGTGGCGGCGTTCAACTTGGGAAAACGCTTCACGCAGGAACCGTTGTCGCAGCAAAAACTCGATTCACCGGAATTGATTTATAAACTGCTCGGAGACGAGATGCGGATGCTGCGGACCGAATCACTGCGGGTTGTTCTGCTCGACACACGTTACCGTTTGATGCGCATCGAATCAGTTTCGGTAGGAAGCATGAATGAGAGCATCGCGCATCCGCGGGAGATTTTTCGACCCGCGATCACTTACTCAGCCTATGCGGTTATCGTTGTGCACAATCATCCGTCCGGCGATCCGTCCCCGAGCCAGACTGACCACAGCCTGACGCGACGCCTCGCCGAAGCCGCTGAACTTTTGCAAATCAAATTGCTGGATCACATCGTCATCGGCGCGCCATCGGACAGCAGTCCCGGTTATTTCAGTTTCAAAGAGGCAGGCGTGTTGTAGGCAAGAAAACCCGAAGTTCGAATGTCGAAATCCAAAAGATGACGGAGAAGAACGTTCATCCGACAGCAATCGTCGATTCGAATGCAAAAGTCGGCGCCAATGTGGAGATCGGTGCGTTCTCGATCATCGGACCGCAGGTGACAATCGGCGAGCAAACAATCGTGCAATCGCACGTCGTGATCGAAGGTGACGTTGCGATCGGCCGCGGAAATTTCATCGGACACGGCGCAATTATCGGCGTGCCGCCGCAGGATGTTTCATTTTCAACGGACCGGCGGACGAAAGTCGAAATCGGGAACGACAATGTTATCCGCGAGTACTGCACGATCCACCGTGGCAGCCCCGATGGCAGCGTCACGAAAATTGGCGATAAAAATTTTCTAATGAGCGGAGCGCACATCGGTCACAATTGCCTGATCGGAGACAATGTTGTCATCGCCAACAATTGTTTACTGGCCGGTCATGTGCGCGTCGACGACGGAGCATTTCTCGGTGGTGGATCGACCTTCCACCAGTTCATGCACGTCGGACGATTGGTGATGGTGCAGGGCAGCTCTGCATTTGGGAAGGATCTGCCTCCCTTCGTCGTCGCGGCAGAACGCAATTACGTCTTCGGCTTGAATATCGTCGGAATGCGACGCGCTGGACTCAGCGCGAACGATCGAAGCGAAATCAAGGAGGCATTCAAACTTGTCTATCTAAGCGGACTAAATACGTCGCAAGCCCTCGCCAAAGCGGAAACCATGACCTTTGGCACACCAGCAAGCGAATTCCTGGACTTCGTCGCCAGTGCAAAGAAGCGCGGCATTTGCCCGTTGAAACGTGGCGCCAGCGACGACGTGGCGGCCTAACGACATAAGCGGAATTCCCGCCGTACCAGACTCAACCGCCTTGGACCGGAGGCATGATCGCGATTTCCTCCCCCGGATTCAGCTTGTAATTGCGATCGACAAATTCCAGGCCTGCACCAACCAAGATGCTTTTGTCGTGCGGACGAAGCGCAGGTTTTTGCGCATAAATCGTTTCGAGTAATTCGCGAACAGTCGCGCCTTGTGGAAGCTCAAGCTTTAGCTCGTGGATTCCAGTTACTTCACGCAATTGCGCGTAAAATTGCACTCGCCACTTCATATGCCCGGCCCGTTTCTACGCCATCTTACAAATGTCATTCTGAGCGAAGCGAAGAATCTCAGATCATCGATACGTACGGACAATAGTCCGAGGTGTTTCGCTTACGCATCCTAGAGTACGCAAGCGAGACGCATGCGCTACTTTTGCCGGCGCGTGCAACCTGTCGCGCCTTTTGCCCTCGCCGCCACGCTGAATAACATGCCTGAAAATGCACGTCTACCATGACCAACTCGAAGTGCGCACCAACGGCAAAAATCTCTACGAAATCACCGATGACGTGCACTCGAAGATCGACAACCGCGCGGTCCAAAACGGAACAGTCACCGTTTTTGTTCAGCACACCAGTTGCAGCATTGTTATTATGGAAAATGCGGACCCAACGGCGCGACGCGACTTGGAAAAGTTTTTCGACCGTCTCGTGCCGGAAGACGCCGATTACTTCACCCACGATTCTGAGGGCAGCGACGATATGCCCTCACACATCCGCATGGTCCTGACGCACACCAGCGAGACCGTGCCAATTGTGGACGGAAAAATGCAACTCGGAACGTGGCAAGGCATTTTCCTTTTCGAACATCGCCGCGCGCCGCATCGACGGAGAGTCCTCATCACCACAATCGGCGAATGACGGTAGCCGGTGGTAATGACTGCCGTCTCTGAGATTCGGCGCACTGGGAGAGTGGGCTACAGAAGATCGTAAATAGCGTCCACCAATCGCAATGATTTCTCGTTCGGCAGAACCGATTGTTCCATTTGGTTCATCACGTAGGCGAATGCGATTTTGTTTTCCGGATCAGCAAAGGCGTGGCTGCCGCCCGCACCGGGATGTCCGAAGGATGTGGCGGATGGTCCGAACATCCTGCGCGCCGCATCTCGTGAGTCTTTCATGAACCCGGCCGAGAATGCAGTTGGGATTTGGAAAACACGGTC
>DASXHS010000211.1:0-25706 GCA_036488345.1 Candidatus Udaeobacter sp.
CGCCGGCCCCGTGCAAACGCTGGCCGCACGTGGAATCAGCGGATTCACCTCCATGTTGAAGCATTATCAGGAACGCGCGCCGCTGAAACGGAGTTGCGAACCCACCGAGTTAGGGGCTACGGGAGTTTTTCTCGCCAGCGACGGGGCTGCAGCCATTACTGGCCAGGTCATCTATGCCGATGGTGGGTACCAGATAATGGGCATGTGATCTTCTCTTCCGCTTCCTCTCGCTCTTAATCTTACTCGTGCTCGAAGCATGGGAACGGCGCGCACGGAGTGGCGCGCGCTACCATATTGAAGAATCATGATTGCACGCATTTGGCATGGATGGACGAAACCTGAAGACTCCACGACATACGAGAAATTGCTGCGCGACGAGATTTTTCCGAGCATTGCCGCGCGAAATATCGAGGGTTACCGCGGCGCGGAATTGGTTCGTTCGCGAAGACGGCGACGAAGTGGAATTCGTCACGCTACTCCGCTTCGATTCCATGAATTCGGTGACGGAGTTCGCTGGTCCAGATGCAAGTAAGCCTGTGATTTTTCCAAAAGCCGAAGCGCTTATCACACGAATGGAGCAAGCTCGGCATTACCGCGTCGCAACCTAGGTGGAACGCGTTGTCCTCAACGCGTTGGCAGGTCATGCGGGCGCAACTCGCCTGATATTTGTGCCTTCGGGAATTACCATCGTCTTCAGGAGAAGCCGATCTACCTTGGACGCGGAGTGCTTGCCCTGCAACTGACGTGCGCGACGTTGCTTGTAATGGAACTCATTTTGAAGCTTCGAGAAATCATCGGCGCGGAAATTGTCGCCGATGATCCGGAAACAATCGCCGCGCACAGCGGCGATAAATGGTTCGCAACGCATCCGCCAGAAGTTGTCGTTTTTGCAAAATCGACAAGTGATGTGAGCAAGCTTCTTCAGTTCGCCTCACGCGAGAAAGTTCCCGTCACCGCACGCGGAGGCGGATTTGGTTATGTAGGCGGATGCGTGCCGGTACGCGGCGGGATTGCGCTCTCGCTAATGCGCATGAATCGCATCAAGGAAATTAACTCTACCGACGCCGTCGCCATTGTTGAACCCGGCGTTTTTACCGGCGACCTCAAAGCAGCCGCCCGGTCGCAGAAATTATTTTATCCACCTGACCCCGCGAGCATGAAGGATTGTACGATTGGAGGAAACGTCGCTACAAACGCAGGCGGCCCACGCTGTTTGAAATATGGCGTCACACGCAATTACGTCATCGGTCTCGAAGTCGTGCTGGCCAATGGTGAAGTTCTGCGAACCGGCGGCCGCGTGCATAAGAACAAAACTGGTTTCGATTTGATCGGTCTCTTCGTCGGCTCGGAAGGAATGCTCGGCATTGTCACTGAGATCACACTGCGTCTGCTTCCGCTTCCACCGGCACGCGCGACTTTATCCGCGGCGTTCGCGACAGCTCCGGAGGCTGCCGTAGCTGTGCAGGCAATTTTTGCGGCGGGATTTCTACCTTCGGCGCTTGAAATCGCGGATCATTTCACGCTCGAAGCGGCGCGGCGCGATTTGGGCGAGAAGATCGTACCTGTGGGGAACGCGCATTTGCTCGTTGATCTGGATGGGCAACAGGAAAGCGTATGCAGCGAGACCGCGGCGATTTGTAAATTGATTGAAATGCGAAAACCAAATGCCCTTCAGTTGGCCAACGGTGAAGCGGATTGCGAGAAGCTCTGGGCGTTGCGCCGCCAGTTCAGCAACTCGTTGCGCGCAACTGGCCTAACGAAACTAAACGAGGACGTGGTCGTGCCGCGCAGTCATCTGGTCGATCTGATGGAATTCGCCGAGAAGCTACACGCGAAACATGGATTTCCCATCGCCTGCTTCGGCCATGCCGGGGACGGCAATATTCACGTCAACATCATGGCAGACCGCTACAATCGCGACGCTACTGTGCGCGAAAAGGTCGAACACGCGCTCGACGATCTTTTCGCGCAAGTGCTGGCATGGGGCGGCGTGATCACAGGCGAACACGGAATCGGTCTGGCAAAAAAACGATGGTGGCCGGAAGCAACGAGTGAGGTGGCACGTGAGCTTCATCGTCAGCTCAAGCAAGCACTCGATCCTGACGGAATTTTGAATCCCGGCAAATTTGTTTGATTCAGGAACCTGGCCGCGCAGCAGTTATAACGCGCGAATATCCTGAAATTTAGCTTGACTAGGACAGATTAGGGTCAACATTGGCCCACTTTTTAGGCGCATCCTAATTCGCAGCGACTGACGCGCATCCGCGTCCTCGTTCACGAAGTATTAAGAAAGACGCTACGCCGTTCCGTTTTGCGCCGGCTGTAACAACACCATGAAACCTGGAAAATTTACTCACGCGATTGCGGTTCTGCTTTCATCCATCGCATCGCTGTTCGCACATGGCGGCGCTTCGAAGGCGGAACCTGCGAAAACGAAATTCAGCAAAAAATCCGAGAAGACGGCAGAGGATCCGGTGTTTGACATCAGTTCACTTGGGTTCACACCGGGACAGTTGGCTGCAGAATTCGAACCGGGACAGCGTTACCCGTGGAAGAGCAACATCGTAACTACCATTTTCTGGATTGGCGAAAAACCCTCCACCAACAATCCAGTCCCGAATCGCGTGAGTTCGTGGGACACGCAATGGACTAAAAATTACGGTGGGATGGATGACCCTAATCCTTCTCATCGCAGTAATTATATGCCAGTGAATTTCACCCCGGGGCTTAATCCGTTCTACTGTGCTTTGCCCTACAATGACAAAGCGAAGGAGGGCCATCGTCCCGAAGCGCCTTATGTTGTTCCTTGGTTCAACGAAGCATATCAGGGACCCGCGGTTTCTACTTGCAAAGGCCGATGGATTGCGATCCGCAAAGGCAATCGAACCGCGTACGCGCAGTGGGAGGACGCCGGTCCGTTCCGAACCGACCACTGGCAATATGTTTTCGGAAACGAACGGCCAAAGCCGAATCTCAACAAAGGCGCAGGGCTCGATGTTTCGCCTGCTGTGCGTGATTACCTCGGATTGCAACCAACTGATGTCACCGACTGGAGGTTCGTCGAGTTCAGTGAAGTGCCCCGCGGTCCGTGGTCAACGCATGGCGAAAACAACACTTTCGTCATTAACGACCGCGCAAAGAGCAAGGCACTTGTTGAACGACTAGGCGCGATCGCACGCTAAAGAAAACGACTCTCTCGGCTTCCTCGCAGAGTGCTGGCTTGCCAATAGATTACGATACTTTTGCCGCACAATGCGTTAGGACATGGTGACGACTGCCGTAGAGCCGTGAAGGTGTCGATTCCGACCCAAACAGTCACAATCCCATGCCAGAGAGCACTGCCGAATATTCGGTGACGAACGTTGTCAGCTGTGGGTGAGAGGCTTCGAATTTTTCGACTGTTTGTTTTAATGTTTGTAAAACTTTCTCAACACTTTCCGGTCGTTCTTTTTTATTAGCGACCTTATGCGCTGAGGCTTCGACGAACCGACTGATGCTTTCAGCCTCCTCCTCGCTTGTTTGCGCCACCTCGGCAATAGCGGGTTTGAGCTTCGCGAGCACGGCCAAAAGCTCAGTCTTTTTCTCGGGCGAGATATGATCGGCCGCTTCAACTGCTGATTTGATTTTCTGGATGCGTTCGTCGGTCATGTCCAAATATCATCTGTTGCTCACCACTCCACAATCTCCTTTGGTTCATCGATAGAAACCTGTGGAAGCTGCGCGCCGGACTCATTATCAAATTTAGCGTCCGCTGTCCTCAGCGGAATCAACTGCGTAGGCCGCTTGGCAATGCGCTGAGGACAGCGCACGCTACAATTCGGATCGTGTTAAATCCGAGACGACTTGCCTAATCGGGGTTGTAAGGATTCCAAGCTGCGTCGCTATTTACCTGTCGATCTTCGTCGCCATCTTCGCCAGCGACGGGACGATGAGACTTCTTCCATTTCACTATCCACCTGCCGGCTTTGAATTTCGTCACGGGCATCCATGTTTCATTGGCGCCAGATATTGGCGCCGAATATGCGACGTTCGTGTCGGATGACCCGAGTGCGTTGACAGTCTCCATATCCAGACGTCCAGTAGGCGGAAGTCCGGCGCTCGATTGAAACGCGCGCACGGCAAGAGCTGTTCGAGATCCGTAGTGTCCGTCAGCGCGCCCGCTGTAATATCCCCGGCTAATAAGCTGGGACTGTGCCCCGGCAATGATTCGGCGGTTTAGCCGAAGCGGCGCGGACTGATAAAAGCTTGCAGAGTATGTCGGATTTGTTTCCAGCGGTCGATTTGGTTGGTTGGATGATGGCGGGGGCGAGCTCTGACCCTGGTTTGCGCTTGCATCAGGACGAACGCTGTTAAGTTGAATCGCGACGCTGTTGGGTTGAATCGCGGCAGCTTTAGAAGCCGGTTGCGATGCAGACGCAACAGAATTTGAACTCGGATTGACCGAGCGCAATGTCTGCTCATTAATCTCGCCGGTGACCGGCAAGCCATTGCGAATCTGATAACGCCGAATCGCGGCAGTGGTCTCGGCGTTCTTGTCGCCCGTAACGGCGCCGTAGTAAAAACCCTGGCTCTTGAGAGTTTGCTGCAACGATCGAATCGCCTGATCGGCGCGCACGAAGCTGACAGCGCACAACACGACGACAAAACATAGCAACAACGATCGTTTCATAACCCTTGATTCAATATTCGACTCGCTATTGATTCGTATGAGCGCGCGCGAGTGCGCGTTCCTTCGCAACTGGTCAGCTGTTCGACTTCGCCTGCGCAACGTAACTTTTCACTTTTTCAAAATCGACACCGACCACGGTGCCAACCAAACGGCCACTTCGATCGTAAACGTTCACTTGCGGAATCGAGTGAATGTTGAATTGCTGCGCGACTGCCGTTTTCCAATTGACGATATCGATCTTGCGCAGCGCAATCTCGGGATCGTTCCTCGCGATTTGCTCGAGGCTTGGTGCAAGCTGCCTGCAGGGGCCGCACCAATCGGCATAAAAATCTAAAACAGTCACACTACCGGGCACGAGATGTTGACTGATGTCGACTTGCGCACCGTGCGAAATCACTTCGACCGGTTCGCCGCGACGGGCAGCGGCCGTCGTCGACTGATTGACTGCTTGTTGCGCGGAATAAGCCGAGGCAATCGCAGCGTTGTAATGAAAACGTTCCTGAACATCTTTCGGCAACTCAACGAAATACACTTTCGAGATTCCCGATTTCGTTTTTAGAACGATGCCGTCAGGTTCCACCCGAGTCACGGTGACATCTTTGTATTCTTTCCCGTTAATCAGTCTGAAATCGTCAGCGACAGCGACTGTCGTGAAACACAGAATCAAAAAGGGAACAACCTTCATCTTGCAATTACGCGGGCGTCTTTGAGGGATCACATTGACCTACAAAAGAGTCTTCTTGGCTGCAATACAATAAGAAATGGGAGTCGAATAAGAATCGCTCATGGCAGGAATATGATGATTGTTGTCATTGCTGCCACACATCTGTCATCCGAACGTCCGATTATGAATGCACGTACAATCGATAGAATAGAGTTCGTTTACCGGGCAGCTCGATCCGGTTTCCTGCTTGTACTCGGTGTGCTGGCGCTCGGCGCATTGCTCGCAACCGGAGCTCCGGTCAAAACAGACAACCAAAAGCCAAATGCTACCACCCCTGCTTCACTAAAGCCGCCGGACAAGGGTCAGATTCCCGTCGCGTTTCTGATTTCCGAGGGCGCGGTCGTAATCGATTTTTGCGGGCCGTGGGAAGTTTTCCAGGACGTCACGATCCCAGGGCACGAAGAAATGCCGTTCCGTTTGTACACCGTGGCCGAAACGAAGAAACCAATCCGCACCAGCGGCGGCATGCAAATCGTTCCTGATTACACAATTCAAGACGCTCCACCACCGAAGGTGATTGTCATTCCTGCGCAAAGTGCACCGAGCCCGGCAGTGTTGGATTGGATCAGAAAATCTTCGAAAACCACTGACGTCACCATGTCGGTTTGCACGGGCGCATTTGTGTTGGCGAAAAGCGGACTGCTGAATGGGAAATCAGCTACCACCTATCACGGCGCATTTGGGCGTTTCGCCACGCAATTTCCGGACATTCAGCTCAAGCGCGGCGCGCGCTTTGTCGAGAATGGAAACCTCGCAACCGCAGGCGGTCTTTCTTCCGGAATTGATCTGGCGCTCCGCGTAGTCGAACGCTATTACGGTCGCGAAGTTGCCACGAAGACAGCCTACGAGATGGAATATCAGGGAGAAGGCTGGATGAATCCTGATTCAAATCAAACCTACGCCACATCGCTTACGTCTACCGCTGAGCATCCGCTATGTACCGTGTGCGGAATGGATGTTGATCCAAAGGTCGCCCCGAAATCTGTCTTTAAAGGCGCGACTTATTACTTCTGTTCAGAAGACGACAAGAAAACTTTCGACGCGTCGCCGGACCAATTTATCACCGCCGCCAAGCCTTCGTCGGCAATATCCGGCTCGTCTAATTGAACGCGACACGCGGATTCAAAAGCAACTCGCCGGCATTCGAACCGAGCACGCGGCGGATCGTGTTCGTGTCAGGACCGAACGTCGAGATTCTCGATTTGGTCGGACCGCTCCAAGTGTTCACCCGCGCATCGGACATGTACAAACGGGCGAGTCCGGGATCGCCTCCAATCTATTCGGTCGAAGTCGTGAGCATTTCTGCTAGTCGGTCGCTGATTGCCAACTGCGGCGTGCGCATCACCGCCGATAGGACCTTTCGCGAAGTGCGCGGCAAGATCGACACGTTGCTCGTGGCCGGAGGGGACGCCATCGAGCAGAATGAAATTAATCCGGAAGCGGTGCGATGGTTGAAAAGAATCTCGCCACGAATACGGCGAGTCGGCTCGGTTTGCACGGGCGCGATGCTCCTTGCCCGCGCGGGCTTGCTCGACGGCCGCCGCGCAACAACTCATTGGAACTGGTATCAGACCTTGATCAAACGTGCTCCGCGCGCGCGGGTCGAACGCGATCCAATATTCGTTCGTGACGAAAATGTTTATACATCCGCAGGGGTCACAGCCGGAATGGACCTGGCGCTGGCGCTGGTCGAGGAAGATCACGGTTCGCGCCTCGCTCTGCAGGTTGCGCGCAATCTAGTCCTTTATTTGCGGCGGCCCGGCGGCCAATCGCAATTCAGCGCCGCCTTATCACTGCAACTGACCGATCGAAAACCATTGCTCGAGTTGGAAGCATGGGTGCTCGATAATTTGCAGAAACCGCTCACGGTGCCCCTGCTGGCACAACGCGTAGCGATGAGTGCGCGTAATTTCGCGCGCGTCTTCACGAAAGAAATGAAAACTACGCCTGCGAAATTTGTTGAACGCCTTCGAGTCGAAGCAGCTCGCCGTCGCTTGGAAGAAAGTCATAACAGCATGGAAATGATCGCAGGTGAATGCGGCTTCGGGAACGTCAACTCAATGCGCAATGTCTTTCAGCGCACCCTGAAAGTCGCACCCGGCCAATACCGTCGCCATTTCCGTCACGTGAAACACCCTCGAAAAAAAACAAATTAAGAAAGCAGGAACGCAGGAAGCACTTCTTTTCCGGAAAGATCGGTTCCGGATTAAATTAATTAGGAAAGCAGGAAGGCAGGAAAAGGACGGACCAGAATTCTTTTGAATAGTGGCGAGGGTTCCTAGCTTCCAGATTCAAAGCTTTCCGGGAAGGTGGGTTCCTGATTTCCTGATTCCCAAATTTTCAGGTCTGTAACAGCTATTTCGTGAAGTACTTCAGTGATCGTTGAATTGTGATTTCTTTCGGATCACAACAGGTGACCGAGATCTCTATTTCGTCCTCGCCTCCCTTTCCTCCGCCAGTCCGTAGAGTAATCTTTGCATTTTCCAAATCTGCCCCGGTAAATCCGTTTCGGAGGAGGACTTCTTTGGCCGACCTTACCTCGTTAAGCTTTACGGCTCTTTTAAGCTGATCTCGGTCGTCTTGGTTTCCGTGAATCCGGGCTTGAGCTTCTTTTGCTTTTTTTTGCAGCGCTCCCGCGTCATCTCGTGAGGGTGCGTCGGCGAACTGCGAGTTTTGTTTTCCACTAGTCACTTGCGCCGAGATCGTCGCCGGAACGTCCACGAGTCCGAGCGTTGAAAGCATGAAAGGTAGGATGCATCTGCAAAGGAGGTTCATAGCAGGATAAAGTAACGACCTCTGCTTCCCAACCACTGTCAATCGAAAAGACGGGTGCAGTCTCGTTCCGCTAACAAGCCGCCGAAGAAAACAAAAATCAATTACTCACCGTCGGGCTGATCACAAAAGCGGATTGAAGCTGAAGGCTTGGCGTTTCTGGGTAGATATTCAGACAGCCGAAGCGAATGTTCAGCACCGCTGTGTTGGTGGGCGCATTCGGGACGACCCAATCAAAATATTGCACTCTCGGATTACGCGATTCTGTGAGACGCATGTACGTCGTCCTGCCGCCATCGAGCGAAAGGAGAATTTCCGTCTCACACATTGTCAGGTCCACGTCTGGAAATTCCGCGGTCCATGCAACCCTCACAATTTGTCCAGGACTCAAAACCTGCCCCGGTCTTGGCGAAATCAGTTTGGCGCGGTATCCCGGTTTGTAAGGCTGCGAGAACGCCGTGTTAGGTGATTGCGTAGCCAAAGCAACTGTCAACGCAAGCAGTGCGAGAATGAATCGTGGAGTTTTCATGTTTTCACTCCATCCGAGTGAGTATCAATTGTCAATAACCGTTTGCGTCGCAAGAACGCTCTTTATTGATTCGTTGTTCTTCACGCGAGCTCAGTGCCAAGGTCTTCGCGTTCAAAATAAGGCTCGACATTCGTCGGGACATCATTGAAGAATCGCGTCGCTTCTGGTCTTCTTCGATCCACTCTTACTCTTCACATTAAATAAGAACACACTTATGAACACACGCCTCCGTCTGACTATTCTTGTCGCCGTTTTATCGTTCTTCACGCCTGCCACATCCATCTTGCATGCGCAGGTGCGAACGGCGACCGAGGGTATGAATGTGCTCGATGGTCCCCGCAAATGCATAATTCCTAGAGACCGTGCACTGAAACAGACCGATCTGCTGTTGGTGCCGTTGAGCTGCCTTGAGCCAGTGGTCAACGTGAGCGCCACCACCGGTAACCAGGCTGAGAGTTTCATTAACGTTAACCCGACCAACCCAAACAATCTCGTAGCCACTTCGAACACCAACTCGAACAGCATCTTCCGCGCGTACTCTACAGATGCCGGCGCGACCTGGACACGCGGCACGATCGCTACTGGCGTGGCGTGCTGCGACGGACAGGCGGCCTGGGACTCGTTCGGCAACCTGTTCCTCGTGTACATCAACGCCAGCGTTAACCAAATCAACGTGATCTTAAGCACCGACGGCGGCGCTACATTCAGTGCACCGGTTACGGCCGGCACCGGCAGCGTTGACCAACCATCGATCGCAGTAGGCAACGGCAGCGTTTGGGTCGATTGGAACTCGAGCGGAAGTATGGTCGCGCGTGGCGCGCCAGTGACCGGTCTCGGTGCTTGGGGCCCGTTCAACGCGCTACAGACGATCCCGTCAGCTAGTGGCAGCTTCGGTGGTATCGCCGTCGGGCCTGGCCCGAACGGCGGCAAAGTCATCGTGACTTATCAGAGCCCGACTGGTGGAGAGGGTCCGGCGACAATCTACGCTAATGTAGACGCCGACGGTTTGGGAGCGGGCGGTTTCGGCGCGCGCATCACCGTTTCCTCGACCAATGTGGGTGGCTTCGATTTTATCCCGGCGCAAAGCGGACGATCGATCGACGCTGAGGCGGGGCTAGTATGGGATGCCACCGGTGGTCCTTTCAACAACCGCATCTACCTGGTCTACACGGACGAGATAATCAACGAGAGCAACGACACGGACATTGAGATGCGCACGTCGACTGACGACGGTGCGACATGGACCGCGCCGGTGCGCGTTAACGACGACGCGACCACGAATAGTCAATTCCTGCCCTACGTTGCTCTTGATCCCACAAGCGGCACTGTGGCAGTGGGCTTTCATGATTGTCGCAATGACAACGGCGTGCCAGGTCCGGGCGGGACAAACATGATTCCTAACGACGATGCGGAATACTACGGCACGTTCAGCACCGACGGTGGTGCGACTTGGGCGCCGAACAGGCGCTTGAGCGGCGGCTTCTCGAACGCGGCGGATGCGGCCAACGGCATCGACTTCGGTGATTATGTTGGTTTGTCCGCGTTCGGAGGCAAGCTCTACGCGATGTGGGCGGACAACGCGAACTGCGATGGCACGAACCCAAATGGCACGTTGCACCAGTTTGATTTGTATGCGAACCCGCTCGTGTTTACAGGAGGCACTCCCACGCCGACACCAACTGCAAGTCCAACTCCTACCGCAACCGCTACAGCGACGGCAACGACCACACCGACTGCAACGGCTACAGCAACCGCAACCGCGACGGCCACTGCAACCGCGACGCCAACTGCAACTGCGACGGCCACACCGACCGCAACTCCAACAGCTACGTCCACGCCAGTTCCTACAGCTACGCCAAGACCCACTCCAACGCCGAGGCCCCATGTAACACCAAGGCCTCATCCGACCCCTCTGCCTCGTCCGTAATGGGAAGGCCCCCCTTCGGAAATTTAATCAGGAACGCAGGAATAAGGTGGAACGCGTTGGCTCTGGTCTGACATCGGCTTCGGGAGAAGACGATCCACCTTTGATTTCCTGATTCAAAAAAAGCCTTCTTCCTAGCCTTCCAGATTTAAGACTTTCGGGAAGATGGGTTCCTATTTTCCTGATTCACATTTGTTAGGAAAGTAGGAAGGCCAGAAAGGGTGCAACGCGTTGGCTCTCGTTAACTATCGCCTTTCGGAGAAGGCGATCCACCTCGCTTTCCTAATTGAAAATTTTCAGGTCACCGATTCGAGAACCGATTCCAACGGCAGCTCTGGATCAAGATGATTGGAAGCCAGCCAGTCGCGATTGAAGAGCGTTGATTGATATTTGTGACCCGAGTCGCAAAGGATCGTAACGATCGTTCGACCCGGGCCCGATTCTTTAGCGAAGCGCACGGCGCCGGCAACGTTGATGCCACTTGATAGGCCAAGGAACAAACCTTCTTCACGCAGAAGCTGGTAGACAATCGTTAGGCCAATCTGATCAGGAATGCGATAGGCGCGATCGACCTTTACACCTTCGATGTTCTTTGTGACACGGCCCTGACCGATTCCTTCCGCAATCGAATCGCCGTCGTTCGTTTCCAGATTGCCATTCGTAAACCACGACCACATGGCGGCGCCGTACGGATCCGCACACACAGTTTCAATCTTCGGATTTTGTTCCTTCAGATAAGTGCTCACGCCGGCAAGCGTGCCCCCGGTGCCAACGGCTGCAACAAACGCGCTGATCTTGCCTTCGGTTTGTTTCCAGATTTCGGGGCCAGTGCTGCGATAATGCGCGTCGCGATTCGCCGGGTTATCGAACTGGTTCGCCCAAAACCAACCGCGCTCCTCCGCAAGGCGACGCGCGATGTGATTGTAATTTTCCGGATCCTTGTACGGCTTTTCCGGCACTGCCTTCACCTCTGCGCCGAGTGTTCGGAGCAATTGCATTTTCTCCGGCGACTGATTGTTCGGAATCACAATCACGGTGCGATATCCCCTCGCCCGCCCGATGACCACAAGCCCGATCCCGGTGTTACCAGCAGTTCCCTCAACGATGGTTGAGCCCGGTTTAAGCCGATCCGCTTTCTCCGCGTGAGTGATGATTCCGTACGCGGCGCGATCCTTCACCGAGCCGCCGGGATTCATGAATTCCGCTTTTCCCAGAATTTCGCAGCCTGTCAGTTCAGACAGCCGCCGCAGTCGAATCAACGGCGTGTTACCAACCTGTCCATCGATGCCTGAATATGTCGCACTCATCGAAGTAACTTAGGCTTCCAGCCTGAAACGTCGAGTAGGCTTCCAGCCTGCTTCTTTGTGAACAGGCACGATGCCCGTTCGACGATACAGGCACGTCCCGGCGAGTCCGTCCCGTCGCGGACCAGATGCCTGTGTCAAGCTCAAGACCGGCCCGAGGTTACTTTTCGTCCCAGGCGAGCCCCTCGGTCATAATCTGCACCTTGCTCCCTCCGTTCTCGGGACGCACAAAAATCACCAGGCCAGCGTCTCCTCGTTTCCGCTTGAGTATTGAAGAGCCCTGCGTAATCAGGTCGCTGCCTTGGTTGGTCCAGCCCTGGGCTTTGAGATTCGTGGCTAATTCAGCGCAAAAGCTTTTTACGTTCATCTTGCTCTTGAAGGAAATCTGCTCAACAAGCGCCTTGTACTCGATGTCGGACGCGTCTTTTGTAAACGCGAGATCCTTGACGTTAAGTTTGTTCTGCGCCGACTTGGGCGCGGCTTTTTCGCTTAGCTCAGTCGCTGGCTCGGTTGTTACCTGCTTGTCTCTTGTTTCTTGTTCGGCCTCTTTCGAAGCCACGGGCTGAAACTCTTTCGGTATTTCTCCAAGCGGCGCCACAAACTTAACGTTGACCTCCCACGTCTCGCCGAACACGTCAGCCGCGCCATCGGTAGTCAGCTCTCCCTTCACCTGGCCGTCTGCATACTCGAAATCGTTTGTGTTGATCTTGCCGATCGAGCTAAAGTTTTGGTGTTTAAGCGCAGTGTGCGCCACCTCACATCCGAAAATGTCGCCGTCTTCGTGCAGTGAGACGATCAATGCACTACCGAACTTCCCGAAGCCGGCATTAAAGTCAGGCTTCTTATCTTTGGAATGATCTTTCTCGGTAAACACGAGCATGATCGACGGCTTATCGCCAAACGGCTCGCGCCAATGTGCCGACACATAACCCAGCTTCGCGTCCTTGTTATTCCCTTTAAAGATTCCCGTCACCGTCGGCTTTACATTAGCGGCGGGCCCCGACTTTTTGGCAGGTGGCAACGATTCTCCAGCACGAAGTAGCGGCACATCGAAACGAACGTCCAAGCCCGATGGAAACATTCCCTCGGTTTCATTCGGCTGGCTCGCTTTGCCAATGACCCCGCCATCCTGCAGCTTTATTTCCCCAGTCGCATCACCCCTTCGCCTGCCCAGCGAGGTGTCGCCGACGCCAGCGCTCCAGCCTTTGAATTCCCCTGCCTTCGTGAACTCCAGCTTGACGTAAGGCCGCCTGAAACCAGAGCTCTCCCCCTTGCTTTCCGATTTTCTCGCCTCGCTGAGCTTCTCGCTTGAAATCGTTGGACCGCTCAGGACCACGGCAGTCCCTTCCTCCCCATCGATCGTGGTCTCATATGCAACGCCGTTTTTTAGCAAATAGCTTTTACCTTTAACCATCACTGTCCCCTCGCCGACATTTGCTGGCTTAGGTCCCTCTTGCGCAAAAAGCGTCGCCACGCCGCCGATGACGGCCATCGCTGCTGGTAAAGTTATGAATTTGTTAGTCATCACAGACGCGTCTTCTGCCGGGGGAGTAGAGATTTCAGGAGCAAAACAATAACATGCCAAGCGCGAAGTCGCTTGCGACCAATGCAAAAGTAGGAAGTAGGAAGGAAGAGTTAAAGCGCATCAGGAAGTCAGGAAGAACTCACAGTCTTGAGATCTGATCATTTTGCTCATCTGTGAAAATCTGTGCAATCTGTGGCAAAAAATGAGTAGAGTCGCGCCGCTGTGAAAATTCCAGTCCGCTGTGTCGCTGTCGTTTCGGTTCTTTTGCCGGTCTGTTGTTTTGCTGAAGGCTTCACCATCGAGCAGGTGCTGAGTGCACCGTTTCCGTACGGCCTAACGAGCGCAGCGCATGCGCCGCGCGTGGCGTGGGTGTTCGACAACAAAGGCGAGCGCAATATCTGTGTCGCGGATGCGCCGGCCTTTACGCCGCGACAGGTGACGCATTACAAAGGCGATGATGGCCAGGCGATTGGGAGCGTGCGGCTGACGCCGGATGGGAAAACGATCGTTTACGCGCGCGGCAGCGAGACGAACAAAGAAGGCGCCTCCGCAAATCCGACAAGCCAGACAAAAATGCCGAAACAGCAGGCGTGGGCGGTAAACGTGAGCAGTCCGGCAACTGCCGGACGGTTGCTCGGCGATGTGGGCTGCAACGAGGAAGCCTGCGAAGATCTGCAGGTTTCGCCCGACGGAAAGAATGTCGTCTGGCCAGCGAAGAAACATCTTTGGATCGCGGCTATCGACGGCAAGAAAAAAGCGGAACAGCTCGACGAGTTATCAGGCGAAAGCGACACACCACGCTGGTCGCCGGACGGAAAACAGATCGCGTTTCGCTCGAACCGCGAGGACCACTCGTTCATCGCCGTGCTCGACTTGGCGACGAGGAAGATCACTTATCTCGCGCCGACAACGAATCGTGATGCTGGTCCAGTTTGGTCACCGGACAGCAAACAGGTCGCGTTTATTCGCCAGCCCGGTGTCGAATTCAAACGGCCGCTCATTCCTGAGTTTCCGCGGCCATGGGCGGTTTGGATTGCCGACGCGCAGAGCGGCGAAGGCCGCGAGCTTTTTCACAGCGGCAACGCGATGGAAGATTCGCTGCCACTGTTTGCGTTTGAATCACTGAAATTCACGGATGCGGGCCGCATCATCTTCGCGAGCGAAAAAGACGGACGCAATCATCTCTACTCCGTCGCAATTGCCGGTAGTGCTCCTGAGCTCCTCACGCCGGGCGATTTTGACGTGGAAGAAGTCGTGCTGAGCGCAGACAAGCGAAGCATTCTCTTTACTTCAAATCAGAACGACATCGATCGCCGTCACATCTGGCGCGTCAGCGCGATCGGCGGCGAACCGAAGGCCCTAACGAGTGGCGAAACCATCGAGTGGACCCCGGTCGAGACGAGCGATGGAAAAACTGTGTTGTGCCTCGGCTCAAGCGCGACTTCACCCGCCATGCCTTATCGTCTAACGAGCAGCGGCCGCGAGTTGCTCGCGAAGAATCTACTTCCAGCTGAGTTCCCATCGGCACAGTTAGTCACGCCGAAGCAAGTCCTGTTTAAAAGCGAGGATGGCCTGGAAATCCACGGCCAGTTGTTCACGCCTAAGAACCGGAAGGAACGCGGCCCCGCTCTCATCTTTACCCACGGCGGCCCAATCCGGCAGATGCTGCTCGGATTTCATTACATGGAGTATTACCACAACGCCTATGCGATGAATCAATATCTGGCGAACAAAGGTTACACCGTGCTCTCGGTGAATTACCGGCTCGGTATCATGTACGGGCGCGCCTTTCGCGAACCGGCAAAATCGGTGTGGCGCGGCGCATCCGAATATCAGGACGTGGTTGCGGGCGCGAAATTCTTGCAAACGCTCGACAACGTTGATCCTCAGCGGATCGGTCTTTGGGGCGGATCCTACGGCGGATTTCTAACTGCCATGGGCCTAGCTCGCAACTCTGACATTTTCAAAGCCGGCGTCGATTTTCACGGTGTACACGACTGGGCGGTTTTCCTGCCAATGTGGGCCGATAACGTTGAGGCCGCGCCCGATATCAAAGAAGCGCGCGAGCTCGCCTTCAAATCATCACCAGTCGCAAGTGTCGCGAACTGGCGCTCTCCTGTGCTCTTTGTTCATGGCGACGACGATCGCAACGTGCCATTCCAGCAAACCACCGATCTGGTCGAAAAATTGCAGGCGCAGAAAGTGCCAATCGAAGAACTGATCCTACCGGACGAAATCCATGACCTCCTCCGCTGGAACGATTGGGTGCGGTCCTACAAAGCAACGGCTGATTTTTTTGACAGGAAGCTTGCCGCGACACCGCAACCCTGATCACCGATATGGAGCGCTTCATCGATATTGCGGTCGAGCAATTCGCTCGTGATCACACTGAGCCGGAAACGGACTTGTACGTCCGTCTTCGGGAAGAAACCTATCGAGTGATGAAGTGGCCGGAGATGCAGGTCGATGCCATCGAGGGGCGCTTTCTTAAAATGCTGGTCCGGCTGACTGGCGCCCGAACCGTTCTCGAGCTCGGAATGTTCACCGGATACAGCACGCTAATGATGGCCGAAGCCTTGCCAGATGATGGTTGTCTGATCACATGCGAAATCGATCCGAAAGCCGAAGCGATCGCGCGACGGTACTTCGCTGAGAGTCCCCACGGACACAAAATTACCATCCGAATGGGACCTGCGGTGGACACAATCAAGACGCTGACCGGCCCGCTGGATCTAGTATTCATCGACGCCGACAAGCCTAACTACTCAAACTATTACGAAGCGTGCCTGCCCTTACTCAAACCGGGCGGGCTGATCGTGGCCGACAATGTTCTGTGGAGCGGCAAAGTGGTAGATCCAAAGGATGCTGATGATCACGCCATAGTCGCCTTTGACCGTCTCGTCCAATCCGACTCTCGCGTTGAGAATGTTTGTTTAACAGTACGCGATGGAATGATGCTCGCTTGGAAACGCTACGACGGCTCACGCGCGTGTGCATCATAAGCGGCTTATGTTGGATAAGCCCAGAAGCTCGTAGCATCGCGACCTGGCGTTCCCTCTGTACTTCTGTTCCGTGGCGACTACGATCGCAACGTGGCTTGTCCCAAGTCGAAAGGGCTTTCGCTTTAACGCCTTAACCATTCAACGGTTCAACGCGCCGCAGGCGGTTAGGCCTTTTTTTGCGTCTGACGCTTCTTTAAGTCGGCGAGGAAATCCAACAGCTGATCAGATAGCTCCCGTCGGCTGATGTACGTGTCCTGTGCGACGTGCCATGCGAGTCCAAAATCGCGACTAATGATTGGGTACGCCATCGCATTGTCTATCGGAAATCGGCGCGCTGTCTCCGTTTTTGCGAGTGGAATTCGCAGCCGTTCCATCCTGCGCTTCAGCGTCGTAACACGGTTACCAGACTCGTCCGGCAGAGTTGTCGCACCTGTGCGCCACCGCTGGTCTAGCGTGCGGACAAGCTCATACGCCGCGAGCATCCAGAAATAGGACAATGTCAATCGGTCGGCGAGACGAGTACTCTCGTGCGACGACGATGATTGCTCCTGATTGAGAGCGCTGAAACGAGCGTCTTCCTCGATGAGACGGCAATCGAAGCGACCAAGTCCCTGAACGAGAGCGGTCATGGACGATTCGATCGCACCCGCTGCGGAGGATGCGTCGACCCAGCGTTGAAAGCGATCATCGGGCATCATGCAATAAGACCTGACCAGACCAATCCCATCCCGGCTGCGTAAGCCGTCTCCTTGCGATCAAATTTACCATCTTTGCTTCGGCTTTCCACCCGCACGCGGGCGTATGAAATCTTTTCAAACTGTAACCGATGAGAAGCGAGGGAGCCGACAGAGAGGCCTCAAACGAATTATTTAATGAGACTTCAGCGATGAAAAAGAGATCCATTCAACTCCTACATCCAGCCGCGAGTACGCGAATGCGATCGGGGATCGCTTTCCTCAGCGTGTGCGTTCTACTTGGTTTGGTGGCCTTCTTCGCTAGCGCGCGCGCACAAGTTACCACACCGATTCCGGCTGCGACCGCAACGCCTGCGCCAACAGTCACGCCGTTTCCAACTTTTGCGCCGCGCACCCCGCCGCGCCCGTGAGGTGGATCGGATTTATTTCGTCCTGATTTCTGGCGCAACGTGCAACGGACGCTTCGAGAGGGCGAGATTCCGGAAGTATTTCCATATCGGCCGGAGCGACGGTTAGTCACCGCGAATTGAAGTTGGAGACGGCGTGCCCTCACGCCGTTAAATCGACAAATTAAAAAACGGCCTGTGGGCAGGCCGTCTCCATTTCCCACCCGTTCACGCGGGCGCGATTCAGGTCACGGAATTGGCAGTACATCCCGTGCGCCAGGTTAACTCACGCTCCACTCGCGGCCAGCGCAGCATCGACATCTGGGAAAATCTGAAATACTCGCTCAAGCCGCGAAGTTTCGAAAATCGAGCGCAAGGTTTCCTGCAAACCACTCAGGAAAAACTTCCCGCCATACGCTTCAACCTGTTGCATCGCTAGAATAAGCACCGCTATTCCTGCGCTATCGATATAAGTCACGCGGGAGAGATCTATCACGATCCGTTCCGGTTTTTTCTTGAGCATTGCGTTAAGTGACTCTGAGACGGCAGGTGAAACGTGCAGATCGATATCGCCTTGAAGCGGCAGGACATTCGGGCGGTTTTGATGCAGCACCGGAGCGGCTGGCGAAGCGTTGTCTCTCATTCAATTCCTTCATCGTGACTGCATTACTGTCTGGGCGTATCAGTGCGATAAAATCCTAGGTGATGCTTCTCTTCCGCCCTTGGACGTTGGGCTGCCTGCTCGCGAATGGAGCGACTGGGATGAGCGACATAGAAGGTAAAGTTGCGAGGGAAGCAATGAGTGAGTGCGGGCAACGAGCGAGTTTCAATCCTTTCGGAGTTGAGCGCGTAAAGCGCCGTGGGCGCCATGCGCCTTTACGGCGTTGCCGGTTTTGGAATGCTTTCAAACTGCGCTCAGGCATTCGCGCTAGAATTGCAAGCGTTCTCCGCCTGCCGTTCCAGCAAACCACCCATCTGGTCGAAAAATTGCGCGCCCAAGAAATCGCCTTCGAGGCGATTGCTACGGTGTCTGCGCAGCACCCCGCGATCCGCCGATTCAAAAATCCTAACCGCGAGGCTAAAATGTCTGCCAATGTAACGCTTTAATGATTCAACGATCCAACGCGCCGCCAGGCTAAATTCACGACCTGCTCCGATGGAGCGATTGGGTCCGCGCCACCGCCGAATTCCTCGACTGAAAGTTGGCCGCCTCAGGCGAGCGGCAATAAGCCCGCTGCGGGTCGCAACCGAATCGAACGGGTATATTCCGAAAGTATTCGCGCTCGAGCGACGTTGACCAACTCGACCTTACGGCCTCGCAGAAAGCCAAGACAAACGGCTTGTGCCCTTCATTTATTAAATAGAGCGGAAACTTTTGTGGGCGGGACCTGCCCGAAACGCGCAGCCCGCTGGGTTTTGAAAAGGCATCAGGAAGAAGCCGCTCGCACCCGGATGTGCCGAGTGCGAGACGACTTTACTTCTCTAATTCAGACGTTGACTTCAATTGAATCCTTGCTTTGTCGCGTCAGATTTTAGCCGCGCTACTGTCTCCTGCTGATATTCAACCTTCCTGCGTTCTTTAAGAACTCATTGAGCAAAGTCCAACCGGCTTTAGGGATTGTTGACCATTTGCGGCGAAGGTTTGTTCGCTTCAACCTGGATGCTCACTTTTTGGATTTGTGCTGCCTGCTCGTCGAGACGCGCAGTAAGCTGCGCTATCGTTGCTTGCAAATCTTTGCGTTCCTGCGCAACCGTTGACTTTAAGTCCGCAATGGTTGCCTGTTGGTCCTCAATCTTGCGATGCGCTTTAAGAAACTCATTGAGCAACATCGCGTTCACAGCATCGTAGCGCACAGTGTAGATTTCGCCGTTCTCGTCGTGGACGACCAAGTCAGGATTCACCTCGGCGACTTGTTCCGCGATCAAACCAAACTGCGGCGTAGCGTCCTTGTGAACCTTGTAACGAAAGCTGACCGGTTTAAGCGCCAGAATGGACTCACTGGCTTTATCCATCGGTTTAATATCCGTTTTGTATCGGCGCGAAGAACTGAGCGTGCCGAGCTGACCGGCTGAATCGATCACCACCGCGACAGCGTCATTGTTCTGCGTTGTTATCCCGCGAATGTTGCCGATAAAGCAGCTGTTGTTCACGTTTGCACCGTTGCTGCCGATACAGATGGCGTTACTAGCCGTAGTGACGTTGACGCCAGCTCCATCGCCCAAAGCCGTGTTGCCGTGGCCGGTGCTGTTGACAGCAAGCGCACCAAAACCGAAGGCTGTGTTCCCGCTGCCGTTGGTGTTAGCAACAAGCGCATTTGCACCGTTGGCTGTATTGCTCTGGCCGATTGTGTTGGCAGCGAGCGCTGCCAGACCGGTGGCTGTGTTGCCGTTGCCGGTGGTGTTGGTAAAGAGCGCCCCAGTACCAATGGCCGTGTTTTGGCTGCCTGTGGTGTTGCCAAACAGGGCTTGATAGCCGTTGCCGGTATTCGTGAGGCCGGTGGTGTTGCTGAAGAGGGCGAACGCTCCATTGGCTGTGTTGCTGAAGCCGATCGTGTTGCTGAGAAGCGCTCCGGCCCCAATGGCCGTATTACTGACTGCTTGGTTCGCAAGGAGTGTCCCAGCGCCGACCGCCGTGTTGAAGCTGCCAGCAATGTTGCTATCGAGCGAGAGGAAGCCAACTGCCGTATTGAACTCGCCGATAGTGAGATCATGCAGGGCGTTGTCACCCTCTGCTGTGTTGCCTCCGGGATAGCCTCCGTCAGGCGCCGGAGTAACCGCTCGCGCCGTCTGTGAAAGCGCAAACGATGCCAGCATCAGTGCGATGAGAAGAACACCGCGCCGCAAAGCGGGGTGATTAACCGAATTTCTTAAGGGTGGTATTGTCATTTTCATTTTTGTTTTCTGTTGAGGTTGGATTGTTGAACTGCATTAACTGCAATCCAGTTCCGCGCAGAACCGGGAATCATCTTGACGAGGCGCTTGAAGAAGCGGCCTCGCCTCGGCTGACTGGGGGGCTCAAGTTGGATCTGGAGGATCGCGCTAAACGGTGTCTCAGCGAAGATCCAGCACCTGCGGCTTATTCAGCGATGCCGAAGATAAGATGAAACTGTCGGATGACGTAATCGAGTAGGGTGTTATTTGATCCGCGGTAGATTGTCGAGCTTTATTTCATGCCCTCCAACGTCCTCTGGCATTCTGGGGATCGAATCGCCCCTTCTAGTTCCAAAAAGGCGGTCAGCTTTTCATCCGTCCGCAAAGTGCGCCGCGTCGCGGTCAACGATGACAGCCGCGACAAAGACGCCGCACAGCGGCGTGGCTACAGTGTTTCCTGTCCTCAGATTAGAGAACGCGGGGAAAACGGATGTGCATCTTAAGGCAAATGTAGAGGACGAGGATCGCGCCAAGTGTGGAAAAAATGATACCGGCGGGATGAAATCGTCCGGTCGGCGGCGAAAACAAGTGAGTAACGGCTCCGCCGATGATCGATCCGATGATGCCGAGCACGATGGTCCAGAAAATCGTCATGTGCACATGCATCACCGATTTCGCAACAACTCCGGCAATCAAGCCAACAATAATGTACCAGATTAAGTGAATCATAATTTTTCCTCCGTCGTTTGCCTGCACCAAAGTGGCTGAGTGTGGCCAGACGTTTCAGAATTGACCAGACTTTTCTCAAAAGAGAAAAGGGTCAGCTTATATGGGTTGATCCGCTTTCGGCCTGTTTTCATTGGTCGATTGTCATTGTATCGATTGCCGGCGAAGCTCGTGTAATCACGAATCCGCCACCGGACGAGTTCCACAAATCCCACGTCTGCGGCACAAATTCCGGAAGGTCTGACCACGGATTTCACGGAGCGGTTTACCGCAATCGAGGTTGAGCTCCCGAATGGTGCAAACAGAAGGCAGCGAAGAGAACGAAGAACGGTTTGTTTGCCAGTCAGAACCTTTGTTTCCTTCGCTTTCTTCTGTAAAGATTTCTTCCGGGATTCGCAGGCAGAAAATCTTCGCAAGATGCGAGCGCCGGCTCAGCTTTTTCAGCTTGCTCTCACCGGGACGCATCGCTAAAAACGTTGCCACGAAATAATTGGGAAAGGCTGTTTGCGCATGAGTACAAAAGACCTAAACGCCAATGAGGTTCGATCTCTTTGGCGCCGACTCAAAAAGAATATTAAAGAGGCCATAATTCGTGACCTGCAACCTGTGAAAGACGTCAAAGGCGGCGGTGGTGTTAAGGGCGAATCGAAACCAACCACACGCAGTACCGACGCCAGGCGCGGCCAGTAGAAGCTTCTCACTTCTAACGTCTGATTTTTGATCTCCGACTGCGCACGGCTCGCCGTTCCCAACTGAGCCGCTCGATTTGGCTACGCGGTTGGCATAGGGTTCGATTCTCTTTCTGCTCGGTCTAGTTGCCATGAAAGAACAAAAGGATTTCGGTCTGCTGATTTTGCGCGGAACAGGATTTCTGCTCGCGGGAACTTTCGGCATCCAAAAGATCGGCTGGTATTGGTCGGCTGTTCACGCCGGGAAATCTCTGTTATCTGCCGGATTAGCGCCGTTGATTGCCAAAATGGGTTTCCCAATCCCATTTGCGCTCGCCGTGTGGATCACGTTCAACGAATCAATCGGTGCATTTCTGGTCGGGTGCGGCTTTCTGACAAGATTATTAGCGGCCAGCCTCGCACTCGGAATGGCCGGCGCGCTCTATACTAGTGTTCGACTTGGCGAAGACTGGCTCAGAGCAGCGCTTTACTTGATTATCTTTATTGCTTTGACCTTCACCGGTGCTGGCAAGTTTTCGGTGGATCATCTTCTCAAGCGCAAGAAACCCCAGGAACTCAGATCGTCCAGCGGCGTGCCTACAGATCCCAACTTGCTGGATTGAAACTCGACCGCTGCTCCATCCTGTGGCGGACGAGACGCCCGCATACAGGCGGGCAAGCTGTGCCCAAAAAGTGAACCTAAGTTACGGGGCCATCAGGAGAGGCACAGACGGATCATTTGTATGGGAATAAAATCAAACAGGGAGCAACCAAATATGAAAACGCAAACTTCGTTACCAAGATATGTGATCATCATCGCAATGTTCATCGGAGCAACCATTGGAATGGCTGGATGCGCTGACTATGTCGGCGTCGATGTGGCCCGCGGTGGCTATGATCGCGCGTATTACGCGCCGGATTACCAACAATCGTCCGCCACATATTATGCGGCGGGTTACCAACCAACGTACGCCGCTTATTATGCGGCGGATTACCAACCAGTGTACTCCGGTTATTACTACGGCGGCGCGCCCTGGTGGGGAGCAAGTTACTACTATAGTGACAACGATGTCGTCGTTAAGGACGTCAACAAATACGTCAACGTAAACAGGAACGGCTATTTTGGTGGGCGCCGTTTCGCGGCGCGTGGGGTCGGACAACGACGAGCTATCGCAACGGCGCAACCTGCAGCGAGGCGCCCTGCAATGACCCGTGCGGCAACGACACGCCCTGTGGTGGCCCGTCCTACAGCGATGCGTCCTGCAGTCACGCAGCGTAAGGTGGTCGCACCAGTTCGCCGGTAGCTCGGACTTTCAACTTAATCAGGAAGATCAAGCAGTCACGACTTGCGACGCTCAAAGCTCGGCCTTTCCGCAAAATCATGCGGCAGCCGAGCTTCGCTTCCTTCTAAACGTCCTATGCTTCTATTCAGGCGATTGCTGACATCGTGTGTTCTTTTTATCGTTTTGTCGTTGGTAACTTTGATCATCATAGGAACGGTTGTGGGCACCCACGGGGGAACAGGCAACGCGCCGGTCTTACGCGATTATGATTCGAGTTTCGGAGCAGGTCATCGGTTTGGATACGACATCACAAGGCGATACGACGGAATGATGCGAAGAGGGGTTCGTTTTCGCTACTTTAGTTACCAGCCTGAGGCTCGCCCGAGACTCGATACTTCTATTACCTGACGAACCATTTATTTGCCCGGCCAGTTGGCAGGAACATCGATAAATCGGGCGATAATTGGGGCGGGTAAGCAGACAAAAAACAAAACAAAATGAAAGGGAAATTATGAAACAATTGTTGGTTCTCATCTGCAGCGCGATGTTAGTCGTCGCTTACGCTCAAGCACAAACCAGTGCTACGTCGTCAACGACAACGTCTCAGCGGGCGACAACTTCAAACACGAGCAACGCTGCGACTTCAGGAACGGTTACCGATTATTCGCCTGGGGCAGCAATCACCCTCGATCCTGGCACGGGAAAGCCGGTCCACTTCGTTATTGGTGACAAGGTCCAGGTAATCGGGCCAGACGGCAAAGTACTCGCGAACACCGACGTTAAGAACAACGCCAAGGTCCACGTACGTTTGATACAGGACGGAGATCGTACCGTAGTCGATCAAATCCACGTGGACTCCAGGTAATTTTACTGGTCCAAGGCACAGCACAACGCAATCCGCGCAGTTGAAAAAAAGGCTTCGGCAGCCTTTGACGAAGTCTTGCGCGGATTGCTTGTGCTCCGCGATCGTGGGCGGAGCCTCACCAGACACTTTGTTGAAATAGCTCGGCTCACTTCGGTCGCCTCCCTCGGCCATTCATCAGCTTTACGGCTCAGCCCGTGGTAACTTTGTTAAGTTTGTTGACTGCCCCCTATTCTGGTCCGGAGCCGAAGACGATCCACTGAGAACATCGATCTTCCCCCACCCTCACGTCTTTTTTGGTTTGCCTGTCAATTCTTCCACCAAATTCGCGGCATTTGTATCGCTGCGAGTTCGTTTATTGAAGGGAGCTGCGGTTCGCCCTATCGTGGGCGTGCAGTTTTGAACAGCGCGCGCCGGATGGCGCCGATGAAAAATCTCTCTCGTGGCCGAACTTCGCATAGAAACTCCGGTAGCATTGTCTCGCCCTAAAGAAGGTGAGCCTCCGAAAAAGGCCGCGCTTTCCCCTCTGCGTTTCTGGCTGCTTGCGGTGCTGATCGGATTGGTGGGTGGATGCGGCGCGTGGGTGTTTCGCGGGATGATCGCATTTTTGCACAATCTGTTTTTTCTCGGAAAGATTTCCTTTTTTTACGAAGCCAACGTCCACACGCCGCCCGGTCCGTGGGGTCCGCTCATTATTTTCGCACCGGTCGTCGGCGCTATTGGTGTGACCTGGCTGGTACGAACTTTCGCACCGGAAGCGCGTGGTCACGGCGTCCCGGAAGTGATGGACGCAATCTATTACAACAAAAGCGTCATTCGGCCGGTTGTCGCTGTGATCAAATCGCTCGCCTCCGCGCTCTCGATTGGCAGCGGCGGATCGGTCGGCCGCGAGGGTCCGATCATTCAGATCGGTTCGGCTTTCGGTTCGAGCGTCGGTCAATGGCTGCGCATTCCAGCGTGGCAGCGCACCACGTTGATCGCGGCCGGCGCCGGCGCTGGCATCGCCGCGACGTTCAACACTCCGCTGGGCGGCATACTTTTCGCAGCGGAACTTTTGCTCCACGAAGTCAGCGTCTGGACTCTTGTGCCGGTGGCGATTGCAACCGCAAGCGCCAGTTACGTGGGCCGCTTTTTCTTTGGACCGAACCCGGCCTTCGCCATTCCGGAGTTGCGGATCAGCTACTTTCATCTCACCCATCCGCTTCTCCTCATCGCCTATGTCGGGCTGGGTTTGATCATCGGTCTGGTCTCGGTCGTTTATATCCGGTCGATCTACGCCTTCGAAGATTTCTTCGAAGCGAAAATTCGCAATCCCTACCTGCGCCATATGAGCGGCATGCTCCTGGTTGGCATTCTTATGTATGTGCTCCTTCGCCAGACCGGTGCCTACCAGATTGAAGGTGTGGGCTATGCCACGATCCAGGACGTCCTTTCCAGGACGGTTAACTCTTTCTGGCTGCTCCTGCTTCTTTTCGCGCTCAAACTTTTCGCAACTTCGCTTACTCTCGGCTCGGGCGCATCGGGTGGCGTTTTTTCTCCCGCACTTTTCCTCGGCGCCACGTTAGGCGGCGCCTACGGCATTTTCCTCCAGCATATTTTCCCTGGCATCACCATCAGCCCGGCTGCATTCGCCGTGGTCGGAATGGCGGGCATCGTCGGCGGAACCACCGGCGCGGCAATCACGGCGATCGTGATGATTTTTGAAATGACGCTCGACTACGGGGTCATTGTGCCGATGACGACCACGGTCGCGATCGCCTACGGCG
>DASXHS010000057.1:0-6773 GCA_036488345.1 Candidatus Udaeobacter sp.
ATCAGGCCAGTGAGTCCAAGCGCGTTGTGGAACTCTCGCGCCTGACTTAGAGCGTTGCTGCCTGTGCTCGCATCGACGACCAGCAACGTCTCTTGCGGTGAGTCGGCGTCGAGTTTTTCCAGAGTGCGTTTTATCTTCTGCAGCTCGGCCATGAGGTTTGCCTTGGTGTGTTGCCGGCCGGCAGTGTCGCAAAGCAAAAAGTTAATCTCCTGCTTGGCTGCCGTCTGATACGCTTCGTAACAAAGCGCGGCGGGATCTGCGCCATGCTGGGCGCGAACGATTTCAACGCCGAGTCTTTTTGCCCAGATATCGAGTTGTTCGATAGCGGCGGCGCGAAAGGTGTCTGCGGCGGCGAGCATAACCGAGTGGCCGTCACGCATGAGATTACGCGCGAGTTTTGCTGTCGACGTTGTTTTGCCCGTTCCGTTCACGCCGACAATCAAAATCACAGTAGGTTTGCCTGTCGCTCGACGAATTGGCGCCGGATCGCGCGGCAAAATGCGCGCGATCTCTTCGCGTACCGCTTTGATTACGTCGCCGATTCCCAGTAAAGCCCAGGCTTCGCGTTCCTGGAGCGTTTTGATGATGCGCATTGTCATCGGCACACCGAGGTCGGCGCGGATGAGCGTTTCTTCGAGCTCGTCCCAGTCGATTGGTTTGCCGGCGAATTGCTTGGCGAGAGTTTCGAGGAATCTCATGGAGTGTTGGAGTGTTGGAGTAGTGAAGGGCAAACTTATCTCATCACTCCATCACTCCACTACTCCACGCGTTTCGATACCGGCTCGCGCGCGGGCCGATCCAAATCTTTTCGAATACGATCGAGAATACCATTCACAAATCGGCCTGAATCGGCGCCGCCGTAAGCCTTGGCCAGTTCGATCGCCTCGTTGATGGAAACGACCGGCGGAATGTCGTCGCGATAAAGCATTTCGTAAATCGCCAGCCGAAGAACGTTCCGATCCACTGGTGAAATCCGGCGAAATTCGTAGTTCTCGCAGTAACGGCGAATGCGTTCGTCGATGTCCGGCAAATGCACCACCATGCCTTCGATTAAGGGCTGCGCGAATTCTCGCACCCGCTCTGGCGCGGGGCAAAACTCCCAGAACTCATCGATCTTGTCAGGCCCTTCACCGTGCTGGAGATCACGCCAGAAATGATATTGAACTGCGGCTTCCCGCGCTCGGCGTCGTTTACCCATTATCTCTCGGCGGTTTGGAAACCGCCGCTCCTTGGTTGCTACGAACTCCCGACAAAACGTTCGCGATTTCCACTGCTGCACGCGCGGCTTCGGTTCCGCGGTTTATTTTATTTTCAAGACAACGCGCCCGCGCCTGGTTTTCGTTATCAAAACTGAGTACTGCATTGATTACCGGCACGCCGTGCTCTATGGCGAGGCACTGCAAGGCATCAGTAACGGAGCGACTGAGGTTCTGTGCGTGATTGGTTTCGCCTTGCAGAATCACCCCGCATGCGATGATCGCGTCGGCTTTGTTTTGGATCGCAACTTCGCGCGCTATCACAGGAATCTCGAATGAGCCAGGGACGCGATGAACCGAAATCGTACTCTGTGGCGCCAGCTCGCGCAATTCGTCTGTCACGTGATCTATGAGTCCGTCTACGTATTGCGCATTAAAGCGGCTCGCAACGATGTGGAACGTGCGTCTTGTTTTTGCAATTCCCGGAGGAGACGGCGAGGCTTTCGACATCTAAAAATGACGAATGACGAATGACGAATGACGAATCAATGACGAGCACAGAATGACAAACGATCCGAGGCCTCGCTCTTTGCAATTCGGCATTTGATCATTCCTTTGTCATTCGACATTCGAGCTTCGTCATTTACAGCAAGTGCCCGAGCTTCGTCTTTTTCGTTTCGAGGTATTTTTCGTTGTGCGGGTTGGCTTCGGCCCGGATCGGCACCTGCTCGATCATTTCCAAGCCGTAGCCCTCCAAGCCCACAACTTTCTTCGGATTATTTGTGAGGAACCGGAACTGTCGGACGCCCAGATCGAAAAGAATCTGAGCGCCGAGTCCGTAATCGCGCAGGTCAGTTGCGTACCCAAGTTTCGCGTTGGCCTCTACGGTGTCGAAGCCTTCCTCCTGCAACTTGTAAGCGTGGATTTTCGCTGCCAATCCTATACCGCGGCCCTCTTGTCGCATGTAAACCAGAACGCCCTGGCCTTCCTCCTCGATTTGCCGCAGCGCCGCGTGTAATTGATTTCCGCAATCGCATCGGCGTGACGCAAAAACATCACCGGTGAGACACTGGCTGTGCACGCGTACGAGGATGGGTTTGTTTTTGTCAATCTGACCTTTCACGAGTGCAAGATGGTGCTGTCCATCGACCCTGGAGCGGTACAGATGCAAATCGAAATCGCCGTAATCGGTTGGCATTTTTACAATTTGCTCCAGCTCCACGAGCTTCTCGCTCTTGCGCCGGTGTGCGATCAAACTCTGGATCGTGCAAATGCGCAGCGCGTGTTTGTTGCGAAATTCCATCAGCTCCGGTAGACGCGCCATGGTGCCGTCGTCATGCAAAATTTCACACAGCACGCCCGCCTCTTGCAGGCCTGCCATTCTTGCCAGATCCACAGCCGCCTCCGTGTGACCGGCGCGCCGCAGCACCCCGCCATCTTTTGCGCGCAGTGGAAATATGTGACCAGGTTGGTTCAAATCTTCCGGCGCAGATTTCGGATTGGCGATGGCCAGTATCGTCGTCGCGCGATCGTAGGCGCTTATGCCGGTCGTCACACCTCGCGCCGCATCCACTGAAACGGTGAAGTCCGTGTTATGCTTTTCCCGGTTTTGCGTCACCATGCGTTGCAAGCCGAGTTGATCGGCGCGCTCATTCGAAATGGGGACACAAATCAAGCCACGGCCGTGCGTCGCCATGAAATTGACCGCTTCAGGCGTCACTTTTTCCGCGGCCATAACCAGATCGCCTTCGTTCTCGCGATCGTCGTCGTCGGTCACGATCACCATACGCCCCTTGGCGATGTCGCTTAGGACATCGTCAATCGCGTCGAACTGAAATGTTTCCTTCGCCCCGGAGATCATTAAGCATAATACCATTACCTTCCTGCGAGGTGCTCAGCAACTCCTACTCGTGCTCCTGCTCGTGATCGATAGTATTTCGCTCTAAGGAGCATGACCAGCCAGCATGTCACTTTGCGCTTGAAGCGACTATCGCCTCCGACCGGTACATATCGTGATTGCTCCCTTGAAATTCGGCCTTCAGTTTGACGGTAAACCGCGAAAGATCGACGAGATCCCAGCGCGTGAATTTCCACGTAGAATTGTGGTTACGGCGCTGTGTCGCCGTGTTATTCGACCCACCCAAATCGCCTCGACTTAGCGAGGCGGCTACAGATCGTGGCGCGTGCTCAAATCCAACGACGAAATGCACCGCATCATCGCGCACTTTATTCGTCGACTTCTTTGGCTCGAAATAAAATGTGCGGAAACTGCTGTCGCGACTTCCGGCGGCATAAAGTTTCGGGTCTAAATAGAACACGCGTTTGCTCTCCACATCGGTGATGCGCAAATCCGGATAGCCCGAACGTTGGATTTTGCCATCGACCGTGAGAGGGAAATCGCATTGCAAACCGGGAGTCGTGTTGAGCAGCTCACGCAGAGTGTCTTCGAAATGGCTGCTTACTTCGTTGATTCGATCGACATTTTGAATCGCGCTATCCGGCGCGTTTAATCGCTTCATCGTCTCATCGCACGCGGCGCTGATCGCTTTCGCGACACGCTGATCGACGGAGTTGTTCGCCTCAAACGGCAGCACCTTTCTACCGGTCGTATCGAAAATCACTTCGCTGAACGGGACGCCGCGCAATTGTTGGTCTTCATCCAACAACCAGGGAATGAGTTGATCGACCGGCGCCCTGGCTGCGGGCGATCTTTGGCCAAAGGCGCCACTCGCTATCCATATCGCGGCGAACCAGAGGATGAATCTCATTCCTCCGGATTCAAAATGGATGCGTTATTCTCAGCAAGACCAAACCCACCTCTGGGCATCTTGCCTGCCGGGCAATTTCTGACTAGAGAAACTACAGTGCAGTTGAAGAAATCTGACAAAATCTTTGTTGCCGGCCATCGCGGAATGGTCGGGAGCGCGCTCGTTCGGCGACTCGAGGCGGAGGATTTTACTAATCTGCTAACGCGCGGTCGATCGCAGATTGATCTTGGTGACGAATCTGCAGTTGCCAAGTTCTTTGCGGAACTGAGGCCGGACATCGTGATTCTGGCTGCGGCGAAGGTCGGCGGGATAAAGGCAAATAATGATTATCCGGTGGAGTTTCTTCTCGAAAATTTGCGTATCCAGAACAACGTTATTCAATCGGCCTGTCAGACTGGAGTCGGCAAGCTGCTCTTACTTGGTAGCTCCTGCATTTATCCCAGACTGGCGCCACAACCGATTCCCGAAAGCGCGCTGCTGACCGGCCCGCTGGAGCCAACCAATGAAGCTTATGCAGTCGCCAAGATCGCCGGAATCAAGCTTTGCCAGGCATATGCGCGCGAGTACGGCGCGAACTTCATTTCGGTTATGCCGACAAATCTCTACGGCCCTAACGACAACTTCGATCTGGAGACATCACACGCGCTCGCGGCGCTCCTGCGCAAGGCGCACGAAGCGAAAATCCGAAATAAGAAAAAGTTGATCGTCTGGGGAACAGGAGACCCGCGCCGCGAATTTTTGCATGTGGACGATCTTGCTGCCGCCTGTCTCTTGTTGCTCGAGAAATACGATTCGCCCGAAATCATCAACATCGGCTCCGGCGAAGACGTCACCATTCGCGAGCTGGCCGAGTTAATCTGCGATGTAGTAGGTTTCGAGGGCGAACTTGCTTGGGACAAAACGAAGCCGGACGGCACGCCGCGCAAGCTTTTAGACGTGAACAAAATTCGTGCGCTCGGCTGGCAGCCCACGATCCGGCTGAGAAAAGGCATCGCGCAAACTTACCAATGGTTCCTTGCTAACTGGCCGCAGAAGTAAGTTGTTCCCGAAGACTTTCGAGCGTTGACCCCCGAAAGCTTTCGGAGTTGACTGCCTTGAGGGACCAATGAAAAAGCTGCGCGTTGGCGTTGTTGGTGTTGGGCATATCGGAAGCAATCATGCACGGCTCTACGGGGAAATTCCGTCCGCTGAGTTCACCGCGGTATATGACGTGGAGCCGTCCAGGAGTAGCACCATTGCGAGCAAATTCGGAGCGGCCTCTTGTAAATCTCTCGATGATTTCATCTCGATGGTCGATGCCGCTTCCGTGGCAACGCCCACCAATACTCACTACGACGTTGCACGCGCTCTCCTCGCCAAGGGTAAGCATGTGCTCATCGAGAAACCAATTACCGACAACACTGCGCATGCTACCGAGCTTTCCGATTTGGCTGCACTTAACGGTCTCATCCTGCAAGTGGGTCACGTCGAACGATTCAATCCCGTCTTAGGCGCGCTCGAAAAACATCTGACGCACCCGCGCTTCATCGAATCGCATCGACTCTCGCCGTACACCGAACGCAGCGCTGATATCGGCGTCGTGCTCGATTTGATGATTCACGATCTCGAAGTCATTTTGAATTTTGTCCACTCGCCTCTCTGGAGTATCGACGCAGTCGGCGTGCCCGTGCTGAGCCAGAGCGAAGACATTGCTAATGCGAGGCTCCACTTTGAAGACGGTTGCGTGGCGAACGTAACCGCCAGCCGCATTAGCCCCGAGCGGATGCGGAAGATTCGAATCTTTCAGGAAGACGCGTACATCTCGCTGGATTATCAAAATCAAAGCGGCGAGATTTATCGCCGCGTCGGCAAACAAATTTGGCGTGACCGAGCCGAGATCGAACACGGCGAACCACTCAGGCTTCAGCTCACGTCCTTCATTGAATGCGCAAGCACCGGACGACAGCCGCGTGTTTCCGGTTCTCAAGCGACGGCGGCGTTGGAATTGGCGGTTAAAATCACGAAGCAAATCTCGGCGAGTGGATAAGCCGGCTCGGTCATTGTTTGCTGTAGGCACCGGCCTCTCGGCGGTCTTTTTGTGAGCATCAACGGTGGACGGGTCACAGGCTCGTGGCTACAACGGAGATGAAAGCCATGACCATCTATTTCGTCGCCGGTGAAGTGAGTGCCGATAATCACGGCGCAGCATTGATGCGCTCGCTGCGCGTGTTGGATCCTCAGCTGAAATTCATCGGACGCGGCGGCCCGCAAATGCAGGAGATCGCCGGCGCGCAATTTAAGAACTGGATCGGTGATGCGGCCGTCCTCGGTTTATGGGAGGTCCTGAGAAAGTACGGTTATTTTCGGAAACAATTCCGTCAGACGCTTACGGAAATTCAGGAAACCAAACCCGACGCCGTCGTTTTGATCGATTATCCGGGTTTTAATTTGCGACTCGCGCGCGCGCTGCGAAGGCAATCGCAACGCCACAAAACAATTTATTACATCAGCCCGCAGGTCTGGGCGTGGAACCATGGTCGCATCAAAACAATGGCGCGCTTCATCAATCTTGTGCTCTGCATTTTTCCGTTTGAGGCTGATCTCTACACAGCATCAGGACTCCGCGCAGTGTTTGTCGGGCATCCAATGATCGAAAGGCTTGAGTCGCAAAAGATAGACACTCACCGCAATCCGAATCTAATCGGACTTTTTCCGGGCAGTCGTTCGCGCGAATTACGAAAAATCTTTCCGATGATGATGGAAGTCGCGCGCCGACTGTTGCAACTCAACCCGACTTTGCGGTTTCAAGTCGCAGCCGCATCCGAAGAAC
>DASXHS010000156.1:0-16290 GCA_036488345.1 Candidatus Udaeobacter sp.
GTCAGCGATCATGCCCGACAACGTCGAAACGCGAGCCAATCGTGGACTATGGTACATGTGCTGGAAAGGGGACACCCGGCCGCTGGGCCAGACAATTGATGCAATTCTCGCCCAAGGGTCAGGCGCCATTGTCAGCGCCGCGGACATCTGGTTCTTTTGCGCTCTGGCCGAACGCGATCCGAGTGCGGCCGAACGAGCACTCGTAGCGTTGGGCGATAATCAATGCTGGAACGAAGGCGCGATCATTCTGAGCCACAGCTTTGGCGAAGGGCTGCTGGCGCGGATGACCAAAGATGAGGCAAGAGCGCACACTGCGTTTGAAGCGGCCCGCGCCCGGCAGGAGAAGCTCGTGCAGGCGCAGCCGGACTACGGCCCAACACTTTGTGTCCTCGGCTTAATCGACGCTGCTCTTGGCCGGAAAGATCTGGCCTTGGACGAAGGCCGTCGAGCGATCGCACTCATGCCGGTGGAAAAAGACGTCGTCAACGGCAGCCGCGTCCTTCACTATTTCGCGATCACGGCAGCCTGGGCCGGTGACAAGGAGCTTGCCTTGCAGCAACTGGAAGCCGGGCTGCGTGCTCCCGTCGCATCGCTCGTGCTGAGCTACGGCGCCTTAAAACTGCTCCCTTTTTGGGACCCGCTCCGCGGCGATCCGCGCTTCGAAAAAATCGTCGCCTCGCTCGCGCCGAAAGACAATTGAACCACGGATCACACGGATAAAACGGATGAAGAGATGATTTACGAGGAGTTGAGTGGCAAAATCATCGGGGCCGCAATGGATGTGCTCAACGAGTTAAGACCGGGCCTGGATGAAAACTCTACGAACGCGCAATGATCATCGAATTGAAGCGGCGTGGCCACAGCCTTTCGATCCAAAGAGCATTTCCCGTTTTCTATCGCGGCGAATTAATTGGCAACCTCATTCCTGATCTGATTGTCGATGATGCTGTGATCGTCGATCCCAAAGTGGCGTCTTGTTTCACCGACACGCACGTAGCTCAAATGGTTGGGTATCTAAACATCACAGGGTTAGATCTGGCCCTGCTGCTTAATTTTGAGAACGCCCGATTGGAATGGAAACGCGTATTGCGCCCGCGAGAAGCTGCCGAACACGACACGCCTGATCTTCATGCCTGAGCCTTATCCGTGCTATCCGTTTAATCCGTGGTTCTCTTCAGACTTTCTAAAAATCGTCGCCTCGCTCGCGGCAAAAGAATAGGCTAGAGAGGGTTACGCTCAGCCATTAGAGTCCCGCCTCATGGCTGACGAACACAAGGCTAAGCGCCTGGAGATTGCACACGTACTCTTCATGGACATCGTCGGCTACTCGAAGCTGCTGACCGACGAACAATCAGAAGCGCTTCAGGAGTTGAACCAGGTCGTGCGCAGCACCGAAGCGGCGCGCGAGGCGGCGGCTGCAGGAGAGCTTACCATTTTGCCGACGGGCGACGGCATGGCGCTGGTTTTCACCGGTTCAGTGGAAGTGCCGGTCGAATGCGCCTTGCAGATTAGCCGAGCTTTGCGCGCGCAGCCGAGTCTGCCGGTGAGGATGGGAATCCACAGCGGCCCGATCCATCACGTGAAGGATGCAAACGGCCGCGAAAACATCGCCGGCGTAGGCATCAACATCGCGCAGCGAGTGATGGATTGCGGCGATGCCGGCCATATTCTCGTGAGTAAACGTGTCGCCGACGATCTGGCGCAACAGCGTCGATGGCAGCCGTACCTTCATGAACTGGGCGACGTGGAAGTGAAACACGGAGTTGTTGTCTCGTTAGTTAATCTTTACGCCGAGACAATTGGCAATCCCACGCCGCCGACGCGATTCGGGAAAGAGCGTGGGGGGATTCGAACCTTGTCGAAAGGCCCGCGCAAAGGACTCTCGCCGGTTGCGCGGGCGATCTTTATTGTCGTGGGATTGCTCATCGCACTCACCTTCGGGCTTGCCATCGTGTCAGTGATTGTCGCGCCCGCGATTATGCGCACGCTCGACCAACACCGATCAGCGGCACTGCCTCAGTCGACCGCTACAGCGGCCCCTTCGTTGGCTGAGACCATTAAGAGCGCAGTCGCCAAGCAGATCACCGATGAGTTGCAGGGCGAACTTTCTCGTAAGAAAAAGGCCGCGATCCAGCCATCTCCTACCGATTCAGGAATCCCGGAGAAGAGCATTGCTGTCCTGCCATTTGAAAACCTTAGTGAAGACAAATCAAACGCCTACTTTGCTGAAGGTATCCAGGACGAGATCCTCACTCGTTTGTCGAAAATCGCCGATCTAAAGGTCATCTCCCGTAGCTCCACTCAAAAATACAAAAGCTCGCCGGATAACTTGCGCGAAGTAGGCCAGCAACTCGGCGTGGCTAATTTACTCGAAGGCAGCGTACAAAAAGCCGGCAATGCGGTGCACATCAATGTGCAGTTGATCAAAGCTGCGACCGATGAGCACGTGTGGGCGGAGAGTTACGATCGCGAATTACAAAATATTTTCGGAGTGGAAGCCGAAGTCGCCGGGGCGATCGCTGATCAGTTAAACGCAAAGCTGAGTGGCAGCGAGAAGCGTGAACTAGCCGCTCGCCCTACCAAAAATCCCGATGCTTACGACGCTTATTTGCGGGGCCTCGCCTTCCAGGGTGGCGTAGACGATTTTCGCGGGAGCGTGCTGAAGTCGATCGAGGCATTTGAAGACGCGGTGCGGCTTGATCCTGAGTTCGCCGTCGCATGGGCCCATTTATGCCGCCAGAATGGCCTGCTCTTTATTAATATCGACCAATCACCGCAACGTCGGGAAGCAGCCCGTAAAGCGCTCGAGATGGCGACGAAGTTCGGACCGGACCTGGTCGAGACGCAATTGGCGAGCGGCCTCTACAAATATTTCGTGGAGCGTGATTATGAAGGCGCTAAAGCCCAGCTTGAAGCGGTCCACCGGCAATATCCAAACAATGCGGTAGCCGTAGAGTTTCTCGGCGGTCTCGCTCGCCGGCGGGGTTGGTGGGAAGACAGCCGTCGATTCTACGCGCAAGCCATTGAGCTCGACCCACAAAATATTTTCCTGCTCACTGATGCGTCGTTGACCGATCTGGACATGCGCGATGCCGCCGCTGCGCAGAAAAAGCTCGGACGAGCGCGCGATCTCAATCCGCAAAATTCGACCGTCATCGGATTCCTCGCGATCAGCTTTCAACTGACTGGCGATGTCGCGCAGGCCCAAACGCTTCTCGACACGATCCAACCAAAGCGAGGCGACATACTATATGCAGGCATCGTGGCGGCGAACGCCATTCTTCTGCGCAAGTATGATTCCGCCATCGCGCTGCTTAAGGCGCAGCTGGAAGACCCCAACGCCCTGGGCAGTTCTCTCGGAGCCTCTGAGAATATTCTCGGCGATCTGGAGCGACACGCCGGCCACGCCGCCGAAGCGTCCGCGGCCTACCAGAAGACAAAGCAAACCGTGAACGAGCTTCTGCGCACGCAGCCTGACAATACGGAGTTACTGAATCAGCTGGCCTGGGCCGAGACCTGGCTCGATGACAAGGCCGGCGCAATCGCGCACAGCCAACGGGCGATTGCTTTATTGCCGGCGTCCAAAGACGCCGTCGTCGGCCCTGGATATGAAGACACCCTCGCCCGCATCGAGGCTCATTTCGGCGAGAAGGACAGCGCGATCGGCGCCCTGCAACACCTGCTCAGTATTTCCTATGGAAGTCCGGTGACGCCGGCGCTTCTGCGGATCGATCCAGACTGGGACAATCTTCGCAAAGATCCGCGCTTCGAGAAGCTCTGCCAGGAAAAGTAGATGACGAGCAGCATGTCCTCCCCAGCTCCTTCGGAACTCAAGTTCGAGATCGGGCACGTCTTGTTCATCGACATTGTTGGTTACTCGCAGTTGCTGATCAATCAGCAGAGCGAGCAACTCGATATTTTGCGCAAGATTGTGCATGGCACCGAGCAGTTCCGCGCCGCCCATGCCGAAGGCAAGCTGTTGCGACTCCCCACAGGTGACGGGGCTGCGTTGGTGTTTCAAACTACTCCTGAAGCGCCGGCGTTGTGCGCACTGGAGATCAGCAAAGAACTTAAAAAACATCCCGAACTTCGGGTGCGAATGGGAATTCACAGTGGTCCGGTCAATGCGGTCACCGATCTGAACGAACAATCGAACATCGCCGGCGCCGGAATCAATATTGCGCAGCGGATAATGGATTGTGGCGATGCCGGCCACATTTTGCTTTCAAAACACGTCGCCGAAGACCTCGAGCATTACCCTCGCTGGAAACCATACTTGCACGATCTTGGCGAGTGCGAAGTGAAGCACGGCGTTCGCGTTTCGGTCGTTAACCTTTACACCGACGACACCGGCAATCCTGCGTTGCCAGAGAAATTTGAGAGCGCCCAGCAGAAACTTACGGAGGCTGAGCCGAAGCGAGGCAAGCCGATGTTGCTTGCGATTGGAATCGGAGGGCTCTTGGTGATTGCCATTTTCCTATCGCGGTTTGTGCCGGGGATGCGTTCAAACGAAGAGGCGAAACGCGCGCCTGCTGAAGCCTTGGCGATACCGGCGAAGAGCATTGCTGTCCTGCCGTTTGGCAACCTGAGCCGGGACCCTGACAACGCCTATTTCGTGGAAGGCATCCAGGACGAAATCCTCACGCGCTTGTCGAAGATCGCAGATCTCAAGGTGATCTCCCGCACTTCGACGCAGAAATATAAGAGTGCGCCGGAAAATTTGCGCGATGTCGCGCGGGAACTTGGCGTGGCGAACATCCTCGAGGGCAGCGTGCAGAGGTCTAACGATCAGGTCCGGGTGAATGTGCAGCTGATCAACGCGCTGACCGACGCGCATCTTTGGGCCGACACTTACGATCGAAAACTGACCGATATGTTCGCGGTCGAAAGCGAGATTGCGAAGACGATCGCCGAAATGTTGCAAGCAAGACTCACCGGCTCGGAGAAAACCGCGATATCGAAAAAGCCGACGGAGAACCCGGAGGCGCACGAGCTCTACCTCAAAGGCCGGTTCTTCTGGAACAAACGTACCGCGGACGATCTGCGGAAATCGATCGACTACTTCAATCAAGCGATCGAAAAGGATCCGAACTATGCCCAGGCGTATGCCGGTCTCGCCCAATCGTGGAAGCTGCTCCCGGCTTTCAATGGAGGCGCGCCGAAAGATTGTTTTCCCCAAGCTGAGGCCGCGGCGAAGAAAGCGCTCGCATTGGATGACACGTCGTCCAGTGCCCATGCTGCTCTGGCGTCACTCAAGGGACTCAACGGATTCGATTATCCCGGCGCAATCAGTGAGTACGAACGGGCTTTGCAATTGAATCCGAACGACGCGACCGCGCATCAATGGTTCGCCAACGATACGCTGGCAAACGTCGGTCAGAACGAGCGCGAACTCACCGAAATGAAACGCGCAGTCGAGCTCGACCCACTTTCGCTCGTCATCAACAGCAATCTCGGGTGGGCCTACATTCATTTGGGGCGTCTCGATGAGGCCATCGCGCAGTTGCGCAAGACGGTGGAGATGGACGGCGCATTCTACTACGCCCGGTACGCGTTAGGGTTGGCCTTGGAGTTGAAAGGCGCCATTCCGGAAGCGATTTCGGAATATCAGAAGGCAATTGCCATCACCGAGGATCCCGTTCCGCTCGGAATGTTGGGCCGGCTTTACGCTGCGCAGGGTCGAAAAGATGACGCGCAGAAAATCCTTCAACAGCTGCGCCAGCGGCGAGAGCAACATTACACTGCGGCTTACTCACTGGCTTTGGTTTACCTCGGCCTGGGTGATCGCAATGAGGCGATCAACTGGCTCGAGCAGGGTTATCAAGAGCGCGACGGCTTTAACATCGGACCTATACGTGTCGATCCGCTGCTCGCTCCGCTTCGCGGTGATCCGCGTTTCGAAGCGCTCGCAGAGAAGATTGTGCCGACGCGCGAATTCCGCGCGTCCTCGAAATGAAGATCGACCACTTCTTCGCCGAGCTGAAGCGGCGCAACGTTTACAAGATCGCGATTGCTTACATCGTCGGAGGCTGGGCGCTTTCGCAGGGAATCGCGCAGGTTTTTCCACTTTTCGACGTTCCCAACTCGGCACTTCGCGCAATGGTTCTGCTCATCATCCTTGGTCTGCCTGTTGCGCTGGTGTTGGCGTGGATGTTCGAGCTGACACCGCAGGGAATTAAGCGAACGGAAACGGCTGACGCGATGCCGGCCGCTTCAAAGCCAAAGAAATACGTTTGGATCTACGTTGTGATGATTGGCGTCGCGATCTCGATCGGATTATTTTTTCTTGGTCGCTATACGGCTTGGAGTAGTGCCAGCGCGGCTCGCATCGAAACGGCCACAGTTCCGGGGAAAAGTATCGCAGTACTGCCGTTCGAAAATCTGAGCGATGACAAGAACACTGCCTACTTCAGTGATGGAATTACCGAGGAAATACTCAACGCCCTCGCGCAAATTCCGAATTTGAAAGTAGCGGCGCGACGATCGGCTTTCCAATTCAAGGGCACCGATCTCGATCTGCACAAAATCGGCCAGGTGCTCGGAGTAGCACATATTCTGGAGGGCAGTTTGCAAAAGGCCGGCGATCAGGTGCGCATCAACGTGCAGTTAGTCGATGTGCAAAACGGGTTGCAGGCGTGGTCCGAGAAGTACGATCGCAAACTCGACAACGTTTTTGCGGTTGAGGATGAAATTGCCAAGGCGATTGCGAGCAAATTGCGCGTCCAGCTCACGGGCGGCGCCGGGCAACCACTTGTCGCTGGTAGCACGAACAATCCGCAAGCGCATGAACTTTATCTGCGTGGACTAACTTTGCTTGCGGCCAGAGGTCCGGGATTGCTCGAAGCAAGGAATTCGTTTCAAAAGGCAGTAAACCTCGACGCGGGTTATGCGCAGGCGTGGGGCGCGTTGGCCGTAACCGAGTTCCTTCTACCTTCTTATGGACTCGACTCGTTCGAGGATGCGCTGCCGCGAGGCGAGTCGGCCGCGCAACGCGCTCTTGCACTCGACCCTAACACGGCCTCGGCCTACGTCGCGGTTGGGCTGGCGAACATTTTTCGGTGCCACTGGTCTGAATCCGATCAGGCATTCCGCCGCGCCCTCGTACTGGCACCCGGTGACGCTGAAGCGGTCAATCAATATGCGCAGTTTCTCTCCACGGTTGGACAGCTTGAAGCGAGCTTGCGCGAGATCGAGCGCGCTCAACAGCTCGATCCATTATCGCCTATCATCGGCGTTATTCATGCCGGCGCCCTGGCCGCCTTGAGGCGTGATGACGCGGCGGAGGCCCAGATCAAAAGCGTTCTCGCAGCACACCCCGAATTCGGGGCAGCGCATACCTGGGCCGCCACTCAATACATCGACCGCAAGATGTATTCAGAGGCGGAAACGGAGCTACGTTCGTTAGGCAAACTCAGAGGGTACAGTGGAGATGCCATAGCGTTGCTCGCCCGCGGCATGGCCGACCCGGCCCAACGCGCCGCTGCCGTAGATAGCCTGGAGACCTCGCCGGCCAATGCCGACATCCGTCGGGACCCGATTTGGTACGCATTCTATCTCGTATCATTGGGACAACGTGACCGTGCCTTGGATGAACTGGAAATCTATGCGGTCAAGCACAACAGCGCTTTCGCAGCCTGGCTGTGGAATCGCGGTTTCGATCCGTTGCGTGACGATCGGCACTTCAAAGCCGTCCTTGCGAAACTAGCGTTGCCATACACGCCGCCCGGCGGCACGAAGCCATGAACGAGAGGCACTCTTTTTTCGCCGAACTCAAGCGGCGCAACGTTTACAAAGTCGCGATCGCGTACGCAGTCGTCGGCTGGCTTTTGATTCAAGTTGCCACGCAGGTTTTTCCATTTTTCGAAATTCCAAATTGGGCCGTGCGCCTCGTTGTGCTCGCAATCGTGGCCGGATTCCCCATCGCGCTCGTCATCGCATGGGCGTTTGAATTGACGCCGCAAGGCCTGAAAAGAACGGAAGATGTCGATCTGACCGCGCAAGGAAGCAGGAAACGTCACGCTTGGATTTATGTCGTGATCGTTGGTACGGCAGCTTCGATCGGACTGATTTTTATCGGGCGTTATACGGCCCGAAATACGGCTAGTGTGGCTCGCACCGAAGCGGCTACAGGTTCATCGGTCCCGCAAAAATCGATTGCAGTGTTGCCATTCGAAAATCTCAGCGACGACAAATCTAACGCCTATTTCGCGGAAGGAATTCAGGACGAAATCCTGACACGCCTCTCGAAGATTGCCGACCTGAAGGTGATCTCCCGAACCTCGACTCAGAAGTACAAAAGCGCGCCCGACAACCTGCGCGAAATCGGTCAGCAGCTCGGCGTCGCCAATGTCATCGAAGGCAGTGTGCAGAAAATCGCCAACGCCGTGCACGTGAATGTGCAGATGATCCGCGCCGCCACCGACGAGCATGTCTGGGCCGAGAGTTATAACCGCAAGCTCGACGACGTCTTTGCGGTCGAGGGCGAAGTCGCCAGCGCCATTGCCGAACAACTCAGCGCCAAACTGTCCGGTACCGAACAAAAAGCCGTCACCGCCAAACCGACGGAGAACGCCGCCGCCTACGATGCCTTTCTGCGCGGCCTCTCCATTGAGCACACCAGCTACGGCTACGATACTTACCAAAGAGCAGCGGTTAATTACGCCAAGGCGGTCGAGCTAGATCCGAACTTTGCCCTGGCTTGGGCGCGACTCTCCATCCTCCGCAGTTTTCTTTACTTCAACACGATCGATCCGAAAACCAACTCGGCCGACGCAGTCAAGACGGCAGCCGATCACGCCATGTCACTCGCACCGGACCTCGGCGAAGCCCACGTGGCACAGGGAAGTTATCGTTATCGCGTCCTGCGCGATTTCGAAGGTGCGCTCTCGTCTTATAAGCGGGCACAGCAACTCCTTCCCAATAGCGCCCTGGTCAATGAGTACCTCGGATATGTTCTGCGCCGGATGGGCCGGTGGGAAGAAGCGGAGCCATACTATCGCAAGGCGATTGAGCTCGATCCCCTGGACGTGCAATTGCTCAGCTCCGTCGGTGCGGAGTACTACGTCTATCTCCGCCGCTTCAAGGAAGCTTACGTCGGCCTCGACCGTGCCATTCAGATTGCACCTGACGCTGACAACGCGCGCGCGGTCAAAGCCGGCGTTCTCATGAACGAAGGCCGGCTGGCGGAAGCGGACCAGGAGATGGCTAAAATTCCGGCCGACGCGTTCGACGACTTCATCGTTAACAACCGCCTGAATCAATTCTTGTACGAGCGCAAGTTTAAAGAGGCTACTGATTTTATGCGCCGCCGCATTCAAGCGCTTCCGGCCAATGAACCAGCCGACGCATGGGTCAGGTTGTTTATGGTTCAGGCGGCTTTCTGCCACGAGTGGTTAGGCCAGAAGGAGGAAGCGCGGCAGCTGTTCGAGCGCGTGGTGCAGGAGACAAAGCCGACTCCTGACACGATCGTGAAGCCGGAGGCGAATGGTCTCCCATCGACCTTGGCGCTGGCCTATGCCGGACTGGGCGAGAAAGAGAAAGCGCTGCAACAAGCCACTCAGGCAATCAAAGATTACGAAACCGACGCCGTGAACAAACCGGGCGCGGAAATCGTTCTGGCTCAAATCCAGGCGCGCTTCGGCCAGACCGACGCTGCCATCGCCTCCCTGCCGCATCTTCTCGAAGTTCCTGCCGGCCTAACTGTCGCGAACTTAAATTACGATCCGATGTGGGACCCGATCCGCGAAGATCCGCGGTTCCAAAAATTGCTGTCCAAGCCCGCGCCGGGTTCGAAATGAGCGAGAGCAACTTCTTCGCTGAGCTAAAGCGGCGCAACGTTTACAAAGTCGCGGTCGCGTACGGCGTCGTCGGTTGGCTGCTCGTTCAAGTTGCTACCCAAGTCTTCCCGTTTTTCGAAATTCCGAATTGGACAGTGCGCCTTGTTGTGCTCGCAATCGTCATCGGATTTCCCATCGCGCTCATTGTCGCCTGGGCGTTCGAATTGACGCCGGAAGGATTGAAACGCACGGAAGATGTCGATCTCACCGCGCAAGGACACAGGAAATCGTACGTATGGATTTACGTCGTCATTGCTGGCGCGTCGCTCTCGATCGGTTTGTTTTTTATCGGTCGCTACAGCGCGGGAACGAAGACGCCGGCGGTCTCATCAAATCAATCAGCGTCGAAATCGATCGCCGTTCTTCCGTTCGCAAACCTGAGCGCAGATAAGAACGACGAATATCTAAGCGACGGGATGACGGAAGAATTGCTCAACGTGCTGACGAAAGTGAAAAGCCTGCACGTGCCAGGGCGCAGTTCGTCCTTCGCTTTTAAGGGCAAGAATGAGGACGACATCTTCCGTAAAGTCGGCGAACAACTTCACGTAAATACGGTGTTAGAAGGCAGTGTGCGCAAAGCTGGCGATAAACTTCGGATTACCGCTCAGCTAGTCAATGTAGCCGACGGTTTTCATCTCTGGTCCGAAACCTACGATGGCGACATGAAAGACATCCTGGCTGTGCAAAGCGACGTGGCGAAACGCGTCGTCCAGGCATTACAGATCCAGCTAGGTGTCGACGAAACGCGCGCCTTTGCCAAGAAAGCGACCGAGAATCCGGAAGCACACCGTCTCTACTTGTTAGGTCGTTATCATTTCGGGAAATTTACGCGCGCTGGTTGGACCAACGCCATCCACTCCTATGAAGAGGCGCTGCAAGTAGATCCCAACTTCGCTTTAGCTTATTGCGGACTAGCTGATACTTACGGCTGGGCGGGAGGACAATTAATGCCGGGCCGGGAAGCTTGGGCCAAGGAAATGGAATTGGCGCAAAAGGCCCTGCAACTCGATCCGAATCTCGCCGAAGCACACCTGTCCATGGGAACCGCTCTCTTCAGCGTGCTCGATCCGCACGCCTCCGAGAAGGAACTCGACCGCGCCGTGGAATTGAATCCCAATCTGGCTCTGATTTATGATCAATACGGTTGGACCTTCTCGGAACTGGGTCGGTTCGACGACGCGGTCGCGGCAGAAAAGAAGGCGCTGGAACTCGACCCGCTAAGCACTTTTCTAAATACGGACCTGGCCTTTTTTCTTTACTGGGCGCGCCGTTTTGAGGAGGCAACAACGCAAATCCGCAAGACCTTGGAATTAGATCCTAATAACGCTTTCGCCCACTCGATCCTGGGCTGGTGCTTGATCGCGAAAGGGAACAAGGCCGAGGCGAGATCGGAGTTCGAAAAAGCTACCACGCTGGATGACCTGCCATGGTATGTCAGCTCAGTTGGCTACGCCTGTGGCGTCTCGGGTGATCGCGCGAAAGCCGAGGAGGTCCTGCGCGGCTTAGAAGAGCTGGCGAAGCAGCGCTATGTCTCACCCGCGAACCGGGCGGCAGTTTACTTAGGACTCGGCGAAAAGGAGCAAGCTTTGGATTGGTTGGAGAAAGCGTACGAAGACAGGGACCCTATTTTTTGGTGGATCAACGGCGATCAGCTTTATGACAGTCTGCGCGCTGCGCCGCGATTCGAGGCGCTGGTCCAAAAGGTTGACAGGACCAAAGCAGAGTCAAGGAAGTGAAGATCGACAACTTCTTCGCCGAACTGAAGCGGCGCAATGTTTACAAAGTCGCAGTAGCGTACGCGGTCGTCGGTTGGCTGCTAGTCCAAGTTGCTACACAGGTTTTGCCGTTCTTCGAAATTCCAAACTGGGCGGTGCGACTCGTCGTGCTTGCAATTGTTATTGGGTTTCCCATCGCGCTTGTTATCGCGTGGGCTTTTGAACTAACGCCGGAAGGTTTGAAGCGAACGGAAGATGTCGATCCTGCGACGCAAGGACAAAGGAAACCGCACGCCTGGATTTACGTTGTGATCATCGGCGCGGCGTTTTCGCTCGGATTGATTTTTATCGGTCGCTACACGGCGCAGAGAATCCAGGCGCCTCGACAGAGCGAGGCGGCTACAGCTTCATCCATCCCGCAAAAATCCATTGCGGTGTTGCCTTTTGAAAATCTTAGCGATGACAAAGGCGCCGCTTACTTCGCCGACGGCATTCAGGACGAAATTCTGACCAAGCTCGCGAGCATCGCCGATTTGAAAGTGATCTCGCGCACGTCGACTGCGAAGTACAAGAGTAAGCCGGAAGATCTAAAGACAGTTTCGCAACAGCTCGGCGTCGCGACTGTTCTTGAAGGCAGCGTCCAGAAGGCCGCCGACAAAGTGCGCGTCAACGTGCAGCTCATCGATGCGCGTGCCGATTCGCATCTCTGGGCTAAGAGTTACGACCGCGACATGAAGGATGTCTTCGCCGTTGAAAGCGAAGTCGCGCAGGAAATCGCAGATTCACTTCAGGCAAAGCTTTCACCTGCCGAAGCGAACACACTAGCAACTGCACCGACGAAAAACACAGCTGCGTACGATCTTTTTCTAAAGGGCGAGTTCGAGCAGCGTGCTGCCAATACTTCGCTCAAAACGGAATCGTTCGACCAAGCGACTGCGTGGTATCAGCAAGCAATCGCACTCGATCCGAATTTTGCCCTGGCCTATGCCAGGCTGGTGGAATGCCGCATGAGTCGGCATTGGTTCATCGAATCGTTCACCGAAGCGGAGCTGGAAGAAGTGAAACAAATGGCTGATCACGCTCTTGTTCTCGCGCCAGACCTGGCTGAAGCGCACGTGGCGTTGGGCGTTTTCTATTATTACGGTTATCGGCAGTACGATCAGGCGCTGGCCGAGTTTCAGCGCGCGATACAACTGCAGCCGAACAACGCTCAGGCCATTGAGTACTCCGGCTACGTTCATCGCCGGCAAGGGCAGTGGACTCGTTGTCTGGAAGAGCTTCGCAAGGCTCTCGAAATAGATCCGCGCAGCGCCGATGTGGCCGGGAATCTCGGGCAAACCTATGGACTGTTGCGGATGTGGAAAGACGCCGAACGAGTCGCCCGCCATGCCGTAAGCATCGATCCCTACGATGTCATCGGGATGCGGGCTTTGCTCCTGGCAATTCTGAATGGCAAAGGCGACGTCGCCGAAGCGCAAAAAGTTCTGGGAACCTTTCCGTCGGATAACAAAATCATTATTGCTTCCATTGCTGGTGACGTAGGCAGCGTGACTGGCGAACGCGCATACACGTTTGTCCTGGGACACAAGTTTGAGGAGGCATTGAAAGTTTGGGGAACAACTGGAGGCGCTCCCAGCGACGAACGCCGACAAGCCTCAGCCCGATCAGCGATCCGTGTAGTTGCCGGTGATTTATCCGGTGCAACGGCCGATGCCGAGAAGGCGGTAAGGCTTCTTGAAGAAAGATTGCGGCAACGGCCTAACGAATTGGTCTCGCTGAGACAACTGAGTTGGAGCTACCTTGCACTCAACCGCAGTAGCGACGCCCTGAAGGCTGCGCAACAACTCGTCGACGTTTTGCCTCCCCAGAAGGACGCATTGCTCGGTGCCGCTAACCTCGCGGGTTTGGCCGAAATCGAAGCGCGTAGTGGGGCTGCAGCCGAGGCCGTCAAAAATCTTCGTCGGCTGCTATCCATTCCAGCCGGCGAGAGCGTTACCATCACGCGCTTAAAAATCGATCCAGTCTGGGATCCGATCCGCAACGATCCCGGATTTCAACAACTGCTCGCTGGGCAGGAACATATCGGGCCGTAACAAGTGACTATCCCCTCTGAGCAATCCTCCGACATAAAATTTGAGATCGGCCATGTCTTGTTCATCGACATCGTTGGTTACTCGAAGCTCTTACTCGACGAGCAGAAGGAGCGGTTACGCGAACTAACAGATATCGTGCTGGCTACTCCTCAGGTAAGGGAATCGACTAACGAACAATTGATAAAGCTGCCGACAGGTGATGGGATGGCGCTAGTCTTCCGCGACAGCTCTGAGGAACCAGCGCGTTGCTCGCTGGAAATTGCCCAAGCACTCAAAGCGCATCCTGAAATCTTGGTACGTATGGGCATTCACAGCGGGCCGGTCAGCGAAGTCACCGACGTCAGCGGTCGCGCGAACATCGCAGGTGCTGGAATCAACGTTGCACAACGGGTGATGGATTGCGGGGATGCTGGTCACATCCTTCTTTCGCAGCGAATAGCTGATGACCTGATGCATTACCGGCAATGGTCAGCCCGGTTGCACGACCTGGGCGAATGTGAAGTGAAACACGGGGTCCGGGTCAATGTGGTGAATTTGTACACGGACACGTTAGGCAACGCGCAGGTGCCGCAGAAGTTCCGGCAGCGCAAAACGTCTCGAGCTACGAAGTTCTGGACGACAGCCATCCCACTGGCGCTCGTCATTTTTTCGATCGCCGTCGCCCTTCTTTATTATAAATCGCATCAAAGCAAACCTCTTACCGACAAGGACCGCATTGTTCTCGCGGATTTTACGAACACAACTGGTGATCCCGTTTTTGACGGCACACTACGACAAGGACTCGCCTCGCAGCTCGAGCAGACACCATTTCTCACTCTGGTCTCAGATTCCATCATCGCCCAGACCCTGACACAAATGTCGAAGCCGAGGGACGCCCGGCTCACTTCCGAGCTGGCGCGCGAGGTTGGTCAACGGCGTGGCGCTGCCGCCGCCATCGAAGGCGACATTTCCGCTCTCGGAACACAGTATGTCGTGTCGCTCAAGGCTGTGAACTGCCGGGATGGAAGTTTACTCGCGCAGGAACAGGAGACCGCAACCGGCAAGGAGAACGTGCTCAATGCGCTTGGCCAGGCGGCAACCAAGTTGCGAAAACGGTTGGGCGAATCGCTAGCGTCAGTTCAGAAGTACGACGCATTGCCAGAAGACACCACCACTCCATCATTGGAGGCGCTGCAGGCCTATGCCCTGGGCAATAAAGCGACCGATATAGACAATGATTATCTTGCCGCCATCCCGTTTTTTCAGCGCGCGGTCGCCCTCGATCCTAATTTCGCCATGGCCTACCTGATGTTAGCCGCATCTTATCAACCTCAAGGCGAACTCATGCTGGCCGCTGAAAACGCGCGTAAGGCCTACGACCTGCGCGAGCGAACAAGCGACCACGAAAGACTGAACATCGCAGCATTCTACGAGATCGTTGTTACCGGAAACTTGGAGGCTGCCCGCCGCTCCTACGAACTCATCGCCCAGACTTACCCGCACGATGAGAGTGTGCAGATCTATCTTTGGTATATAGGTCTCATATGCGGAGATTACGGGAGGGCCGACGCGGCGGCGAAGCGAGCATTTGAGATCAATCCCGACAGTTCAAACAATTATGTCAGTTTGATGTATTGCGACCAGTATTTGGGTCGACTCGATCGAGCGAAAGCGGCGGCAGAGCAATCGCGGGCAAAGAAACTCAATTCTCCCTGGTATCCGCTCATTCTTTACGTTGTCGATTTTCTCCAGAACGATCCCGCGGGCATGGCGAAACAAGCCACCGAGACGCAGGGGATCCCGGGAGTGGAGGATCAAATGTTTTTCGTCGAGTCTGAGACCGCAGCGAATCACGGCCAGTTTGGCAAGGCTCGCGAACTCACTCGCCGCGCGGCTGACTCAGCGCGACGGGCGCAAGAAAAGGAAACTGCGGCCGAATACGAGGGGCATAATTCCGTTCGCGAAGGATTAGTCGGACTGATGGACCTCGCCAAAGAAGATGCACAATCCGCTCTGGCGACGATAAAGGGAAAACATGGCGAAGGATTTTCCGCTATCGCCTTCGCGCTCGCGGGCGATGTCACTAACGCCAATCGCGCGATCGATGACCTCACAAAGCGATTCCCGCAAAACACTGCTGTTCAAACTCGATATCTGCCGATGGCTCGGTCGGCTCTCGCCCTCAACAGCGGAAACGCCCAGGCCGCCATCGAGGTTCTGTCCCCCGCTGCGCCTTACGAACTGGGACACACGAACGAGGACTTCACCTTTGCGCTCTATCCTATCTATTTCCGCGGCCAGGCTTATCTCGCGGCGAAGAACGGCACAGGCGCCGCGGACGAATTCCAAAAGATCCTCGATCATGCCAGCATCGTGGGAAATGAGCCGATCGGCGCGCTGGCGCATCTCGGTCTTGGCCGCGCCTATGCGCTGTCCGGCGATACGGTGAAAGCTAAGACTGCGTATCAGGATTTCTTCGCGCTTTGGAAAAATGCCGATGTGGATGTTCCCCTTCTAACACAAGCGAAAGCGGAGTACGCAAAGCTGCCGTGAATCCCACGCCGTCTCAGTCATCAGAAGTGAAATTCGAAATCGGGCATGTCCTGTTCATCGACATTGTCGGTTACTCGAAGTTACTCATCACCGAGCAAAGTGAGCGGCTCGAAA
>DASXHS010000169.1:0-17811 GCA_036488345.1 Candidatus Udaeobacter sp.
AAAACAACCATGAGTTTGAATATTGAAATTCTTTCGAAAGCAGCGAATCAGGCGCGCGGTTTATGCATGGATGCCGTGCAGGCTTCGCAATCGGGGCATCTTGGGCTGCCGCTTGGCTGCGCTGAAATGGGCGCAGTCCTCTTTGGGCACGCGCTGAAATACAATCCGGACCGGCCGCGCTGGATTAATCGCGACATTTTCGTTCTCTCGGCCGGGCACGGTAGCATGTTCCTTTACGCCTGGCTGCACATGAGCGGTTACGATTTGCCGATGTCGGAAATCAAACGGTTCCGGCAATTGCATTCCAAGACTCCGGGTCACCCTGAATTTGGCGTTACTCCCGGAGTGGAATGCACCACGGGACCACTCGGTCAGGGCGTCGGCAACTCAGTCGGCATATCGGTGGCGACAAAAATGGCAGCGGCGCGTTTCAACACCGATGAACACAAGATCTTCGATCAGCACGTCATCTGCTTATGCGGCGATGGCGACATGCAGGAAGGCGTCGCCTCCGAGGCGTGTGCGCTCGCGGGCCACTGGGGCCTCGATAATTTGATCTACATCTACGATTCGAACGCCGTCACGCTGGATGCCGCAGCGAAGGAGACGCAGAGCGAAGACACCGGCAAACGCATGGAGGCATACGGCTTCGATGTTCAGGAGATCGACGGTCAGGACATGCAACAGTTTCTCGACGCGTTGAACGTGGCGAAAAGGCGCGACAACGGGAAACCGCAATTCATCATCGCGCACACGTTGATCGGCAAAGGAATCCCAGAAGTAGCAGGGACATACAAAGCGCACGGCGAGGCGGGCGCGAAATATGTGGATGCGGCGCGCAAGGCGCTTGGATTGCCTGATGAACATTATTTCGTCTCGCAAGACGTCTATGACTACTTTGCCGAACACAAAAAAAAGCTGCTCGCCGATTACGATCGCTGGGAAAAAACTTACAACGCATGGCGCGACAAGAACCCTGACAAAGCGAAGATGCTCGATGACGGACTGGAGCGAAAAGTTCCCGCCGATCTCCTGGCAGAGATTCCGGAGTTTCCGAAGGATGCAAAGCTTGCCACGCGCAAAGCCGGCGGCGAAGCGTTGCAGCCGATCGCGCAGGCGATGCCCCTGCTGATGAGCGGCAGCGCCGATCTGTACGGATCGACAATGAATTACATCAACGACGGCGGCGATTTCTCTCGCGACAATTTCGCCGGCCGCAACGTCCGTTTCGGCATTCGAGAGCACGGCATGTGCGCCATCCTCAACGGCATCTCGTATCACGGGCTGTTTCGCGCCTCGGGCGCGACGTTCGCGGTGTTTACCGATTATTGCCGCGGTGCCATTCGGCTTAGTGCATTATCGAAGCTGCCCAACACTTACATTTTCACGCACGATTCGATCGGTGTAGGCGAAGACGGTCCGACGCACGAACCCGTAGAGACCATCAGCTCGGTTCGTTTGATCCCGAACATCGACGTGATTCGGCCGGCCGATCCGGAAGAAACCGCGGGTGCATTTGTCGCCGCGATGCAGCGAACGGACGGCCCGACGTTCCTCGCGCTCACGCGCCAGGCTGTTCCGATGTTGAACGATATCGACGTAAATCTGCGTCGTGACGGTGTGCTGCGCGGCGGTTATATCGCCAGAAAGGAAACCGGCAAACTCGACCTGATCATCCTCTCATGCGGCAGCGAATTACAGCATGCGCTCGCCGCAGCGAAAGAGTTGGGCGACAGCGTCCGCGTCGTTTCCATGCCGTGCTTTGAAAGATTCAACCGTCAGCCGCAAGCATATCGCGAAGAAGTTTTGCCTAACGAATGCCGCAAACGCGTCGCCATCGAAGCCGGCGTGACTGAGATTTGGTATGAATACGTCGGGCTCGATGGAAAAGTCGTCGGTCTCCACGACTTCGGCATGAGCGCGCCCGGGCCCGAAGTGATGAAAGAACGCGGCATCGACGCTCAGCACGTGATCGAAGCAGCGCGCGAACTCGGCTGCTGAAAATGGGGAGCCGGCCCGCCCTCGGGCCGATCTGCTACGCGCGTCCTAAGCGGTGCGAGGGCGCGCCAACTCCACTTCGTGTCATTAGAACGCTTCTTCCGGCTCGCTCACGTTGCGGGCGCGAGTTTCGAAGCGAGTGTATTCCTTGAGGAACGTCAGCGGAATTTCCCCGACAGGGCCGTTGCGCTGTTTAGCGATGATCAATTCTGCTTCGCCCGCCTTTTCCACACGCGCCTCCTCATCTTCTTCGTACAGCTCGGGCCTAACGAGTAATCCGACCAGGTCCGCATCCTGCTCGATTGATCCCGATTCACGGAGATCGCTCAAACGCGGTTTCCCACCGGTGCGCTGTTCTGGTTGCCGGTTCAATTGCGCCACGACAATGACAGGAATTTTCAAGTCTTTGGCCAACGCTTTGAGCCCGGCAGAAATTTCGGAGATTTCGAGCTGCCGGTTATCCTGCGCGCGCCGCGTAGTTGACCTGAGCAATTGCAAATAATCCACGATGATGAGGCTCACATCCTGCTGCGCCTTCAGCCGGCGCGCTTTTGCCCGCAGTTCCAGAATGCTGAGGCTGGCGCTGTCATCGATGAACATTTTGGCCTCCGCCAATTTTGACGCCGCAGCAGTCAGGCTCGGAAAATCGCGCTCGCCCAAAAAGCCGTCGCGCACCCTTTGTAAGTTTACGCGCGCACGCGAGCACAGCATTCGTTGCACGAGTTGCTGACTGCTCATTTCCAAGCTGAACACGCCGACGGCCAGCTTTTCGTTGATGGCCACATATTCGGCAATGTTCATGGCGAGCGCGGTTTTCCCCATGCTCGGCCGCGCTGCAATCACAACCATTTCGGAAGGATGCAGGCCGCTCGTCATGCGATCGAACTCGACGAAACCGGTTGAGATTCCGGTGATGCTGCCCTTGCGTTCGTAGAGCCTCTCGATCGTCTCGATCGCTTGCATCGCGTGATCTTTCATCGAGAGCATCTTGCCTTTGAACCGATCTTCACCGACGTCGAAGATCTTCTGCTCCACCTCGTCCAACAGACTGTCGACCTCTTCCTGCTCTTCGTACGCGCGGCGCACACTCTCGGTGGCGGCGGAAATGATCTGTCGCAGAATGTATTTGTCGCGAACGATCTCCAGATAGTACTGCACGTTGGCCGCCGTCGGAACGAACGTGAAAAGGTTCGTGACGAAAGCTGCACCGCCGACGCTGTCGAGGAGATTCCGATCGCGCAGCACCTGTGTGAATGTGATCAGGTCAATGCCTTGTCTGGTGTTCCAAAGATCGACAAGGACGTCGTAGATGGTCCGGTGCGCCGGGACGTAGAAATATTCTTCGTTAATCTTCTCGACGCATTCCGCGATTGTTTCACGCGGGGAGATGAGCATTGAACCGAGGACGCCCTGCTCTGCTTCAACGCTGTGCGGCGGTGTTCGGTGAAGATCCTGCTCAGAACCTGTTGGCGAAATGGGAATAACTTTTTCGCCGCTTCGCGCCGCCGAACCTCGGCCAGCGCCATTTCCCGCTTTGCGAGGCTTCTCTCCTGTCCATGCGGACGGTGGAGTCGCCATTTATTTTTCTTCTTGTTTTGGCTGGTCTTTTTTCCGGTGGAAAATTCGACGTTTCTTTTTGTCAGGGTCTTCCGGCGCAGCGGCAGTCGGCGCGTCAGCCTTTGGTTCTGCTGCCGATTTCACCTGAAAAACAAGTTGTGCCGTCACATCGTGATGGAGTTTTATGGCGACCTCGTGCTCGCCAGTATCTTTGATCGGTCGCTCCAAAACAATTTTGTGTCGATCGATCTCTGCGCCGACTTCGTTTTTCAGCCGGTTCACGATGTCCTGTGCCGTTACTGATCCAAATGCTTTGCCGGTCTCGCCAGTCTCCAATGTAAAAACAAACCGCGCCTTGCCGATGCGGCGCGCCAGTTCCTGAGCCTCGTTCAACTCGCGTCCTTCGCGTTCGGCGCGCTTTTGCTTAAGCGCATTAAGCTGGCGCAAAGCCGCCGGTGTGACTTCGTGCGCCATTTGGCGTGGCAGAAGATAATTGCGCGCATATCCGCGACGCACCTTGACCAAGTCCGCCTCGGCGCCGAGCCCGGGAACATTTTCCGTCAGGATGAGTTCAGTCAAAGGCATATCGATGTGTGTATAAAAGTTCCGGGGCCGACGACTATAAAACCGCCGCGCATACTGTCAATGCACGACGTAAGAATTTGGTTGTAATTTTTTCTTCCCCCACTGTCTCTATCATGTTGAGCCAAGCGAAACATCTCGGGTTCGCTTCGATGCCTCGGGCAACTCATCCGAGCTTCTTCGCTTCGCTCAGAATGACACCGCGTACGGTCAAACCATCCCGAGCTTCATTCGGCCGGCTTCGCTGATCATATTCTGGTTCCACGGCGGATCCCAGACGAGTTGCACATCGGCTTCATCGATGCCGTCTATGGTAAGAATTTTGCTCTGAGCATCGTGAGCGATTGCCGGTCCCATTCCGCAGCCTGGGGCCGTCAAAGTCATTTTCACTTCCACTTTAGTGCCGCCTTCCGGTTTTTTGATCAACCGACAATCGTAGACCAAACCGAGATCAACAATGTTAACTGGGATCTCAGGATCGTAACATTGCCGGAGTTGGTTCCAGACGTTTTCCTCTGAAACTTCGCCATTGGTGGCTGCAGATTTTTGTGTTTGCTGCGGCTGCGGTTTTTCCAGCCCAAGCGCGTCCAGATCTTTCTCCGCCAATCGCGAAAGGCCCTGATAAGTTGCGACCGTGTAGCTACCTCCAAGGCTTTGCGTGATCACGCCCTGCGTTCCGGCCGGAATGGTCGTCTTCTGGCCGCTGGGAATCTGGATGGCTTCGCAATCACGGCTCAATGTAAATTCAGTGTTCTCGTACATGGCATTAACTTTCCCCTCTTACTATGCCACAGATGAAAAAAATGACGAAGCACGAATATCGAATGACGAAGGAATGACCAACCCGGAACAGCGCGCAACCATTCTGTTTCGTCATTCGAAGTTCGACATTGTTTCGTCGTTCGTCATTCGGATTTCGTCATTCAGTAAACATCCCGCTTGTAGCGCTTCTCGCTTTTTAGCTTCTCGACGTACTCGTTCGCTTGATCGACGCTCTTGCCGCCCTGCTCCTGGATAATGTTGCGCAGCGTTGCATCCACGTCTTTGGCCATGCGGCGCGCGTCACCGCACACGAAAAACTGCGCTCCCTCGATGTCGATCCATTTCCAGATCTCGGCCGCGTTTTCCGCCATTTTGTGTTGGACGTAGATTTTCTGGTCCTGATCACGCGACCAGGCGCAGTCCAGCCGCGTAAGAGTGCCCTTTTTCATAAATGCATCGAAATCTTCCTCGTAAGCAAAGTCGCATTTGACGTGCTGCGCTCCGAAGAACAGCCAGTTTTTGCCCTTCGCGCCGATTACCTGTCGTTCCTGCAAATACGCTCGAAACGGCGCAACACCTGTGCCGGGCCCCACCATAATAATCGGCGTATCCGGGCTCTCCGGGAGATGAAAATGTTTTGCGTTGCTGGGGAAAACGGGAACGGGCACATCGTCGGAGCGCTCGGCGAGAAATGAAGAGGCCACGCCGCTGCGGACGCGGCCATGACTCTCGTACCGTACGACGTCCACAATGAAATGCACCTGATCGGGAAACGCCTTGAGGCTCGAAGCGACTGAATAGAGTCGCGGCTGTAATTTTGAAAGCAGCCCGACGAATTCTTCCGGGGCGAAACGCGCAGACGGATGTTCGATCAAAAAGTCGATGACTTCCATGCCCCAGAGATAAGTCTGCAGATCCTGTTTGCGATCGGGAGCCAAAAGATAATGCAGCGTTGGCGCCGCATTGGCGCGGTGTGCAATCGCCTTTAAGAACTTCGGCGTCGGTTGAGTGACACTGTAGTCGCGCAGCAAGGCTTCTCGCAGCGACGTTGGCACTCCTTTCAGCCGTGGCACTTGTTCATCGCCCGTTGCGCCGAGCGCACGAATGATTTCATCCACCAAATCGGGATCGTTTGTTGGATACACGCCGACGGAATCGCCTACTTCGAAGCTCAATCCCCAGCCGGTGAGATCGAGTTCAAAATGGCGCGTGTCCTTTTCCGATTCCGGTCCGCTCAGCCGACGGTTGACCAGCATTCTGGCGGGAAAAGGGTTGGTCCGCGAATACGGCAGAGCAGCGACAGTGGCAGTAGCTTCGGTCATAGCAGCATTTTTTAGCGGTGATTTGTAATCGCCGCAAATGTTCACCCCTTATTTCCAAGCGCGAGCGTCGGGCGAACTTTAAGCATTCTTTGAGGAACGTTTCGAACGGCGGCTTGCTTTCGATCGTTCTGTGGCCTGCGCGATCGCGAAGTCCACCTGCCGTTTGAAGACATCGACCCGGGCGACAAAAACTGACACCTTGTCGCCGACGCTAAACCTTTTCCGTGATCGTCTGCCAATGAGTTGGCGCCTCGCGGGCTCAAACACATAGAAGTCGTCTGTGAGCGATGAGACATGGATAAGGCCAGTGATAAGAGCGTCAGGCAATTCAACCATCAAACCGTAATTCCGGACGTCCACAATTGTCGCTGAAAAGATCTGCGGCTTGCGTCCGGCGAGTTGTTGTTGGAAAAACTCGAGCTTTTTCATCTGCGTTGCGTCGATCTCGGCTTCGGCCGCATTTCGCTCGGTTGTTGAGATGTGTTCGGCGATAGAACCGATTTCGGCCATCCCCATTCGGTACGAACGACGCGCGGCGGTGTCGCTGCCAAGTGCGCGATGCACGACAAGGTCGGCATACCGCCGAATGGGACTGGTGAAATGCAGGTAATTCGTCTTTGCCAAACCGTAATGCCCGAGCGGCTGAGGATCGTAGCGCGCCCGTTTAAGACTTTTCAGCAAACCGACCTTCAACGCCTGCTCTTCGGGTTTTCCGCTGACTTCGGCAAGCAATCGCTGCAATTCAGCGCGATGCGTCAGATCGCCAACTCTGTAACCAAAACCGAGCACGAACTCACGGTACTCTCCCAGTTTTTCTGGATCTGGATTTTCATGAACGCGATAGACTGTTGGAATTGCACGCTTTTTCAGTTCCCGCGCCACCGCTTCATTTGCCACCAGCATGAATTCCTCGATCAACTGATGCGATTCATCGTTCTCGACGCGCTCCAATCGAACTGGTTTGCCTTGCGCATCGACCGAGACTTTTACCTCTGGAAAATCAAGCTCCAGTGCGCCGTGTTCGAATCGTTTTCGCCGCAATAACGCCGCAAGCTCCCACGCAAGATGAATCCGTTCCCCCAATCGGTCCCGGGGCGGGGACGTTAGAATCGCATACGCTTCCTTGTACGTAAGGCGGTGCGCACTGCGAATCACGCTCCGCCCAAAGCGCGCACTCTTAGCCACACCACGTTTGTCGAACTGAATAAAAACCGAGTGCGTGAGCCGATCTACTTGCGGCTTTAGGCTGCAAACACCGTTGCTCAACCGCTCCGGCAACATCGGGATGACGCGGTCTGGCAGATAAACGCTGTTGCCGCGCAGCCGCGCCTCGCGGTCTAACGCGCTGCCCGGCTCCACGTATGCCGCAACATCGGCGATGTGCACGCCGAGCTGCCAACCACCATTTGCAAGCTTCTCCACATTGATGGCATCGTCGAAATCCCGCGCGTCATCCGGGTCGATGGTGACAATGAATTGGTTGCGCAAATCTTCGCGGCCGACGATTTGCTTCGCATCAACACTTTCCGGAATGCGCTCCGCCTGCTCCAACACATCTGACGGAAATTCCGTCGGCAGATGATACTTCCGAACAATCGAAAGCACGTCCACGCCTGGCGCCGACGCGGGGCCAAGCACTTCGATGATTTCGCCCTCGGGATTCACGTGGCGCGATTGCCAGTCGTCGAGACGCACCACGACTTTGTCGCCGACTGTTGCGGCGGTCTCCGACCGCCGATCTCCCGGCGCCGCAGCTACAGGGCGTACGTAAACATCGTGCACGAAACGTGGATCATCCGGCACTACATAGTAAAAATTCCGTGACCGCTGCAGCGTGCCGACGATCGTGTCGTGAGCACGTTCAAGGATTCTAATCACGCGCCCTTCGCGCCGTCCTTTTATCCGCCCGGCAGGCGCCTCAGGCGATATGCGCACAACGACACGATCTCGATGCATCGCTGTGCCGACATTTTCCGCAGCGATGAAAACGTCTGGCTCGCCCGGTTTTTCCGAGATGAGAAACCCATAACCAGCTGGATGGACGGATAACTTCCCGGTTACCAAATCAGCCTCAGCCGGCAAGACGTATCGATCCTTGCGGATTCGCGCGATCTGGCCAGCACGTTCGAGGTCGCGCAACGTGTTACGCAAGGCGACTCGCGCCCTGCCGCTCACGCCAAGTTTGCTGGCGATCTCGATCTTGTTCAGCGGCCGGTAATCTTTCCTGGACAACAGCGCGAGAACTTGTTCTCTAATCTTGGGTTCGTTTACGCTCATTTTGGGCGAAACAATATGCGCAGGTTTGTCGATTTAGCGCGATTTCAATCGGAGGTCTGACAATGCGAAAGCCGATAATTAGTGGGGTAGTCGTAACCTTACTCGCAGTGATCGCTTCATTCGCGGCAGAAGGAGCGAGGATGAAAATCACAAGCTCTGCTTTCCAGGAAGGTGGCAATATTCCATCAAAATTCACATGTGACGGATCGGACACCAGTCCGCCTTTGCAGATAACCGGTGTTCCTTCGAAAGCGAAAAGTCTTGTTTTGATTGCCGATGATCCAGATGCGCCTAGCGGATTGTTTACCCATTGGCTGGTCTGGAACATCCCGCCACCGACCAATTCAATCGCGGAAGGCAGTGCGGCAAAAGGCGTGCAAGGGACAAATGATTTTGGCAAATCAGGTTACAAGGGTCCGTGTCCACCGCCAGGCACACATCGGTATTCGTTCAAGATTTTCGCTCTCGATCGCGAACTAGATTTGCGGTCTGGTGCAAAGCGGAGCCAAGTGGATGCCGCGATGAAAGGCCATGTCGTCGCACAGGGCGACTTGGTCGGACGCTACGCAAGAAAGTAGCGCGTGCTTCCCGCTTGGTTGAGCTCTTAGATCGCAAGCGGGACGCATGCGCTACCATGGCGCGCCTTCGAATAAAGCGTCCCCTGTGTTAGTCTCAATCATAATGCGCGAGAGAATCTGGAAAATCGGTAAGCGCATCTTCGATGTCTCCCGCCATGGGTTAATCATGGGAGTGTTGAATGTAACGCCGGATTCATTTTCGGACGGCGGTGAATTTCTCACGGCAGACAAAGCAACAGAACGTGGCTTAAAAATGGCAGCGGAAGGCGCTCATATCATAGACATCGGCGGCGAATCGACGCACCCAGGCTCGGAACCAGTCACTGTTGACGAAGAACTGCTCCGCGTGATTCCGGTGATCGAGAACTTACGCCGAAAGCTTGATGCGCTCATTTCAATCGACACGTCAAAAGCGGAAGTGGCGCGCGTCGCGATTGAAGCGGGCGCTTCGATTGTGAACGACGTGACGGGCGGGCGAGGAGACGAACAAATGCTGCCGCTCGTTGCCGAAACCAAATCGGCGTTCATCATCATGCACATGCAAGGAACGCCTCGCACGATGCAGGTCCAGCCGCGATACGCAGACGTCGTTGCAGAAATTTCTGAATTTTTTCGACAACAATATGCCTGCGCCATAGGTTTAAACATTGATCCCATGGCGATTGCGTTTGATCCGGGCATTGGTTTCGGGAAGACGGTCGAACACAACCTCGAATTGCTGGCGCACTTGGAGCGGCTGCGCGTGCATGATCGACCGGTGGTGGTTGGTGTTTCGCGTAAATCGTTCCTCGGCAAGTTGATCGGATCGCCGGAGATCAGCGACCGGCTCATACCCGGCCTCGCGCTGAGTGCGCTGTTGCGAGCGCGGGGTGCGGACGTGTTCCGCGTTCATGATGTGAAGGAGAATGTTTATGCGTTGAGGGTAACCGAAGCGATTCTGCAGAGGGCAAAATGATCCATCAACTCACTGATCTATGGTTAAAAGGCTGGCGGAGCCTGATGGAAGTCCTTCTACTGTGGGCGGCCATCTATTACGGCTACCTTTATTTCCGAGGAACTCGCGGGGCGAAAGTCTTGACGGGATTAGCCATTGTTTTTCTTACGCTGACCCTGATCTCCACGCTGCTGAATTTGGTGGTGATTGGCTGGATCGTTCGGAGTTTCTCGGTCTTCCTAGCGATCGCGTTGGTGGTGATTTTTCAGCCGGAGCTCCGACGTGGCCTCGCTGCGCTCGGGGGACATCCGATTTTTTCACTCACGAGCGAGAGACGAGAAACCGTTCATGATCTGGCAGAAGCAGTGACGCAGTTGGCAAACAAACAGTTCGGCGCACTGATTGCGATCGAGCGAGACACGTCGATTCGCGTCTACGAGGAGACAGGTGTAATTATCGACGGCGAGTTTTCTGTCGAACTGATCCTGACGGTCTTTCATCCAAAAGCGGCATTGCATGACGGCGGAGTGATCATTCGCAATGGGCGAATCGCAGCCGCAGCATGCATCTTTCCCGTAAGCCAACGGGAAACGTTGGACCGCAGCCTGGGACTACGTCACCGCGCCGGACTCGGAATTACAGAGGAATCGGATGCGGTCGCTGTCGTTGTCTCCGAGGAGACCGGTGCAATTTCCATTTGTCATCGGCGCCGAATCGAGCGCAATTTCACTCCAGAGACCTTCCGTCAGCGCATTGCCGAAATTTTATTGCATAGCAAATATGAAGAGAGTGATTCTGAAAAACTGGCACGCGAAGTTGATCTCGCTTCTCCTGGCGACGACGCTTTGGTTCCTGATCAAAAAGAACGTAGCGACGACGCCATCGCCGTCTGAAAGGCCGTATCGGCCGCCAGACAACGGAAGCGCGATAAGAGCTCTGCCGTAACCACGGCCCTGTAGGCCATCGTCTTGAGACGTAAAACGGGACGATTAACTACCGGTTCCAACTCAGACTGGAGTAGATTGTCAGCGCAGGAATCGCGAAAGATTCTCTTCTTCCCAGCGCCGTGCGCGCCGATAACCGGGAAATTCACGCTCGCGACGATTGAATTCCTCCGTGTGAACTCGCCGGCGGTTTCGTGAGAGCGTTTCGTCCGGCACAACTGAATGCAGCATCTCGTGGTAAAGAACGTATCGCAAAAACCACGGCGGAACGAAGGGTTGGTCCAGCGCAGGATTAATCCGAATCACCCGATCTTCTTCCTGAATTGTGCCAAAAACGAATTGTTCTATTGGTCGATGTTTTCGCCGACGTCCCCAGACCACCTTGTAGCCGCGAAGACGGTTTCGAAAGTGCCGCTGGTTTAAATCATTGAAGATCGCGCGGAGATCGAAATGTGTTCCTTCGTGGCACAAATTTAATTGTTGCTGCATCGGCAATTGGGGGTGCGCCAGTTTCCGTTTGGTTGTTTTCTTTCTCCTACCCATTGCCGTGCTCCAAAGATTAAACGAGACAAGGTAATGTAGTGGCCTCTCAATGTAGTGACAAGCGAAGCCCCCATTTTGACGTGAGATTGTTGTAAAGTATTGGTGTTCACGTTCTTGAATGACCTCGGCGAAGCAAAGGGCCGCACCAGCTGAGCACTGTTCGCTAAATTTTGAACTACCGACAAATTTTACCTCTATGCGAACTAATTTCGCGGGTTTTTCGCTCTCCGCCATTCAACGTTTTGCGAGAAACGCAAACTGCGTATAATCGTTTCAAGTTTCCCGAAAGATCACCGAAAACGATTAAGAACAGCAAATGACCCCTTTTCTCCGAAAATTGCTTGGCCAAAACTGGCTTCTATTATTGGTCATGCTGGCCCTCGCTGTTTTTGGCGTCGTGGCGATCTATAGCGCGACTTCCTCGCGCAGCGACCCGTATGCAGCTGACTTCTGGCGGAAACAAGCAAACTGGGTGGCCGTCGGTGTCTTCGCATTCATGGTAACCAGTTTGATTCACTACCGGTGGATTCGCTGGGGCGCCCTGCCGATGTACCTGGCCGGCATTGTGTTTCTAATCTTGACGAAGTTTATGGGAGTCAAAGTTTATGGAGCGCGCAGTTGGCTCCATCTGGGACCAATCAATTTTCAGCCGGCGCAGCTTGCGGTAGTCGCAGGGATCATGGTGTTGGCGCTGTTCCTGACTCAGTTTCGCCAAATGCACCCGGCACTGCGTTTACTGCTCTCGGGAGCGATTGCGGGGGCTCCATGTCTTTTGATCCTCATGCAACCAGACTTGGGCGAAGTTATTATTTGGATACCTGTGATGTTTGCATTGTGGTTCGTCGCCGGCCTGCCATTGCGCTACTTGGTTTGCATCATTCTCATCACAATCGCCTTCATCCCGATTGCCATTAATTTCGGCCTTAAACCGTACCAGCAACAGCGGATCACTGCTTTTACACATCCCGACATCGATAAGCAGGGTTCAGCGTGGGCGATCAATCAATCGTTGATTGCGATTGGCTCAGGCGGCTGGTCAGGAAAAGGGTTTAAGGCACCGAATACCCAGATCGAGCTCGGGTTTCTGCCGGCGACAGCTGTGCATAATGACTACATTTTCGCGGCCGTCGGCGAGCAATGGGGGTTTGTCGGGGGAATAATTCTCATCGGCGCGTTTTCCTTGCTCCTGATAACGTGTCTTTTCGTCGCTTTTTTCGCCGGAGACCAATTGGGTCTTCTTCTCGTCATAGGCGTCACTGCGCTTATCTTCACGCACATCTTCCAAAACGTAGGAATGACAATCGCAATGCTGCCAATCACCGGCGTGCCATTACCATTAATCAGCTACAGCGGTTCGTTCGTGCTGGTGATCATGTTCGGCCTGGGCTTGGTGAACAGCGTCTGGATCCATCGCAACGCTCCCGCGTAACGCGACCGCCCGGCTGGTCGTGCTGAAACGATTTACTTTGGCTCGTGCTTGCCTGTAGAGTCGGGCGCGCAGAATGGATGCCGATTACAAGGTTAAGCTCGAGGTCTTCGAAGGGCCGCTCGACCTGTTGCTCTACCTGATCAAACAGGACGAAATCGACATCTACGATATTTCGCTCGAGCGGATCACCAGCCAGTACCTCGAGTACCTCCAGGCATTCAAAGAACTGAACATTGAGCTGGCGGGCGAATTCATCGTGATGGCGGCCAACCTTATTTATCTAAAGAGTCGCAGCCTGCTGCCGCGCGATCAACAGCCTCCGGAAGAAGATGCCGCGGAGGATGACCCTCGTTGGGAATTAATTCGGCAACTGATCGAGTATAAAAAATTCAAGGAAGCCGCCGCGGAACTCAATCTACGTGCGCTGGAACAAGAGAGGATCTTCATTCGGGAACCTGGATCGTCGCCAGAACTGCAGGAACCGCTGCGCTTGGGTGAAGTTGGAATTTTCCAACTAATCAGTGCCTTCCAAACTGTGATAAAACGAATGGAAGCGCGCCAGGACATACAGGAAATCTTCAGTGAACGTTTTAGTGTGTCGGAAAAAATCGATTCGATTTTGCAGCGGGTCGCGACCAGCACTCGCTTTCGCTTTTCTGATTTGTTTAGCGACGCCACATCTAGAATCGAAGTGGTTGTCACCTTTCTCGCGCTCCTCGAATTAATCAGGCTGAAACAAGTTCGGGCCTTTCAAAAGAACGTGTTTGAAGAAATTGAAATCACGGCCGCGACAACTTAAGCCGGAAGCTGCTGTAGCGTGCGCTGTCCTCAGCGCATTGGGCATCGCGATTGGATAATCCGCTGAGGACAGCCGACTCTACAGGGGTCATGCGAGGAATTTTGATCGCGGGATGTGGTTATGTCGGAGAAGCGACGGCCGATTTGTTTCATTCCAGCGGCTGGGACGTCGAGGGTTGGGTGCACTCGGACGAATCGGCAGCGCGACTTTCAGTAAAGCCTTATTTCATTCGCGTGATCGATGTCTCACAACGAGGTGACGTTGCTAAACGCGCAGGAGCATTCGATGCAGTTATCCATTGCGTGAGTTCCGGTGGTGGTGATGCGGAAGCCTATCGTGAGATTTACCTAAACGGCGCACGCCATCTGCTCGAAACTTTTCCCAAGGCAAGAGTTCTGTTTACAAGCAGCACCAGTGTTTATGCGCAGCGCGATGGCTCGAGAGTAACGGAAGAGAGCGAGACAAAACCACTCCGAGAAACCAGCCGGATCCTCTTAGAAGTGGAAAAGTTAATCCTCGAAAAAAGCGGGACCATAGCGCGGCTCGCCGGGATCTACGGTCCACGACGTTCAGCGCTGTTGAGCAAATTTCTAAACGGCACGGCGACTATTGATCCAAATAATGACCGGTTTGTTAATCAAGTATATCGGGACGACATCGCGTCCGCGCTCTTTCTTTTGTTAAACCGGGAAGCACAGACATCCGCACAGATTTACAACGTCGTCGACGATCAACCGCTTTTGCAAAGCGAATGCTATCGCTGGCTTGCCCAGAGGCTGAATCGATCCCTTCCGCCGACCGGAAAATCCGAACAACCTCACAAACGCGGCGACACCAACAAACGTGTAAGCAACACCAAATTACATCAGTTAGGCTGGAGTCCGCTCTATCCGACATTCGCAGACGCGATGGAGAAAAGCATTTTGCCGAGCTTTGCTGACGTTATTCCTGATCTGTCATGTTGAGCGAAGCGAAATATCTCTGGATGCTGGGACAGACCGTGGCCTCCAAAGAAATGATCTGAGATTCTTCGCTCCGCTCAGAATGACAAGGGCTGCGGCGTCGCTAACTGACAGGTGCAGCTTCCGCGGCTCGCACATCGGATCTAGAACGATCTTCGTGTGTTTCGCCGAACAACTGTCGGATGACATCTTCAACCGGCACTTCCTGCACGTTTATGTCGCTAACGTCGCAGGCCTCGAGAAGTTGCCGGCAGGTTTCCGTAACCTTTGCGCGAGGAACCTTCAATTGCACCGACACGGGTGTCTGTTCGATGATTTCGCCAAACACGGCCAGATCGCGTGTTCCTTCGGTTTCGAAAGTAAGACTCAGAATCTTATAGCCTGAAAAACGATCGACGATCGCTGCCAGCGGGCCGTCGAAAAAGATCTTACCGTGGTCGATCACCAATACGCGATGGCATAACTCCTGGATGTCCTGCATGTAATGACTGGTGAGCAGTGTGACAATGCGATGCTCTTCATTGTAGATGCGCAAAAATTCACGGACTCGTTTTTGGCTAACCACGTCCAGACCGATCGTAGGCTCATCAAGAAATAACACACGCGGCTCATGAATGAGCGCGGCGATCAGTTCCATTTTCATTCGTTCGCCTAACGAAAGCTCGCGCACCATCACGTTCATTTTGTCCCGCACCTCCAGAAGATCCGACAATCCGTCCACCACCTTCTTAAACCGCTCGCGATCGATGCCGTAGATCGCACGGTTCAGTTCGAGCGATTCCTGCGCCGGGAGGTCCCACCACAGCGCATTCTTTTGTCCCATCAGCAGACTGAACTGACGTTTCATTTCGTTGCGCCTTTCCCACGGAACAAAACCGAGCACGCGCGCTTTGCCTGAGGTTGGGTTCAGCAAACCTGAAAGCATTTTGAGCACAGTCGTTTTCCCGGCACCGTTCGGACCCAGGAATCCGACAAACTCGCCTTCCTCGATTTGAAACGAGACTTGATCGGCTGCTCGTGTTTCGTCGTATCGCCGCCACCCGAGACCCTTCACCGCGCCCCAGAGACCGCGTTCTTTGCGGTAAGTGCGATAGATCTTGGTAAGTTCGGACGCTTCAATTACCGGCATAAAGCTTTGTAGGGGGAGCTGTCAGCTTCCCCTACAGGACGTCATCCAGACACGCTAGTAAATGGGAAACGGTTTCGTCCGTTTCGTCCCCCATGTTCGACAGGCGAAAAGTTTGCTCGCGGATCTTGCCGTAACCGGGATCAATTATTAAATGATGTTTTTCCCGCAGCCTTCGCGTGAAGTCCAGCACGTCGATGCCCTTATTGTTTTTCACGCAGGTAAGCGTTTTGGTGCGGAACCCTTCCTCGGCGAAAAAATCGAATCCGACGCGGCGCACCCAATCGTGCACGAGAGTATTTGTGCGAGCATGACGAGCGTAACGTGCCTCGAGCCCTTCCTCGAAAATTTCGTCCAGCTTGAATTGGAGCGCGTGAACGTGTCCGATACTCGGCGTGCTCGGCGTCATGAATTGCGCCTGCTCGCTCTTGAACTCGAGGAAATCGAAATAAAATCCGCGACTCGCAACTTTGCCCGCTCGTTCGAACGCTTTCTCCGAAACTGAGAACAACGAAAATCCCGGCGGCAACGCGAGCGCTTTTTGCGCTCCGGTAAGCATCACGTCAATCCCGAGCGCATCCATGTCGATCTTCACTCCGGAAAACGATGACACCGTATCAACGATCAGCGCGACATCGGGATATTTGGCCAGCACGCAGCAAATCTCGGGGAGCGGATTCATCACGCCGGTTGAGGTTTCACTGTGGGTCAACGTAACGGTATCGAATTTTCCGGTGGCCAGTTGCCGATCGAGATCCTTCGGATCGATATGCTTTCCCCATTCCACTTGAAGCGGTTCCGCGCTTTTCCCGCATCGTTTCGCGACATCGAACCATTTGTCCGAAAACGCGCCGCACATGCAGCAAAGCACGCCGCGATCAACCACGTTCCGAATAGATGCTTCCATCACGCCCCACGCGGACGATGTGGAGAGAAACACCGGCTGCTTTGTGCTGAACAACGTCTGAAGCTTTGGATGAATCTCGCGGTAAAGATTCCGAAAATCTTCGCTGCGGTGTCCAATCAAAGGACGCGAAAATGCTTCCCAGGTTTTTTCGGAAACTTCAACTGGACCAGGAATGAAAAGCTTATCGTGCGGATGCATGAAGCGAACATCCGACATCCGGCAGTCAACATCCAACGTTAAAGTTTCGCCGGACTCAGTTGCACGCCGAGGCATTGAGACGTACGCGTCACGCGTATGAATCGCCTGTTTGTTTCTTTGCTCCTTTGGAACCTTTTAACAGCCGCGATGCGCGCTGAACCGCCGAGCTATCTCGTGTTCGTCAGCAACGAACGCTCAGGCGACGTCACGGTGATTGATGGAGGCACCGATGACGTCGTCGGAACCTTTCCAGTGGGGAAACGGCCGCGCGGCATTCACGCGACGCCCGACGGTCGGCGGATCTTTGTCACGTTAAGCGGCTCGCCGCGTATGGCTCCCGGCCTGGATGAAAATCGCGCGCCCGCGGACAAACGCGCCGACGCTCTCGGAGTCATCGACCCATCAGCGCGCAAACTGATAGATCGGTGGCATGTCGGATCGGACCCTGAGCAATTCGCGATCAGCAAAGACGGAAAATTCGCATTTATCGCAAATGAAGACGACGCGAGCGTGTCCATTGTCGACCTCGATTCGGGCCAACAGCGCGGCAGAATAAAAGTTTCCGAAGAACCGGAAGGCGTGGGCGTCAACCCGGCAAACGGCGAAGTGTACATCACCTGCGAAGAAAAAGGAGAAGTGTTTGCGATCGACCCGGGTCAACAACGTGTGATCGGAACCATCGAAACCGGCGGTCGGCCGCGATCTGTCGCATTTTCATCTGATGGCGCGCGCGCGTACGCCGCTTGTGAGAACGGCGGCTATGTCGCAGTGATAGACGCGCAATCCCACAAATTGTTGTCGAAAATCCAACTGCCGACAGGATCGCTGCCAATGGGCACCGCAGTCTCGCGTGACGGAAAAGAGCTTTACGTGTCAACAGGCCGTGGCAACGC
>DASXHS010000170.1:0-3374 GCA_036488345.1 Candidatus Udaeobacter sp.
CGAGACACCGCTGCGCGATTTGAGCGGTGACGTCATCTACGAGGAAAACAGCCGTGGCCAGCTCGTCCCGTCGCGCCGTTACTCACCGGATTTTTGGCGCGACAAATATGAAGCGTTCCGATTAATCCAGGACGTCAAGCAGGTCTCGCTGCAACAGGAGGAAGCCGACCCGTTGCCGGTCGCACCGGTGCAACGAAAGCGGTTGCCGGTGCGTTGGCGCGACCAGTGGACGCAATTTCGCACGGTGCTGCGGCGTGCTTTCACGAGCAAACTACGCAACCGGGCAAATCTCGTGATCACCATAGGTGTCTCGCCAGTGCTGGCACTGCTGATTGGAACGATCCTGCGGTACTCGGAGACGGGTACATACGATTTTGATTCGGCTTATCATATCCCGACGTTTTTATTTCTCGGGCTGATCGTCGCAATGTTTCTCGGGCTGACAAACAGCGCCGATGACATCATCCGGGATCGGCCGGTGCTGCAACGCGAGCGCAACATCAAGGTCCGCCTGTCCTACTACGTAATCTCCAAGACGATCACGCTGGGGTTTTTCGCTCTCATTCAATGCGTTCTTTTCGTGCTGATCGGCAATTTAGTCCTGCAAATCCGGGGCATGTTCTGGCTCGATTCGGCTATAATGTTCCTGACGGCGATGAGCGGCGTAGCGCTGGGTCTCGTTATCTCGTCCCTCGTGGCGGACCCGAAAACAGCGTCAAATATCGTCCCGCTGGTTTTGATTCCGCAGATCATTATGGGCGGCGCGCTCATCAAATACGAGGACATGAACCGGAACCTCGGCCTTGTTTATTCCTTTTCGCACTGGTTTTCCGAACATCCGAATTCGGAAAAGACGAGAAAAACGGAGAGCAAGCTACAGGTGCCACTTGTTTGCCAGTTCATCGCTATGCGCTGGTCGTACGAAGAAATGGTCGTTGCCCAGGCCAAGCTTAATCCGCTTACGAAGCGCCAGGATCGCGTTCACGACGAAATTCAAAAGCTCGCACCGAAAGCTGAAACGCCTCAGCAAAGAGCGCATCTTAATGATTTAAAAGATGTACTAGCGCTGCTCTCGGGGTTAGAAGGACCGTCCGCGCGGGACGTCGACCGATATCTAAAGTTGGCCGATCCGGTCATTGCCGGGAAGAAAAGATTCGATCGCTCGTTGTTTAAGGACGCGAAGGGGCCAGTCACAGCGGACCAACTCTACGTGAACCAGAAAGTGTCGGACCTGATCTCAAGAGCCGAGATGGAGCAGACAGACTACCGCCGCGGCAATAAACCAAACGTGTTCTTCGGTGTCGAGAAACACTATTTCGGAATTGCGTTCGGCGTGTTCACTTTCGACACGGTAGTACTGATCGTGTCCACGCTCGTGCTGCTTTTCGTGCTCCACTTCATCTTGCGAAAACAACTGGAAGTACGCAGAACCTGATTGGGAGTTTTTAATTAACACCGCGCTTCAGCGCGATGCATGGGCTGTAATACCTGTGCTAACCGCTTTAGCGGTTTACCTCGATTCCCAAAAACTGCTGAAGCAGTTTCGCACCTAACTTCACGTCGGGCACCCGGCTAAAGCAGGGTGTTAATGAGAAGTTGCTCCGACCACATCATCGGAAAAGAATAGAGGCCTAATGAGCAAAACAAAAACTAAACCGGCACGCCTCATCGTCGCCGCGAGCGAGCAAGATCCCGACATGCTTTACGCGACGAAGTTTTGGGCGCCCGATCCATTCATTTTCCTTCAGCGCAACGGCAAACGAACTCTGGTCTTGAGCGATCTGGAAATCGATCGTGGCCGCAAACAAGCTGATGCGGATGAATTTATAATGTTCAGCGAGCTCGAGCGCGAGTTGCAGGGAAAATCGAAAAAGGCGCCATCGTACGAGAAAGTGTTGGCCCATTTTCTAAAAAAACGAGGCGTGAAATCGGCCACTGTACCAGCAAATTTTCCGTTGGGCTACGCGGAGGAACTCGCTGCCAACAAAATTCGCGTGCGCGCGACCGATGGATTTTTCTGGCCGGAGCGTGAAGCCAAATCCGACAAAGAGATTGAAATGATGGGACGCGCCTTGCGGATTACAGAAGCTGGACTCAAGCGCGCTATTGAAGTGTTGAAAGCGTCGAAACCAGGTACGGGAAAAAGGCTGCGGTGGAATGGTAAAACGCTGACTTCCGAATTATTGCGCGCAGAAACTGATTCCGCAGTTTTGCGCGCAGGAGGCGTCCCGAACGGCACAATTGTGGCCGGAGGCGATCAGGCTTGCGACCCCCACGAGCGCGGCCATGGTCCCCTGTACGCGGATTCGTTAATCATCTTGGACGTGTTCCCGCGCGACGCGAAGACCGGATACTTCGGCGATATGACCCGCACGGTCTTGCGGGGGCGCGCGAGCGAAGCGCAGCGGAAACTTTGGGAGACGGTGAAAGCAGGGCAAGCCCTCGCGTTAAAGAGAATTAGGGCCGGCGTTGACGGCATGACGATTCACCAAGCCATCCAGGAATTATTCGCCAGTCGCGGTTTCACGACCGGAGTGCGCAACGGCCGGCGCGTCGGATTTTTCCACGGAACCGGCCACGGCCTCGGCTTGGAAATCCATGAGCATCCGCGCCTGCAAAAAGTTGTCCTGAAGGATCGGCAGGTGCTCACTGTCGAACCGGGTCTGTACTATCCCGGCGTGGGCGGCACGCGTCTGGAGGACGTGGTGGTTGTGACGAAAACAGGGGGCCAAATTTTGTCGCGTTTTCCGAAGCAGTTAGAGATCTAAGTTGGAACGCGTTGTCCTCAACGCGTTGTCATGGAGTTGCCTCGCCCAGCGATCACATCGTCTTCGGAGAAGCCGATCCACGTTCCAAATGAACGCGCAATGCCGTTAAGAGTCTAAAACTTCTGCCACGCGAAGTGACAAGTCGCCTCGCTACGGTAAATTAATACCCGCATGTATCCTTTATTGGGTTTTCTTTTGGGATCCAGTTGCCTGCTGTTTATCGGCAGCCCATTAGGCTTTGGCTTGGGTCCTAACTGGCTGCTGTACATTGGCGTCCCGTTGATTATTGGAATTTGGGCGCAGATTCGAGTGAGCAGCGCGTTCAGCCATTGGAGCAAAGTGCGTGCGAACGGGAATATCACCGGCGCCGAATGCGCACGCGAAATCCTCCAGGCAGCGCAGATTCAGGACGTCGAGGTGATGGAGACGAACGATTTTCTCGGCGACCATTACGACCCAACCAAGAAGCAGCTGCACCTCTCGAGCAACGTTTATAGCACGCCTTCGGTGGCAGCATTGGGCATCTCCGCGCACGAGTGCGGGCACGCGATTCAGCACGCCCGCGCGTACGCGCCACTGAAGTGGCGTATGGCAATTGTGCCGGTG
>DASXHS010000202.1:0-5991 GCA_036488345.1 Candidatus Udaeobacter sp.
ATCGAAGCTTCCGGACATCCAAGAGCAGTGGAAAAAACTCGATGAAATTTTGCCGGAAGCATTTGCGGTGGTGAAAAACGCCGCGCGTCGGCTCAAGGATCGGGGACACAGCTTCACGGTGTGCGATCAGCCGATGGTCTGGGACATGGTGCACTTCGACGTGCAATTGCTCGGCGGTCTCGTTTTGCACAGGGGCCGAATCGCGGAGATGGCGACCGGCGAAGGTAAAACCTTGGTCGCCACGTTGCCGCTTTACCTGAACGCGCTCACTGGCCGCGGCGCACATCTGGTGACGGTAAACGATTACCTGGCCCGGCGCGACGCGGAATGGATGGGACAACTTTACGGTTTCCTCGGGCTAACGGTCGGCTGCATTCAACACGATGAGGAACCCGATCGGCGCCGCGAGCAGTACGCGAAGGACATCACATACGGCACGAACAGTGAGTTCGGCTTCGATTATCTGCGCGACAACGGCATGGCCACGACGCGCGAACAACAAGTGCAGCGCGGGTATTGCTATGCGATCGTCGATGAAGTCGATTCCATTCTTATCGACGAAGCGCGAACGCCGCTCATCATCAGCGGGCCTGCGACGATTTCCACGCATCAATACGACAAATGGAAGCCGCTCATCGAGCAGTTGGTGCGGAAGCAAAACATGCTTTGCAACCGCGTGGCGAGCGAAGCGATCGAAAAATTTGAGCAGGGCGAAGTCGAGACGGGCGGTCGTCTCATGTTCAAGGTGAAACTCGGTCAGCCACGCAATAAGCAGCTTTTGCGCATGATGGAAGACCCTGACAAGCGTCGCGCCGTCGATAAAGCTGAGCTTTCTTTTTTCCAGGACACGCGCAAAGAAGAACTGTTTGCGCTCAAGGAAGAATTGTTCTTCACCATAGACGAGAAATCGAACGAATCCGATCTCTCGGAACAGGGCCGTGCCTTTCTCAATCCCGATGATCCGAACTCATTTGTTTTGCCGGATTTAATCAACGAATTCACCGAGATCGATCTCGACGAGACGCTTTCGCCAGAGGAGAAGGACAAGAGAAAAGCGGAACGCCAGCAGCATTGTGACGCGCAGGCGGAGCGCATCCACAACATCTCGCAACTGCTACGCGCCTACTGCTTGTTCGAGAAGGACGTGCAGTATGTCATTGAAGACAACAAGGTCGTCATCGTCGACGAATTCACCGGACGCAAAATGCCGGGGCGCCGTTGGAGCGACGGGCTGCATCAGGCGGTAGAAGCCAAGGAAGGCGTGCAGATCGACCGCGAAACGCAAACCCTGGCGACCATCACCATCCAAAATTATTTCCGGCTTTATCAGAAACTCGCCGGCATGACCGGCACGGCCGAGACGGAAGCGGCAGAGTTCCACGACATTTATAAGCTCGACGTCAACATGATTCCGACGAACCGGCCGATACGGCGCACGGATAACAACGATCGCATCTATAAAACGCGTCGCGAAAAATACAACGCCGTCATTAAGGAGATCAAAGAAGCACACGCGAAAAGTCAGCCGGTGCTGGTTGGCACGGTGAGCGTGGAAGCTTCGGAGTTGCTGAGCCGAATGCTGAAGCGCGAGAAAATTCCGCACAACACGTTGAACGCAAAGTTCCACATGCAAGAGGCGGAGATTGTGGCGCGCGCCGGCCAGCCAGGCACGGTCACGATTTCGACTAACATGGCTGGACGCGGCACCGACATTAAGCTCGGCCCCGGCGTGATAGAAACGGGCGGACTAATGGTAGTCGGCACGGAACGCCACGAGGCGCGCCGGATCGACCGCCAGTTACGTGGAAGGTGCGCGCGCCAGGGCGACCCCGGCGCATCGCGGTTTTTCGTGAGTTTTGAAGACGATCTGATGCGGAACTTTGGCGCCGCTGATCGCATGACAAAAATCATGGAACGCTTCGGGCTCGAGGAAGGCCAGGAGCTTGAGCATCGGTGGCTGAACAAGTCCGTTGAGACCGCGCAGAAACGAGTCGAGCAACGCAACTATCTCGTCCGAAAACGGACACTCGATTTCGACGACGTCATGAACATGCAGCGCGAGGTCGTTTACACCTGGCGCAACGAAGTCATCGATTCGGAGGAACCGCGCACCCACATCTACGATGTGATCGATGAAGCCGTGCCACTAAGAGTAAAAGAATATTTCGCCAGCGGCGATGAACCGAATTACACAGGACTCATTCACTGGGTAAACACGACGTTTCCACTGGGGCTGAATCAGGAGAAAGCGCAATTCGAAACCCGGAACGCCGAAGAGAACACGCAGTTCCTGATTGAAAAAATCAAGAGTGCTTACGAGCGCAAATCGAGTCATGAAGAACCGACTGCCGTCAAAAGCCTTGAGCGTTACATCATCCTGAATGCGATCGATCGCCTGTGGCAGGAGCACCTTTACGCCATGGACCCGTTGCGCGAGGGCGTTTATCTCCGCGGCTACGCGCAAAAGGATCCGCTCATCGAATACAAGACTGAAGCATACGACATGTTCGTCGAATTAATGGCGAACATTAAGAATGAAGTCCTGAACAATCTGTTCCGCAGCACTTCCAATCTGCAAGCGTTCGAGAATTTCCTCGCAACGTTGCCGCAGTTCCTACTCCGCGAAGAAGGGCCAACCGCGCCAACAGCAACTGCCGACGCGCGCATCCGCCACCCAGTCGGCGCGATGGCTGCAGTGGGGGGAGATGGCGACGGCGATGGGGCCGGCGGAGTATCGATCGATCTGCCGATTCGCCGTTCGTTGCCGAAAGTCGGTCGCAACGAAGCTTGCCCCTGCGGCAGCGGGAAAAAATATAAGAACTGCTGCGGCCGCACGGCCTAACGAAGCGCTGTAGTTGTAGGGCGTCTGTGTCAGACGCCGATCGATCTTATGGCTTCAGCAATTCGCCGAGTTGCTTCAGGTCCGTCACCGGCGCTTTGCAGGTGAAATTCTCGCATACGTACGCGGCTGGTTTTCCTTCCACCAGCGACATCGCACGAATCGCCTCATTACTTTCGCCGAAATATTTCTGCCCTGCATTCGCATCGGCCAGAATTACAATTGTGTTCGGGAGAAAATGGCGATGAACTTCTTTGAGTAATTCTTTGGTTTCGGGCGAATCCTTCTTGCCCGCGATCACGATCTGGCGCGGCTTGCCTAACGAGTTTTCGACGGCGACCAGCATCTGCGGCATGCCGCTGGGGAACTGTGAAAGTATCGTCGCAAATGCGTCGATCGTCTTTTTCGCGCGTTCAGCCATCTTCGGGTCATCATAGATCTGCGATAACCGCAGAAGATTCAGCGCCGCGATGGAACTCGCTGCAGGCTCGGCGCCGTCGTTGTCGTCTTTCATCCGGACGAACACGCTTTTATCCCGGCCGCTATTGCTGAAGTAACCGCCGTTCTTCTCGTCGAAGAACATGCGGTCCTGTGTCTCCTGCAACTGCATAGCGAGCTTCAGCCATTCGACATCGAATGATGCCTCGTACAAGTCGAGAAGACCTTGGATCACCATCGCATAGTCGTCAGCGAACCCTTCGACATTGCTTCGGCCCTCCCGGTAACTGCGAAACAAAATCTTGCGCGATGGATCGTACAACTTTGTCCGCACAAAATCTGCGGAATGCGTTGCGATCTCGAGATACCGCGGGTCGTCCAGCACTTGCGCAGCGCGCGCGTATGCGGAGATCATCAAGCCGTTCCAAGAGGAAATGATTTTGTCATCCAGATGTGGGCGCGGACGTCGTGCGCGAATCACAAACAATTTCTCGCGCGATTGGGTGAGCGCTTTGGTAATCTCCGCTTCGCTCTTTTCAAAATGTCGAGCGGTTTCAGCGATCGTATGGCGCTCAATTAAGATGTTTTTTCCTCGGAATTCATCGTGCGGATCGCTTCCTTCCGGGGCGTTCCCGTGTGCTTGGACGCCGTAATGGAAATCGAAAACCTCGGCCGAATCTCCGAGTGCATCATCGATCTCTTTTTTCGTCCACACATAGAACGCGCCTTCGGCGGTCTTATGTAGTCCCGATTTATCGGGATGAGTGCCGGCCTCCGATTCTTGCAAAGACTCTTCTCCGCGGTCATCCCGACGAGTCGGGACAGAAACGGGACTGTCGGCGTCCTCGGCTGAGAAAAAGCCGCCTTCTTTCGACGTCATTTCGCGAGCGACGTAATCGAGGATGTCGCGCGCGACTGATTCGTATTGCTTATCTTTTGTGATTTGAAACACGTCGAGATAGGCGACGGCGAGCTGGGCCTGGTCATAAAGCATTTTCTCGAAGTGTGGCACGTGCCAATAACGATCAACCGAGTAACGATGAAACCCACCCCCGATGTGATCGTGCATTCCACCCGCAGCCATTTTGCGCAGCGTGAACAACGTCATGTCGAGAGCGTGTTTGCCGGAATCGCTCGTCGGATCGCGCGCCCAGAATCTCGTGAGGAAATTGAGCGTGACTGGCCGCGGAAATTTCGGCGCATTACCGAATCCGCCTTCCTTCGGATCATAACTGCGATCCATTTGACGATAGGCAGCATCTGCAACGGAGCCGTCGATCTTCCCTTCACCCGGCGGCGCTGATTGCGACTCGCGGAGCGCCGCAACGATCTTACTCCCCTGCTCCACGATTTTATCGTGGTCTTCCTTCCAAACTGTTGCGATCCGCTCCAGTACTTTTGTGAAAGCTGGCTGACCATATCGTTCCTCCGGTGGAAAATACGTCCCGCCTACAAACGGCTTCAGATCCGGCGTCATCCAAACACTCATCGGCCAGCCACCGCTGCCTGTCGTCGCTTGCACAAACGTCATGTAAACGCGGTCAACATCGGGGCGTTCCTCGCGGTCCACTTTGATGTTTACGAACTCGCGATTCATGATCGCAGCTACGTCTTCGTTTTCGAATGATTCGTGCGCCATGACATGGCACCAATGACACGTGGAATAGCCGACCGAGAGAAAGATCGGCTTGTTCTCCCGGCGCGCCTTCGTGAACGCGTCCTCGCCCCACGGATACCAGTCGACGGGATTATGTGCGTGCTGAAGAAGGTATGGCGACTTCTCGTGTGCGAGCCGATTCATGTGCTCGGGGCGTGCAGCGGTCTGCCCAGCAAAAACATCGCTTGATGTCACCAACCACGTTAGCGCGAGAAACCCAAAGCGGAAGCGGCTCGTCATCGTATTCCGATCAGATTCTTGTCATTCCGCGCGAAGTCGAGGAATCTCTGTCGAGAGAATGAGGACGCGGGGAGCGCGGGCGCCCGCTGTGTCACGCGCGTCGCGGGACACCATCTGAAGCTTTTCGGCGGGGCGCCGAAAAGAGCGGGCGAGGCGCCCGCGCTCCCCAGATTTTCGTCATTCATGATTTGGACCCGACTCATCTCGTTCTTCTGTTTCGCAATCGGCGTGATCGCCTTCACGCGGTAGGGGCGATTGACCTCAATCGCCTAGGTGGTTCGAGTGAACCGCCCCTACCTTATCGCAGTTGTAACCTCGGCGCGGTTTCTGGTGACCACGGATTGATTGTATAATCCGACGCCACGATCTTATCGGCGTATCGGCTCAAAAGCTGGCAAAGCGCTGCAACGTCCAGCGCGTGATGCCACGGCGCGAAGCTCGCGAGATTTATCTGCGCTAACCGAAACAAACGCACCGCGGGAGGCAAACGCCTGCTGTGCTTCGCGTGCGACGGATGTTCGAAGTGCTTTTGCAGATGAACAAACGCGCCGGCCGCCTGGATCAATCCCTTGAAGAAATCTGCGTCGGGCGATTCGCTCTTGAGCCAAAGCTGTTCCAAGACATCGTGCGCTTCGTAGTATTGCTGTTCGTTCCAGCAATGAAAAAACGCGCGGTAATACGGGTGTTTTGCCACCTCTCCCTGGTCCGGGTTCACCTCTTCTCCCGTCGCGTCGGCCAACCACTGTGAAATCCTCTCGCGTTTGTTCATCCAGAGCTTTAACTTGCTTGCGGCTCAGAGGATGAGCAAACCACGAAC
>DASXHS010000206.1:0-12929 GCA_036488345.1 Candidatus Udaeobacter sp.
ATCAGAGTAGACATGACAAGGAGCAACGTCTTCATGGAGACGCCGAAGCAAAGACCCATGAGGAAACCCGCGATCAGCGCGCGTCGCACGGTCAATGGGCCGTTCAGCAGCACCAACAGGCACAACAGCCAAAGCGGAGCCCAAAGATTGTCCGTCCGGAATTCAACCGAACAAAAAACATAATCGTAGGAAAATCCCACTAGAATGGCTGCCCAGACACCGACGCGCCGGGAAAAAAGCAGCGATCCAATCCGATAGGTGCACCAGAAGGCGACAATGTAAAGCGGTTGCAAGATGATCCGCATCCAGTAGAGAATGGTCGCGCGGTCGCCGATCAGCTTGTAAATCGGTGCGCATAGAATCTGAAACAACGGCATGTGGTTATCAGCCAGATCGCGATACTGAACAAAACCGCGAGCCCAGCCCCAAACGACGTGCAGATGTTGCGACTCATCGACGGCAATCTTGTAGTGCGTGACGGTAACGACCCTCAGAAAGATTAGCGCAATGAAGAGTGAAGCCGCAGCCGCGAATTCGTGCGGGTAGGATAAAACGAAGTAATCGGCTAGACGCCGTGTGAACACTCGCCCTCGACTGGGTGAAGCAAGCATGTGCCTATCGGCTCCAGCGAGCGCGCGGATCAACCTCCACGGTTGTTAGGGTTCCAGCAGCCACACGGGCGGTTATGGCGTCCTTAGGCAATACGCCGGCCGAAATTCTTTGCTGCACGTTAAATGCGTCCACCATAAACGGTTTGCCCGATCGATAACTTACTAAGGGCGGACACAACACATCGCCGGGGACTTGTTGCACGCGCTGGACGCTATCAGCCATTGCCTGCTCCCTTATCGCAATCTCGTTTATGAAACTGCGATCGAATACCATGCGCACCGGTTGAAGTTGTTTTGACGCCAGCAGCCGCACGCACACGGCAAGCAACAGAATTGCCTGGGCTTGTTCCAACCGAAGATGGCGCGCGACAGGCCATATCGAGACTTGTGTGAACGCCAGACCAAAGCTCATCGCGACGGCCATAACGAGATCGAATTGAGCATTGATATCCACTCCAGCGCCGCCTTTCTGCAAAAAATATGATCCTAACGCAATTGCGATGAGACAACTGCAAAGCTGAACGTTGACGTCACGCCGACAAGCCCAAGCATTGTAAAGGCAAGCGACTAAACCGACAGACACCCATTCTAATTCCTGAAAAGAGCGGAGGGCCCTTTTCAGCGAATAATGCCTGGGAGATAAGATGTTCAGAAAGAAGTTTTCGCCGAACAAGGCATAACAAATCGCGGTCCCGATCATGATAGCGATCGCCGCAACGCAGAAGCACTTCACGGCTTCGCGGCGACGGAATAGAGCAAGCCAGAGAAAAACAGTCACCGGCATGGCAATGATGTTATGCTTAACAAAGCCAGCCAAGGCCATCACGAGAACGGGCCCGACATATCCGCGGTCATTCGATCTCGCGATTAGAAACCCCAGAAAACCAAAGGCCATGATAGCGTCGCCGAGCAGTTGCGGCTCGTTCATTCCGACGTAGGGCATAAAAAATCGGCTCATCGTCGCTACAAAGAATGCCCCGCTAATTCTGGCGGCCACTCCACTTCCACCTAGCCGCCTAACGCTCAAGGCGATCGCCATCGCGATGGCAATTACGGCAACCAGGGACAACAATCTGCCGGCTAACACCGGATCGCCTATAAACCGGCCAATTAGACCAACGATGTAAAAGGATAGCGGCGGATAGTTATTGGTGATGAGTTGATCGGGAGAGGGATAGAGCGGCATCTTACCCATCGCCGCATCAGCGAAATAAGCATTCCAACCCTCGTTAGGTTCAATTTCGATGTTCAGAAAGGCGCGATAAACGGTCCACGCGAAAGACCAAATCGCTACGACATAGAGCGTCCACCGTAATACACCGAGGTACCACGGATCATCGGCCTTCGTTGTCACCAGGAGCGAACGGCTTTCCAATTGGACACAGCGCATCGAAACCTAGCGCATCCGGTAAATCACGCCTTCGGCAGTGTGCGCCACCGGCTGGTATCGTTCCGCCAAGAGTTTGGCCAGAATTGGGAAGTTCTTCACCGGATAATGCGCACTTTTCGCGCCGGGTTGAACATCGACAATGTAGGTTGGCGGATGCCTGGCAAAATCTTGCTCGAGGGCGCTCCAAGCGCCGGGCAAGATCCGACTGCGAGTATCGACACCTGGGATCGGCCCTCCGAAAATGTAACCCGTCAGCGGAAAGGTTGTGATGTAGCGGCAGGCAGGACGTCTGTGAGCGTCCAGATAAATTTCCGGACTTTGGCCCCAGACAAAAATCCTGTCGGCGGGGTTGGAATGCGTGAACAAGTATTGTCCCGTCCTAGATCGCACACGTCGCGACGCCAGCCCCGTCCAGTGTTTGATTGAGAAGCAAACGATCGTAAGAGCCAGCCACGCGTAGGTCACCTTGGGTCGCAGAAACCAATAGGGCGGCTGAATAGTCCGGGACCAAAGTCGTGCGTAGTAGGGCGCTGCGAGCAACACAAGTGGAGGAATCAGTTGGATGTAGTAATGAGGGTAAAAGCGAGCGCCCGCTGCGGCGCCAATCGCCGAGGCAGAAAGTAGCCCGAAAAGCGCTGTTCGTTCTGCGGGCTTCGCAGCCCAAATCCCTTTCTTATCCCGGCAGGCCATTATCGCCCCCACTATCAAAGGCAAACAGACGCCGATGAACGCCAGCGTGAGTAAGATTCCTTTCTCCCAAAAAACGTGTGGAACGTCATGATCGCTAATTGTCCAGTAAAACGCGTCACGCAGGATTCCTTGTTTCCAAAGCACAATCGCCACGAGACCGACGACTGCGAAAAATCCTGCCGTGAGCGTGGTTGCCTGCATGATCGAATTTATTCGCGTTAAACTGCGGCTGGCACGGTAGCTTGGGAGGAGTAGATAAATTCCGAGGGGGACCGCTGCTATCGCGGCCGGCTGCTTGAGCAGGAAGGCTGCGCCCAGAAGCGCGCCTGCCACAAAGAGTTCGGATCGCAGTCGCGAGGAACTGCGGCGGAACGCGATTGCCCACGCCAAGATGATAGGCAGATTCATGAGCACCTCGCCGTCGAACGACAGGGTCTTCCACGTCCACCAGGGTTGGAACACACTGTAGAATAGCGCGGCAATCAAACCGGTGTTGCCATCAAATAACTCGCAGCCGATCACATAGAGGCCCGCCATCGCGCATAGCGTCCACGCTAGTGCGACTACGTGGAGCGCTTTCCAATTGTACTTGCCTGCTACCTTGAATACTGCTGCGTAAGTCCAGAAGAGAAGTGGCGGCTTGCGTTCTACCGCGTCAGCGTAGGGCCGACCTCCGTCAACGATCTCGTTCGCCACCACCGAATACATTGCTTCGCTGTCGATTGGCCGAGGATGCAAAAGAGACGGAAGGCGAATTGCAACCGTGAGGAGGACTATCCCAAGCGCGGCAAAGCGAAATTGGAGCGACCTATAAATTGGCACACCCTTCAGTAGGTAGATTAAATTCCGGATGCCAATCCCTTACGGAATCGTAAATGCCCGTAACTTTTTCAAAAACATCGTCAATCGTGATCGCTTGCATGCAAAGATTGTTGCGGCAGACCGATTGCCGGTTGTTGTAGGCGTTCACGCAAGGACTGCATGCGATGCCGGCCCACAAGGCGGTCGCGGTCGGCGATCGCGCGGAAAATAGCGCCGGTGTCTCCGGCCCGAACAACGTGACGACGCGAATCGGGGTCATCGAGGCAAAATGAGCCGGTCCACTGTCATTCGTAACCAAAATCGCGCTGCGGGTGTAAAGGACAAGCACTTGCCGCAGGCTCGTTTTTCCTGCAAGCCGGATGACGCGGTCAGAACCAACTTCGTCTGCAAGCTGGTTATTAGGGTCAGCTTCGGCCGGCGCACCGGTAAACCCAATAAATAAGTCCGGGTAACGTTGGAGCAGCCGCCGCGCAAGTTCGACATAACGCGAAGACGGCCACCGTCTCAGCGGCAGCAAGTCGCTCGCATTCGGATTGAGCAGGATGAGTGGCGCAGAACCGATACGAGGATTTTCCCGCTGTAGCAGAGAATCGATTTCGGCAACTTCCGATGGGGAGGGTCGAAATGTTGCGAGTGGCTGGTTTGCAGACGGCGTAAAGTCAAACGTCGGAAGCACCGACGGATCACGGTTCAACGCTTCAACCATCGCTTCAAACATCTGACTTGTATGGAGATGAGGATTGTACAAAAGCCGATGCGTCATTAAGTCGCCGCGGTATGGTCCGTCGCCGAAGAAAGTATGAAACCCAACGCGCGATTTGGCGCCCGACATAAACGTCAATATCGCGGAGAACCGTGTCAAAAACTCCATATCAACAACCGCGTCGATGCCGATTTTCCGCACCTGCTGCACCGCCCGCAGCGCACCAGTTGCAAGTCCAAAAACACTGTTCGTCGCGATTGTTATCACATTTCCATCGGGAATAATTTCCATCGCGTCGAGAATGAAGCGATTACCTTCGAATACGACGAAGTAAACGTTTTCACGTCCCACCAATTCGATCGCACGCAGAATTGCCGGATAGGCGAGAACGGTTGAGCCTTGCTCCGCAAACTTCACGAAGAGAATGCGCTCAACCTGGCGCGGCCCTGGCCGCCCCGCGGACTCAAAGATTCTTCTGAGAATGGTTAAAATGGCGCAAAGGGGCACACCAACCCAGCGATCGGTGCGTTGCAAAGTCAGAATGCTTGCCGGAAGATCCATTTTCTGGCCCTCCTAAGATGGTCAATCCTTGCGAAACGTTTTCGCTTGGGGACAAATGTTCATGCTGTTTGGCGGAACGGAGTGTACGATAGCCGCCGTTCGATGCAATAAAGGCCCCTGCCATCCACTGATGCGTGACCAAAAGGCTTGGCGAGAAAATTTTGGCGGCCCAAGGGACTCGATTGTAGCGTCGAGACCATCATGAGCCGGAAGGTTAGTTTTGCGCCCTGCTAAATCGAGCATGTTTCGGCGAAAATGAATCACGGCGTTTTTTTCATGACGCATCACACTAAAACCGCCCAGGCCTCTGACCCACTCCACGGAGAGTCACTGAGCCCGACGGAAGCTTTGCTCGATGTTCCGCCGCCAGCGTTGGACGCACCAGCGCGTGTAGACCAGACCGGAGTCGAGCTGAAACGCGGCGCCTTCTTGAACACGATCGCGATGTTGGCCTCGAATTTCCGCGGCATATTCACGTTTCTTGTGGCCCGAATGCTTGGGCCAGCAGTACTCGGTATATTTTCGGTCGCCTGGTCGACAACTGACATCATCAGCAAGATCGGGGTTCTTGGCCTCGACAATGCGATCACCACATTCATTGCGCGCTCGGAGGCCGTTGGTGACCGCGCGCGAAGCCGGTCGCTGTTTCGAGTAGCCGTAGTGCTGGGGGTTGCGCAGTGTATTATCACAGCAGGCATTGTGATCGTGGGGCTCCGGTTTTTTAACAACCGTCTCCACGTGCAGCCGCAGATGGTTTCCGTGCTAAGCCTGGTTCTCTGCGCGATGCCGGGTCTGGCCCTCTATCGCATCTGCACCGCGATCTCGCGCGGGATGAAAGTCATGCAGCACGACATTTACTCGCGCGGGATGACTGAGCCGATTGTGACGACACTTGCGTTCCTGTTGGCAGCCGCCGTCGGGTTTAAAGAGTTCTCACCAGGGGTCGCTGCAATCGTGGGAACAGCAGCTTCAGGAATTGTCGCACTCCGCCTGGCTTCATCCTGCTTTCATGACGTTCCTGCGCCGACGACTGTCGTGTCGCCGGTCGCGGAAGCAAGATCACTGCTCGCGTATTCGGCTCCCATCAGCATTTATCAACTCATTAACGCGTTGATCGCCCGGCTGGATCTCATTCTGCTGGGCTACTTCGTTGGACGCGCGCCCGGTGTGACCCTTGCAACCGTCGGTATCTACAGTGCAGTCATCGGCACCGCCAACGGCTTGCGAAAAGTGAACCAGGCGTTCAACCCGATTTTCGCCCCGGTCGTAGCCGGTATGACCGCAACGGGCGACCATGAAGTGGCAGCCGCAACTTACGCGCGTCTCGCAGAGTGGATGCTCTGGATCTTGTTGCCACTCGTTGCGGTACTGTCGCTCGCGGGCAGCACGATTCTCCTGATTTATGGTCCAGCATTCCGGCAAGGCGGAGCATGGTTGGGGATCGTCGCGCTGGCCAGTGCCATCAACGCGTTTGTTTATCTGGGCGAGACGGTCATCATGGTGCAACGTCCGCACTTAAATCTTCTGCATTCCCTGATTACGTGCGTCGTCGCATTTGCCGGGTTGCTCTGGTTAATTCCGCGCTTTGGAGCGCTCGGCGCCGCAGTCGGCATGCTCCTACCGTACATCGTGCAAGGAATCCTGCGTTACGCGACGCTCCGCTGGGTATTCCATTGGAAAGAACCTTGGAGCGATATTCGCCCGCCTCTCATTGCCGCAGCAATCGCGCTCGTGCCCACACTGATCTGCCGCTCCTTTCTGGGCGGAATTCTTGGACAACTCATCAGCGCGGGGGTTTTTCTGGCTATTTTCGGTGCCCAATGGTGGCATCACCATGTTCATCGCAAAGACAAACAGAGTTAGGCGCTGCGAACACGTCCCATGCGTCGCGGAAAAACGCGATTGTCTCATTGTTGTTATGTTGGCGCCCGTTGGGAACATGGTGAAGCGACAAGGTGCGCCGCTGTCGTCGCACAATCCGAAACCTTCTGGCCGATCCAGGCACAACGTAGCGTGCTACCTGGCGGCGAGCGAGATACGCACTAATCCAGATATCATCCATGTAAAATGCTCCGCGTGGGGCCTGCGAGTAATCCCACAGCGATTCATCGAAGAACCTTGGTTGGATCAAATAACTTCCACAGCCGGTGATTACCGCCACGCTCTGCGGCTCGCGAACCTCGCCGCCGTAAATCATCGTGGCGTCACGCCAGTCAAAAGTTCGCGGCATTGCTGCGCCGCGGAAACAAAGCGCCGCTCCGGTCAGCCGCGCGCTATAATGCAAATAAGCTGCAAGTGCGTCTCGCGGATAAAGGCGATCGTCATCCACCACCATGATGAAGGTATTTTCCCGGCCGGCTGCCAGCTCTTGTTGGATGACAGGGATAAATTTTGTGGCTGGTCCCCAGTCTCTCCGAGAACGTAAAATGCGCACGCGCGGCAAACGCAAAAGATATTCGGGCACGATATAAGGCCGCTCCTCGCGAATCGAAAATTCTGGAACGGCAAGGATGATTTCATCCGGCGGGCGTGTTTGCCTAAGAAGCGACCGAATCGTTGGCCTTAGATTGTTGATTCGGCCGGGCAAAGTCGAAAGTGACGCGATCACGCGGCGATTTTCGAACCTCCCCCCGCCAGCCAACGTTTCACGAATAAATCGGACCTGGTGACGCTGCTTTCTTCTGGCCGGCAGCAGCCGGATCGCACATCCCGAAATTAAAATGACAACGACAGCGCAAATCAGAGGAAACATGGAAACGGGATCGACATCGTATTCTCAAATGCAGCAGCTCGACAGGTAAAATATGGAGAATCGCGGAATGACGAAACGTGGATAAATCTCCTCCTTCTATGAATTAGAAACCCATGTTGCTTGCTTGACACCGCGTTCGATGACTGGGATAGGGGGATGAATGTTGTCTCGCCAGCAGATCACTCGCGTTTTTGATACCAAACCATGGGCTGCGCACCTGTACGTGACCGAACAGTGCAACCTGGATTGTCATTATTGCAATGAGTTCAACAACTCAATTCCGCATCCGGTCCTGGCCGATCTCAAGAAATGGATGGACCACATTCGGAAGCTCGGCGTCACGCGCCTCGGTCTGCAGGGAGGCGAACCACTTCAGCATCCGGACATTGTGGGGATAGTGCGGTACGCAAAATCCATCGGTTTTTGCCAAGTGAGCATCTCTACAAACGGCTTTCTTCTGAACCGTCAACTCCTCGCGGACCTTCAAGAAGCGGGGCTCGATGACATGCAAATTTCCGTGGATCGAATGACGCCGATCGCGAGCACACGCAAAGCGATGAAGTCGATCGTGCACAAGCTTGACTGGTTCAAAGATTCGAAGGTCAGGCTGAACGTCAGTGGCGTCCTATTCAGAGAGACGCTCGATGAGATGGCGCAGGTGATAGATACTTGCCTCGACTTGGGCATCCCAGTCCGCGCGCGCGCGGTTCACAACGATCTTGTGCACGACCGCGCCTTGCGCGATGCGAGTGAGAGCGAGCCGCTGCTCCGCTTTCTCGAACAGCAGGAGAAACTGAAACGAAGCGGCCAGAAGATTCGCTCGAGCTGGAATATTATCGCTTATCAGAAGAAGATGCTGCGACAGGAACCGATCGAATGGACCTGCATCGCGGGGTATAAATATTTCTTCGTCTCATCGACCGGTAAGTTTTGGCTCTGCAGTCAAGTGCGAACCGAGAGGCACATTCTCGACATCACGCGGGAAGATTTGCTAAGCTACAATCGGAAGAAGAATTGCCAGGCGGGATGTGGCGTTTATTGCACCGTGGAGGCTTCACTAGCCGTGAGCCATCCGCTGCGATACGCAGGCCGGGAGGTGGCAGGGATGCTGGCCAGTCGCGTGTCAAGGATGCGGCGCGGCGGCCCCGAGCGCATCCGGGATCTCACGGCGGCCCAATAAGCTCGGGTCTTACGGAGCCCCGCGGTCGGAGTGTTATTCGTCGGACCAAAGAATCCGTGACTAAAGCTGTTCTGCTCTTTATAGCCGCCTTCGCGCTTTACTTTTTCACACATTCGCCGGCGCTCGATGACATCGATGCTGTGCAATTTGCGATGGGCGTGCGCTCGTTCGACCTCTGGCGTCATCAGCCGCACCCACCTGGTTATCCGCTTTTTATTTTTTTCGGGTGGCTCGGGACGAAGCTTTTCCACGCCACGACGGAATCGTCGCTTTACTTTGCTTCGGCTTTTGGCGGTGGACTTTTTATCGCGGCCTGGTTCTCGATTATTCGCGTCCAGTTTTCCGAGAGGCTCGCATGGTGGGTCGCAAGTTGTTTGCTAATCACGCCAATTGTCTGGATGACGGCTACGAAGGCACTGACCGACATGCTGGCAGCGGGTTTCATGAGCGCGGAGTTACTTGCTGCGATCTGCTTTTTGAAACAGGGAAAGCGCGGCCTGGTTGTCTGCGCTGCTCTCATGGGTGCCGCCGCAGCCGGGACGCGGCCGCAATTGTTTCCGGTTGTCGCATTGATTCTTGGTATTCCGCTCAAGCAAGCTTCGGTGAACGCCAAGACATGGTCGTTTGCATATGCGCTGTTGGTCGCTGGTTGTCTCCTTTGGCTTTTGCCAATGTGGTACATGCAGTCTCAATTGCGTCCAGATGAGCCGTTCTGGCGTGTGTATCCCGAGCTTGCCTACGGCCAATGGCACTGGCGCTTAAACCTGCCGTCCGTTTACATCGGGGCGGGCGATTGGAGTCCTCACTACCTCGGAATGCGGTTCGTCAAGCACATTCTCGGGTGGTTTTGGAAAGGGTTCGGCTTCATTCAATCGCCTCGGGTGCTTGCAGCCGGTATCATGCTTACAACGTGTGCGATCATCGCTTATTTTCGGTTCGGACGCGAAGTGATCGATCGGCGATTTTGGAGATTTCACGGTCCCTGGCTCCTAGTTGACATTGCGGTTGTCTTTATCGCGCTTCCCAGCGATCAAAGATACTATCTCATGGTCTTCCCGCCGCTCCTTGTCATAATGCTCCGCGGTTTTTTACGATTACCACGGCCGTGGAACTTGTCGGCAATCTGCGTTCCGGCATTGCTCCTGTATATCCTCGTTCCATTGGCCATAGAGAATCACCGTGAGGAAGCGCCGCCAGTTCGGCTCGTACGCTATTTGGAAAACCTTTATCCGCCCTCGAAGCGCGGCAACGTGCTTTTGATTCTACCCGTTGCGTACCGTTCCGCCCAGTGGTACGCGCCGCAATTCAAAATATTGGACCATGTCCCCATCGGGGAGGACGAGGAAGTCCTACGGAATGCGGCAGCGATTTATACCGACGATCTATCCCTCAAGCTGAAAGATTTTCGCTTGATAGAGCTCGCCGATTTCAGACGCTCAACTTTGATTTATACTCAGAATCGCCATGTCCGACTTTTTCTTGTCGAACGGCGCCCCTCATCTTGAGACGCAATTTTAGCACGGGTTCCAGCTCCGGCATTCGGCCTTGCTATTGCCACTCACAAAAGTCGTTGCAATGCACCCGACAAGCGTGGAGGCATTGTCTTGGAAGATGCTGGGACCGCGGCGCTCGTGATTAAAGCACACCGGCTTTCATTTCGACATGGCGCTCGAGCAAGCAACACCGACAACTTTGCAACACATATCGGTTGCGCGGCGCGGCGCGGCTTATTTCGAAATGTCTGGTCCGGTCGAATTCATCGTCGCAACAGTTCTTTTCGCGCTGATGATCGTGATCAGGGTCGTAAATATCCTGCACTACAGGTTCGACAGCGATGAACCGCAGCATCTTCACGTTATCTGGGGATGGGCGCGCGGGTTCGTTCAATATCGCGACCTGTTCGATAATCACATGCCGCTGTTTCATATCGCGTTCGCGCCAATCTTTGGGCTGATCGGCGATCGCGCGACCATTCTTTATGAAATGCGACTCGTTTTGCTGCCGATGTACTTCGTCGCGGCATGGTGCACTTACAAAATTGGCACAACGCTTTTTTCGAGGCGAGCTGGGATCTGGGCTGTAATCCTAGCCGGTCTTTATACCCGCTATCACTTCATTTCACTGGAATTTCGAACTGATAATGTTTGGGCGCCCCTCTGGTTGTTGTGTATTACGGTAGTAGTCACCGGTCCGCTGACTGTGCGTCGGGCTCTCATTGCCGGCCTGTTGCTTGGGCTCTGCTTCGGCGTCTCAATGAAATCGGTCCTGTTTTTATTGTCGATTGCAGTCGCAGCGCTGCTGACGCTGTTGCTCGTTGGACGCCGAAACCTGGGCTTGTCGTGGACTCATCTGGTGCAATGCATTGCCGCGTTTGTTCTTTCGACAGCAACTATTCCTGCAACAATAATGATCTTTTTCGCCTTCAAAGGGCTCTGGCGCGATTTCCGATATTGCGTGTTCGACTTCAATTTTCTGGCGCGTGGTGCCTCTCAAATCTCTCTCTCTTCCAGACTCCATCTGACGCTAACAATCATCATTGCGCTGCCGATTATCCTTTATGTCGCGCGGCGAATGATTTGCGCTACTGATGATGCGGGTTTGGCGTTCCGGCGCGTCTTTATCCTGATGGTTTGCACTTCCTATTTTTTCGCCTTCAAGACTTTCTGGCCGGTGAGAAGTCATGATGACGATCCTCCATTTTATCCGTTGGTTGCCGTACTTTGCAGCGGCGCGCTTGCTGCCTCGACCAAGTTGACGGGTGCTAAATGGAACGCCGGCCAAATCCTTCGACGAGTCCCTATGCCGGCATTTCTCGCGGTTGGCGAAATCTTTGTTCTCATGACAATGCAACCGATTTGGAAAGACAAAACTAAACGGGAGACCGATTTGCTCCGGAACGTGCTTACGCTGCTAAAACCGGGCGATTACGTCCTCGATTGCAAAGGCGAAACGGTTTTTCGACAGCGCAGTGTTCGCGCTGTTTATGAAACGATCACGAAATCGGCTATTCAGCGCGGGCTAATTCTGGACAACGCTCCGCAAAGATGTGTAGAGACACACACTTGCGTGGTAGCTACCACGCTGATCAGAACATTCCCGCCTGACACATCCCGTTTTGTGCGACGTAATTACTTAAGGGTGACGAACAACTTGCGGATAGCAGGCAAGGAGCTGAAACCTTCAGCCACGAATCCGCTTCGGTGCGAGTTCGAAGTAACAATTCCCGCATCCTATGAAATCATTTCCCCCAGAGAAAATGTCTCGGGTACGCTTGACGGAATCCCTTACAATGGCGCGCGGTTTCTCAAAGCGGGTTCGCACACATTTGAGTCGACATCGCCATCCCGCGGTTTGGTCTTGCTCTGGTCGCAAGCAGTGGATCGACATTTTACTCTGTTTGAGCGTCATACTTCGCCCAATGGCTGATCACGGTCGACGCAGATTCCGCTCCGAAGAATTCTCTACCTTTCTCCAAGGTGGACAGATTACGCGCTGCTAAGGCCCTCAACCGTTCTTGACTCCCCGACTCGGGCGGCAGCATTCTTTAAACCATGACGATGGCGAGGAAGCGCATTCTTCTTATCGGCCTTGGGCGGTGGGGCGTAAATCACTTACGCATATTAAAATCAATGCCGGTCGAGCTTTTTGTGGGTGACGTCGACGAACGGCGGATCAATTCAGTGGGACTTTCGGACGACCACTGGAGTACGAATCCACGCACTCTCTTTTCTAAGATCGACGCCGCCGTAGTCGTAACACCAGCCCTCGCTCATTTCGCAACTTGCCGTGAGTTGCTGGAAATGGGGAAAGACGTCTTCGTTGAAAAACCGATGAGTCTCTTCTCCGCTGAGGCAAAAAAATTAACTAAGTTAGCGGAGCGGGCCGGGCTAATCCTGCAAGTTGGATACATTTTTCGATTTGATCCGGCATCGCTTTGGCTCCGTGACGCGATCGCGCAGGGCCGATTTGGCCGAATCAAAATACTGCGCGCGAAGTTTACCGGCCTCAAACGTCCTCGTTCGGATACGGGCGTTACCTTTGCCGACAGCATCCATTTCATCGACCTGTTCAATTTTTTTCTCGGCGGCACGCCGCGTCGAGTCCATGCGGTAGTGGATGACTTTATGGGACGCGGGATGGACGACGAATCTCTTGTTGTCCTGGAATACGACCGGGGAGACGGCTCGGCCATACGTGCGACGGTGGAAGCAGGCTACCAT
>DASXHS010000190.1:0-22993 GCA_036488345.1 Candidatus Udaeobacter sp.
CGACACGCGTCGCGCGTTTGTCATGCGTTTCGCAATGGTTGGCTGTTCAGCCAACGCTTGCTCGAGAAAATCGTCAGCGTTGAGCTGGGATTTACGAAACGTTTCACTGTCGAGAACCACGCCAACGCTCGTTCGCTCATCGGCAAGTGGAATCAGCCAGAACCAACGATCAACGGCACGAATCAAAACGGTCAGCGTGCCGTCAATTCCTTCCGGACGCCACACACCATCGTAATGCGCGAAGATCGAGAGCTTTTGAAGATGATCGTAGGTCTTCTTGATCTTGAATTGCCTTCCGAGCACCGAGGTGCGTCCGCTCGCATCGACAAGGTAACGCGCCCGAACTTCGTTTTCAGTGGTAGGGACATCGCGCTGCGATGTCCGGTCGGCGCAGCGCGCCGACCCGACCTCATTACAGGACACGCTTTTATACGATAATATCACCTCATCAGCTCTGAACATCACGTTTGAAATCACAGTCTGCTCGTGCACTTCCGCGCCGGACTCGGCCGCATGCTCCAGCAGGACCTTGTCGAAATCACTGCGCGTCACCTGATAAGCGTGATCGGTTTGCGAGCGGTAGCCGTCCTTGAAGTAAAACCTGGTTCCAGTGTCGGAGCACGCGCTCATGATTTCGCCGCCATATTTTTTAAGAACGCGGCGCTCAAAAATTTTTCGTGTAACCCGAGCCGGGTAAATGCCTTCATGCTGAACGGCAACAGCGACTCGCCAATGTGGAACCGCGGAAACTTTTCGCGCTCGAAGACAACCACGCGACGTCCGGCAGGCGCGAGCAGCGCCGCGGCCGTGCTACCGGCCGGTCCGCCTCCTATGATCGCGACATCGTACATGCTGCTGTCCATCGTGCGTTGAGCTTAGCAAATTATCCAGATTTTGGTAGAGACGGTGCGCTGCAGGCGTCCGATCCAGAGGCCACAACGCGGCGTCCATTCGAATTTATGGTAATGTTCAGTCAGCATGAGCACATCGTGGAGTAAATCAGTTCCTCGCTTTGCGTTGTCTTTCCACAAGGGCCGAGATCGAATCAGGAGAAGTCGAAAGAAAAGAAACGCGGCGGAGTGAGCCATCTCCCAGATGAATGTGACCGCGGATTCCATAGGGGTCACCGCAACGAAAAGCACGCTGGTTTGGGGCATGCGGCGAGTACATCTCGTTCTGTTAGGTATCGTCCTAGTGACGTTATTTCGACTTTGGTACGTACGTTGCGTCGACCTTGTTCCTGACGAAGCATATTTCTGGGTCTGGTCGAAACACTTTGCCCTTTCCTACAGGGATAAGGGTCCCCTGGTTGCTTGGACCATCGCGGTCGGTGTGCACCTCTTTGGTGATACGGTATTTGGTGTCCGCTTTTTTGCGGTCGTACTCAGCGCCGGTACTGTATTTCAGTTGTTCCGCCTTGCGGAGCGATTGTATGACGATCGTACTGCACTTTGGTGCGTTGGCGTCGCGGCGGTAATCCCACTGTTTGCGGTTGGATCCATTCTGATGACGATCGACCCCTTGAGTGTATTCTTTTGGGCTTGGGGCTCGAATCTGTCGTGGTCGGCTTTCGAAACCGGGAAAGTGCGCTACTGGGTGCTTCTTGGACTAGCCGTAGGCGTCGGCTTCCTCGCAAAGTTCATCAACGCGGTCCAGCTGATTGGGGTTGTATTGTTCCTCTACTGGTCGAAGCCACACCGGCATTTCCTTTTCAGCTGGCAAAGTCTGGCAACGCTGTGTGCGTTCGCAGTGACTTCGTTTCCGGTGTTTTGGTGGAATGTGGAGACGGGCTGGCTCCATGTTCAGGCACTGCACGAACGGAGTGGCATCCAGCACTCTTTCGGTATTCATCCCTGGCAATTCCTCCAATATCTGGCCGGAATTCTTGCGGTGGTCTCGCCGCCGATCATCGCTGGCATGTTGGTCGCCGCGATTGGACTCTGGCGCCTCGAAGGCGATCAAGCGCGGGTTAAACACCTCTTGAGCCAATTCCTGCCGGTCCAAGTCATGTATCTTCTTCTTGGCCTGAACAGCAAAGGAGAACCCAACTGGATCGCTCCGTCCCTGATTACCGGAATTGTAATGCTTGTGGTCTTTTGGCGGCAGCTGATGGCCCGGAACCTAACATGGCGCTGGGTAACTTGGTCCGCACTGGGCCTGAGTTTGGTTGTGACACTCTTCCTTCATATCGTGATTTTTATTCGACTGCCTTTGAAGTATGACCCATTGCGCCGCGCCGAGGGCTGGTTGGATTTCGCTAAGCACGTAGAGAAAGCACGGCAGGAGACTCATCCTGACCTGTTAATTGGTAATGACCGAGTACCCGCCAGCATGATGGAGTTCTATCTGCCAGACCATCCTATCGCCTATGTACAACCCGAACCTTACCGCGAAAGCCAGTTCACGCTCTGGCCGGGCTATACAGTCAGACATGGAACACGGGCACTCTTTGTTACTGTTGGAATGGGAGGATTGCCGAAAGAAATGGCGGACGACTTCAACCACTCGCAGTTGGTTGATGATTTCTGGTCGGAACACCGCGGCCGGCCGACCACTCATTTCCGAATCTATTTCCTCTTGAACGGCTGATCGGCGGAAGCTGTAGGTGAACCGCTACAGGTGGATAGAAAAAGTGTCTTCCATTAGGTTTGCGCGATCATCGCAAATGCCGTTGTGCCTTGGTCTCTTTAGCCGCAGTCAGTTTCCGTCGCCACCCAATCCAGCCATTCCCCCAAAACGAGCAGGGTCCAAAGGGCGCGGGCATGGTCCGCTTTGCGCTGGCAATGTTCGGAGAGCAATTCCATAGCGGCGGATGTGTGAATGCCGACCCGTTCCAGGTGCGCGTTTTCCAAGGTGTTGGTTGCCCATTCCTTCAGAGGGCCGCGCAGCCAGCTGCTGATGGGCACCGAGAGGCCGCGTTTGCGTCGGTCTACGATGTTACTCGGCAGGTAACGCCGGGCGTAGCGTTTCAGAAAAACCTTTGTCTTGAATCCGTGCACTCGGTCCTCGACTCGAAGCGATTTAGCGAATTCCATTACTGCTTCGTCCAGGAACGGCGCACGCAGTTCCAGCGCCGAACTCATGCTCGCGCGGTCGGCCTTGGTCAACAATCCCTCAGCCAGAAGCGTTTCCAAATCCCATTGTTGCGCTCGGTCCAGTAGATCACCACCGCCCGCGTCATTGTTATCTAAATCCATCGGTGCCACGCCGAGTCGCCGCAGCAGCGCAGGCGTGATGTTGGAAACCCAGAGCCGGTGTCGCGTCATACCATTCCAACTCGCGCCCTCCATGAAACGTTTGAGTAAGAAGGAAATCGTCATCTTCTTCTCGCTGGGTGGGAGCGACTCAACTACCAGGCGGATGGGGGATCTTAGCCAGCCCGGCAGCTGAATGAAGCGTTCGGCGACCCCCGCACCGATGTAAGTCGGGTAGCCGCCAAATAATTCATCCGCGCCCTCTCCGACGAGCGCCATCTTGTTATCCCGTGCGGCGCGCTGGGCCAGCAACGTCGTTGGAATCCACGCGGGGTCAGCCAGGGGCTCGCCCACCATGCGGATGAGCGATTTCAATCCATCTCGCAGGTCAGCGGGTTTCACCTGCACCATTACGAGTTCCATTTTCAATTGTTTTGCCACCGCTGCGGCGAATCGGCTTTCATTGAAGGACAGTTCCTCAAAACGCAGGGTGTAGGCTTTCAATGGACGCGTTGGATGCAGTGAGCGGACCACTGCCGAAACCAACGACGAGTCAATGCCGCCGCTCAAGAACACACCAAAGTCCACATCGACGTCGGTCTGGCGAGCAACGGCGGTGCGGAACGTTTCATCGAACGTATCAAGTGATGGCGGTTGTTTGGTCGTCTCCGTGATCTGCCAGCGCCAGTAGGACTTTGGGCGCACACCACGCACGTCGAACTGGATCGATTCTCCAGGCGCGACCTTGCGGATTTCGCCAAATGGCGTGTCCGGTGAGAGGAAGACTCCAAACTGGAGATATTTTCGCAGCGCGTCCTGATCGAGGGTAACCGGCAAGCCACCGTGAGCCACCAAGGCAGCAATCTCAGTCGCAAAAATAGTTTCGTTTCCGTTGTTTGCATAAAACAGCGGGCGTTCCCCGGCACGGTCGCGCACTAAAGTAAGGCGCCGGTTGCGCGGGTCCCACACCGCAATGGCAAAGGCTCCGACGAGCCGCTTCGCGAACGCTTCGCCATCTTCAAGGTATAGCCCTGGGATCACCGCGATATCCGTTTCATGTTGTACTGGGCGACCCCGCTCCGCCAACCACCGACGTAATTCATGATGATTGTCAATCTCGCCGTTGCAGACGGCTATCACACCGGTCTCGGGATCCAACATCGGTTGGTTAAGCCGCTCGGTAAGACCACGAATGGCCAGGCGCGTCGCGCCGAAGACCGCCAGATCTGTGTCCACTTGGCTGGTGGCATCCGGGCCGCGATGGGACAGCGACCGGAGCATTGCCTTTACTCGGAGATGAGCGGCTCCGACAGACGTTAAGCTGGAAAAGACGACACTGCCGCAGATGCCACACATTCAGGAACCTTTTGCCACGCTAAAGCCACCGTCTGCGTCCAATAAACGTTTAGCAAACATAATCGGTGTTATCTAATGCCCGAATAACGCGTAGGATTCGGCCTGACACGGCCTTGCTCATTGACCCTCAATGCCTACCTGCTATCAACCTTTACTACGGTTTTCTTAAATAGGTTGTCGCGCAACGCCGGTATCTGCTCCGATTGTCACCCGATGCGCGTCGGCAATGTCGTTTCGTAGGTGGTAGCGCGTACGGGGGTTGAACTCATTCATCGGCCTTGAGGCGCGCTTGCGTCGTGGCGGGACATCACTTTGTTACTACGGGGTCGGGAACTGGTTGGACGCAAAGGGCGATTGAATCGATGAGAAGATTTCGTGTTAGTCAACTCCCTCGCGTCACTAATAAATATCCGATTTGTGGATCGGTCTTTCGATCAACCGACTGCAACGGCGCAATAGCAGCGTTCTGTAGCTCGGGCATCAATTCCGAGATTCTATCCTTGGGCACGACAAGGGCATCGAGCGCTCCACCGTTCCATTCCTGAACCGCTTCATCCGGCTTGAGGAAACGCGGTTTCTGCAAGTAGAGCAGCATTCCTTCGTAGCCCCCGCCACGGCCGGAAATGGCTTCGTAGCGCCAATGATGGGCGACCGCCTGTTCATTCACCGCGCGACTGAAAACTTCGAGATGATCGGCGTGGTCACGATAATCGGACAGCACTTTTGCGGCAGTATAGCCGCCGGTAAAAACGATCGAGAAGAGCAGTGCCGCAGCGCTCCATTGCAGGACACGCTCATCAGGTTGCCTTATTCGAAAGCCGCCGGCGATCTGCGCGGCGAGCAACAGGCAAAGCGGCGGCACAACCGGGTAAATGCGGTCGACGCGTTTCGACGGAACCAGCGACATCACGACAAAACCACCCAGGCTCCAGCAAACCAGCCACAAGATATCAGGCGTTGTCTCGCGAAATAGATTGCGAATTCCCGAGCGCGTTCGGCGGAAGGACAACACACCGAGTGCGAGAATCAGGACGCTCCATGGCGCGAATTTTTGCAGCAGGTGAGGGAGATAAAAAAGGATCGGTTCCGGGCGATGGACAGTTTGGCTGAAACGGCCGAGAAACTCCTTCATGACGACGTGCTCATAGAAGCCCGGGACGAACTTTATGCCGCAGATCACCCACACTGAAAACAACGCGAGAGACGCAACCCATGGCCACCAGCCGCACCATGCATTTGGCTCACTCCGTTTCCCGGCGAGCCATTGAAACACCACGATGCCTGGAAGCAAAAACGCGAAGACGATTGGCCCCTTGATGAACATGGAAGCGGCGAGCAGGGCGAACATTTCCCATCGCTCGCGCGGGTGCCACGGCTCGCGGGCACGAATTTTTTGCCAGATCAAAAGTCCCAGCAGAAAGATCACCAACGCGAGTGGCATGTCGGTGCGCACCAACGTCGCAAGGCGCACACTGAGTAGATTCAGGCCAAAGGCACCCAAGGCGATTAAAGCTGCAGCCGCCCCATAAGCGGCAATCGCCGCGCGGAACAAGATGGTCGCCAGTAGCACTGCCGTCAGGAACGAAGGGAGCCGCCAGGCAATATCCCACGACCGCGTGACCGCGAAGGTCGCCGCTGAAGCCCAACCAACGAGGGGTGGCTTTTGCGCGATCACTTTTGTATGCGGAGTACGCTGAAAGAACCAGTGACCTTCTTTGATCATCTCGAACGAAGTAAATGCCTGCTGCGCCTGGTCGTAATCGTCCAGCTGCCACGGCAGATTCGTTAGGGCAAATAAGCAGAGGATGACCACGCTGATCACCCAAACCGTGTGCGAACTTTCCAGAAAATTCCTTGCCCATGACGCATCCGTGCTCATTCGATGATCCCGCGAACCGCCGACTGCTACTTACCACCGTGGCACTGCATTCGCGAGACTAAAACTGATAGCGGAAGAAACCGGATTCGCGAAACGTGTGCGGAATTGCAGAGTGTACTTAACGCTGGCAATGTTAGGAGAAGAGTTCTATGGCGGCCGACCTGCGAATCCCGGCCTGTTCAAAGCGCCCGCTTTCCAAAGTGGCGTCCGCCTATTCTTTCAGCGGGCAACTCAGCCAGCTGCAAATGGGGCACACCAACACGCCATACTTGCGCCGCTGCATGATGCTATTCGTCAGGTAATGCTTGGCTTATATGCACTGCCAGCGCGTCGCGCAAGCACTGGTTTGACAACTTCTGAATAGGGACTCGTAGATCGAGTTATGAAGAAAAATCCGAGCTGTGCTAATCTCTATAACAAGAGATGAAATTGATTGATCGATTTGTGAGCCGCGAGCTGTTGGTGAACGTCTCATTCGCCATCGCGGTGCTGAGCCTGGTGCTCGTGGTCGGAAATATTTTCAGAAAGCTGCTGCCGTTGCTGGTGAATCACGATGTGCCGATGGAATACTTGATCACATTCATCGCCTACGTGCTGCCGTTCTCGCTTATCTTCACCATTCCGTGGGGATTGCTGACTGCGATCCTCCTCGTTTATGGACGGCTCTCCGCGGACAACGAATTGATCGCGCTGCGCGCCAACGGCGTGAGCGTCACGCGTGTGTCTGTTCCGCTTGCTGGCATCGCCATTGTTTGCACGGCGATTTGTCTCTGGCTCAATGTTCAGGTTGCGCCTGCCGCGCAGGAGAGATTGCGTAGCACTATTTTTGATCTCGCCACGCGGAATCCCATGGCGCTTTTTGGCAGCGACCAGGTCATCGATCAGTTTCCCGGCCGCAGGATTTATGTCGGCAAAAAGGAAGGAAACAAACTAGAGAACATCACCGTATTCGAGATGAATGATAAGGCACTGCCCGTGAAGGTTACGTACGCGCGTAACGGTATGCTCGAAGCGGATTTGGCGAACAAACAAATCCTGATGCATCTGTATGGGGCTCGTTACCAGGAGCGCGATTCGAAAGACCCGTTCGATCTCCACAAGATCCACGACGGCATCAATATGGTGGAAGGCACGCTGCCTATCAGCCTCGAAGAGCTATACGAGAAAGAGAAAAAACGACCGAGCCGTTCCGCTTTGTCGATCGAGCAATTGCTGGATCAACTCAAAAGCGAAAACACACGGGAACGCAGCGCCAGCCGCACGGAAATCAACAAACGATTTTCGTTTCCATTCGCGTGCATAGCTTTTGCGATCATTGGCGTGCCCTTGGGTGTGACGGCGCATCGCCGTGAAACGTCAATTGGTTTTGCCATGGGCCTGATTGTTGCCACGACTTATTTTCTGTTCGTCATCATCGGCGATACCTTGCGCGGGAATCCACATGCGCATCCGGAACTGCTCGTCTGGTCTCCGAATGTTCTTTTTATCGTGCTGGGCGTGATGTTATTCCGCCGTCTGGCACGACAATAAGGGCACAAAGGCCGTAGCCACGGGCCTATGGCCGTTTCGTACGATTCAGGCTTCCTCCGGCTCTGGCCCGAGCGCGAGGGAAGGTGCCGTCCGCGTTTTAACTGCTCCACGTCGAAACGCTGGCATCCACCAACCCAGCGTATCCCAGAAATAAAGAGCCACACAAACCAGCACCAGGACCGATGCGTACGGCCGAATGCTGTGCAATACGTCAATCGCGCGCAGCGTCGGATCGAGCTTTTTATCGACCAACATCACATGGACGATCATCGCTGTGCTCGCAGCTGAGATGATGAAATGAATAATGCTCAACCGAACGCTGACGCCTAGCGCGACAGCGCTCACCACCGCGCCCCACACGAGGTAGCGCTCTTGCATTTGACCGAGCAGCGCGAACATCAGCAGCCATGGTGCAGTTATCGCAATCAGCACACGCGGATCGCGATTTCGCAGATGTCGCGCCGCTCCCCGGGCACACAACGCCAGTGCGCCGAGGAAAAACAAACGCAACGCCCATTGCAGGGTGAGGTGAAAGTGAGCCGATCCGATATGAGCTGATAGCAAATTGTCTTGCAGGGACCAACCCGCCGCGGCGAGTAGAGACGCAAGATTGTAACAAGAGCTGATGAAAAGATACGGATAATGCTTCGTTCCATAAAGAAAACCGATCTCTAACCACGCGAAGCTTCCGCTGGTGAACGCGCCGATTACAAAGGCGGCGCACCCAGCAATTCCGGCGAGCCACGCTTCTTTGTGCTGCAGCTTATATCGCAAGACGACCAGGAGAGCGGCGCCAGCTACAGCGGCGAACGCTATCCAAGCCCCGGTCGTTCGCAGAAGCCATGGTGAAACTATCAGCGCTGCGGTTCCCATGAACCCCGCGAGCATGCGGAGCGCACTCACCCATCGTTTTTGGCATAGCGGCCAAAGGACAAAGAACGGCACCACGAATAGGAGCTGTCCTTTGAACATTGCGCCCAACGCCAGCAAACATCCGCACCAGAACCAGCGATTCTTTAAAGCGACGAGCGCGGCGAAGAGATAGAAGGGGAGAATCCAGGCATCCCACTGCGGCCACCCGTGCGCATCGAGGATCATCGATGGTTCGAGCCAGGCCGCGCTGGCCGCGGCAAGACCGCAGATTGAAGCGCGATGTTCTCGCGACAACCAAGTCGGCCAGGTCGAGTGCGCGTGCACTGAGCGCTGCACACATAAGCGAACGAGAAAGAAAATCGCCGCGGCGGAAATCAATTCGCACACCAGGTTAATTTTCAACAGGGGGTTAACAAGTTTCGGATGTTCATTGTCGACCCACGGAAATCCATCGCGCACTTCTTTGCTCCAAACGGCCATGGTCAGGAGTCGCAGCGGCGGATAATCGAGGCCGTAGTCGTCGTTGTACGCGTCTTCCTTCACCTGATCGTAGAGCCCCAGATATCCACGAAACAATCCTGCCCACGAATTGGCGGACGCGTCGTTAGGCGACAATCGGCGCGCTTCTTTCAGAGTCTCTTGTCCCCAGTAAAAGGCATTTACAATGTCGTGCTGATAACGAACATGCCGCGTATTTTGCCCGGTCCAGCGGCGAAGCTGAACCCCACCGACGAAAAGAGTAAAAATGAAAAGAGCCGCGAAAATGCGGAGGCCTATTTCACGACCCCGTGCCGAGACTATTGTACGGCCCCAAAGCGATTGTGCGATCATTCCCCCAAAAATGAAAAGACGAACCCCGATTCGACAGTTTCCAACAGTTTGCGTTCGAAACTGTGTTTCGTCTAATCGCACTTCCTCTTATCGACAGCCGCATGGCGACTGCAAAGGCACTGGTGGGGTCCCAGACACCGGAGATTCGATTATGGCGTGAACGTGTTGACCACAGTGTGCACGGCTCTCCTTGTGCCTCTCACGGTGCTGTGCGCGACATTCTTGGCGGTAATCGCCGTGCCTTTCGCCACGTTCTTCGCCGTGCGGACAGGCCCAGCTTGAGCGCTGTGAACGCTGCCAATGCAAAGACCGAGCCCGAGAAATATTGAAAATAACGCTTTCATAGTACCTAAAGTTTCGTAGCCGGTAGAGCGAATGCGCCTATGTATGCCCAAGATTGCGAGCGACGAACGCCGAGAGGTTGTAGCAAATTGACGTTCAGCCGAACGAGTCGCAAGCTACGCGCATGACTAATTCGAATATGTCGGTGCAACCCTATCTATTCTTTAACGGTCGTTGCGAGGAGGCGCTGGAATTTTATCGCAGCGCTGTTGGCGCGGAGGTGGAGATGCTCAGCCGTTTCAAGGACGCGCCCGAACCAGGTATGGCGCAGTCTGGAATGGAAGACAAAGTCATGCATGCCAGTTTCCGCATCGGCGAAACACTCCTGATGGCTTCGGACGGCAGGTGCGACGGCCAACCGAGCTTCGAAGGTTTCTCGCTTTCAATTATTGTTCCGGACGAGCAAAAAGCCGAGAGCGTCTTCAACGCGATTGCCGACGGAGGGAAGATTACAATGCCTCTTGAGAAGACATTTTGGGCGCCCAAATTCGGAATGTGTGAAGACCGGTTCGGCGTCGGCTGGATGGTGTCGGTTCAGCACAAATCCTAGCCATCACCGAGTCTTCAGGATCGGAATGATTTCCGTTTGGATTGGTTGGCCGGTGACTTCGATGTCTTTGTCCGAAACGTAAACGTTAATCTCCGATCGAACGCCAAATTTTCCTTCGAGGTAAATTCCCGGCTCGATGGAAAAACAAACTCTGGGAATAATGCGCCGCGAATCGCGCGTCTCGAAATCGTCGATGTTGACGCCATTGCCGTGCGTTTCTTCGCCAATCGAGTGGCCAGTGCGATGTGTGAATTGTTCGCCGAAACCGGCGCGTGTAATTACGCCACGCGACACGTCGTCTACTTCTGCGCCGCGAATCGGTTTACCTGCGCGGATGTTCTTGCGCACGAAATCGACCGCTGAATCGCGGGCGTCCCGCACAATGTTGAAAATGCGTGAGTACTCTTCGGGAACAGATTCGCCGACGTAACCAGTCCAGGTTTGGTCGGTCGCGACCGCGTCCGGTTTATCCAATTTCGTAGCCGCATCGATCAACACGAAATCTCCGCGTTTGATTGGCGAATTCTTTTCCTTTGTCGGCATGTAGTGCGGATTGGCAGCGTTCGCGTTCACCGCCACAATCATCGGCTCCTGCTCCATTCCTTCCTCCTTGTAGCGACGGAGCATGAAGTCCGCGATGTCCCACTCGGTCGTTGGTTCGTCGGCACGAATCCGGCGCGCAATCTCGGCGAACGCCTCCTGAATGATGCGATGCATTTTATCTGAAGCTTCCACATGCATCTGGTGCTGCTCCGGCGAAAACACCGCTTCGAATCGTTGTACGAGTTCCGCACTTGTGACTGGCTCGATTCCTAACGAGCGGACCAGCTCGATCGTTCCAGCATCCACGCGCGAGATGTAGGGGATGTCGTTCATCGGCGAATACTGCATTGCAATGCGACGTTTCGATTCCTTCGCGGCGGGGGCCAGCACTTCACGCAGCCGCGCATGCAATTCCTGCCAGCCGCGAAACACAAGTTTCCTTCCGGGAAGCGAGTCGAGTTTAAATTGCTCGATTGACTGCACAATTTTGACGGGCTCGCCCGAGGCCGGGACGTAGTAGAACCAGCGGCGTGACGCGAACATCTTTTCGTCCAGCTTCAAAATCCGGTAGGCGAGGGGATCGCTGTGCCGGAAATCGTAAAAAAGCCAGCCGTCCAGCTTGGCCTCGCGTAAGGCGGCTTGAATTTCAGCCACCCGTTCCGCTGGAGATTGTTCTGCACGCATTGATTCGGCAAAAGCTAAACAAAGAATGAATGCTGCGACTAAACAACTTTGCCACCATTTCATCTCGTACTGAAATATCAGCCATTCGCGCAACGGCGAAGCAATTTCACGCGGTACCATTCGTCCATAGTGACAGTGGTCCCTCTGCGCGATGCTGTAGCGTCCGCTGTCTCAGCGGAAAATTCTGGGGAGCGCGCGCGCCTCGCGTGCTGGCGACGGCGTCCTCGCCATCGCGAACTTCTTTTATTAAGATTGCCGTCTATGCCTGACGAATTCTCTGCGATTCCACTTGCTCATGTTTTGCGCGCCGCAAACGAACTCGTTTCAGCTGGCTTGATCAAAGATTACGCACTCGGCGGCGCGCTCGCCGCGATCTACTATACCGAACCGATTACCACGTACGATGCAGACATCATTTTCGTCGCGAGCGACAAAACATTGAGCGCCGGAATTCCGGCGATCTACTCGCATCTCCAATCGAAAGGCTGGCGGGTCGAGCGCGAGCATCTGTTAATTGGAAATTTCCCGGTGCAATTTCTCGCTGCATTTGGATTAACTGAGGAAGCAGTCCGCGAAGCGAAACCGGTACAATATGAAGGTGTGCCCGCAAAAGTCTTTCGGCCTGAATACATCATTGCCATCGCAGCGAGCGTCGGCCGGCACAAAGATCTCGCGCGCATTGAGCAAATGCTTGATCAGGTGAAAATTGACAAAGCATTGCTGGACGACATTCTGCGTCGCTATAGCTTGCAGTTGCCAAACAAATGAAATCCGAATTCCGCCGCGACTTGGCTCACCAACCGTTCGAAGAAAAGATTCACAAAGTCGGCGAACTGATCTCGCTTTCTCGCAAGGTCAACGCGGACGCCTCGAATGACTCGGAGGAAAATACCGCGTTCAACGGCGCCGAGCTGAGCGAATCTGTTCTCGGGCGCGATTGGAACTGTTCGGAAGAAGATGCCGCATGGTTAAACCTGTAGCTGGCGAAATCGTTGTCATTCCTTTTCCGCGGAACGATTCTGCCGCCGAAAAGCGGCGTCCTGCTTTGGTGATTGCCGATCTTCCAGGCGCGGATTTGATTCTGTGCCAAATCACGGGCCGCACGCACTGGGATTCTTTCGCGGTCCCGGTAGACAGCAGCGATTGCGAACGCGGCGAGATCGGTCAGCCCTGCTTTATTCGCCCACAACGACTTTTCACCGTCGAACAACACGTCATTCTTCACTCAGTGGGAAAAGTGACGGCCGCGAAATACGACGAGGTATTTAAGAAAGTGCGCACGCTCTTCATCGATTAAAGGTGGAACGCGTTGGACACCGATCGTCTTCGGGAGAAGACGATCCACCTATTTGTAAATCGTCTCCGGTTCAGGGCTTGCGAGAATTTTTTGAAAACGCGGATCGTTCCGCAACGGATCCCATTCCCAACGTTGCCGCAGATCTGAAAGCGTGATGCTTGCGTCGTCATAATCGACGGCGAACGGCGTCGTGAGTAAACGTTCGATCCTGCTGATTGCGTCATCGGTCATGCCGACCCGGGCGCAAATCAAAGTGTAAAAGGCCTCGACGACCGCGCCCTCGATCACATCGTGCGCGATCGGTGCCAGTTCCATCGCTCGTTTTCCTTCTCGTAGCGCATCATCCTTTCGCCCGAGGAACGCATAGAGCAACCCGAGCTGCGCGCGTCGCGTTCCGTTTTGCGGACTCTCAGTAACGAGTTGCTCAATGAGCGGCAAGGCGACTTCGAATTGGGACTGCGCTCTCGCTGTGTCGCCGCGCACGAGATCGATGCACCCTTGAAGATAACTTTTCGGCAACGGGACGCCCGTCTGAGAAGTAATGGTGTCGAGCGGAGAGTTCGCCAGGGCTTTCTCTGCGCTGTCCGTATCTCTGTCCATCAAGTTCAAATCCCAACGTGCGAAAGTGACCACGCCGTCAGGGTCGAGATTCGGCGGTAAAGATTCCAGCACGGCTTTGATTGGTGCCGTGCTGCCTTTCCAAAGAAACTCAACGTAGGCACGCTGTATTTTGACGTTGAAAGAATCCGGAAAAAGAGCAAGCACGCGATCCATTCGTTCGGCCGCAGTGCGCCAATCGCGCAGACCGAAGTACGTCTGCGAAGAATCATAGAGCATAACCGGATTACGCGGATCGATTTGTTCGGCGTGTTGATAAGCGGCGAGCGCTTGCTTCAAATCTCCACGACGTCTAAGAACTGCCGCGGTGTACAGACCCACGTCGCCATCGTTGGGGAGCGCGTCCGCTGCGAGTTTCATTTCGCTCAACGCTGCATCGTAATTGTTTTCCGTGTAGTACTGATAAAGCCCGAGCGCCAGGTGCCCTTCGCCGAGGTTCGGCTGGAGTCGCAGCGAGTCCAGCGCTTCCGAATACACCTTTTGCTTCCATGCCGCGATTGGTTCGTAGAAGTGGTACAGGTTGCTTGTTGTCGCCGAGAGCCGCGCGTGGGCAAGAGCGAAGTTCGGATCGAGTTTAATCGCCTGATCGTAAAGATTGATCGCTGCCTTGAAATCCTGCAGCAGATTGTCTGGTCGCGTTTGATAATCGCGCGCGCGCAAATAAAGAACGTACGCGTCGGCGTTAGTAGTCGGCTTAGTTTCGACACGCGCTTTTTCCTGCGGCGAAAGCGTCGCCTGCAACGAGTCGGCGATACTTTTAGCGACCTCGGCTTCTACTCCAAAGATGTCGGTCAATTGTCTGTCATAACTTTGCGCCCACAGATGCGCGTCGTTGTCGGCCCGGATCAGCTGCACATTGATGTGTACCCGATCGTCGGCCTTCTGGACGCTGCCCTCGAGCACGTTGGTGACGTGCAGTTGTTTTGCGATCTCGGGCAGGTTTTCCGGAGCGCTGCTGTAGCGTGCAGTGGAAGTGCGCGAGATCACACGGAGTCCGCTGATCCTCGAAAGCGTGGTGATGATTTCATCCTGAATTCCTTGGGCGAAAAACGCGTTCTCCTTGTCGGAGCTGAGATTCTCAAACGGCAGCACAGCAACTGATTTGTCCAGCGCCGTGATCGGCGCGGTTTGTTTTGGCAGCTCGGAGGTTGGCGGTTTTCGTGTTCGCGCGAATTGGAACGCGAGCAGCGCAGCCGCGAGTACCACTGCAGCGATGGCAGCCCAGCGTATTGGCGCGCGATGCTTTTGAAGAAGTTGGAACCGCTTTGGGACTTGCGGATTCCCGATTCCATCACCGTAGAAATTCACCACATCGATACGAACGCCGTGTTTGACCTCGCATTCGCCAAGGTCATGAAGGAACGATCTCCAGCGCGGATACTGTGCGAGATCATCGGCAACGCGCTTGGAAAGCAGGATGTGACCGTTATCGCCGCAGTCCATCACGCGTTGCGCCATGTTTATTCCGGCACCTGCGATATTGGCTTGCTCGTTCAAATCAGTGATCTCGTTCACCGGACCGCTGTGAATCCCCATTCGTACGCATAGTTCGGGATGATTTTTCAGGTCTCTGGCAATCTCGAGCGCGCATAAGACCGGCGCTTCCGGCGTAGTACGAAATACCAGCGCTCCGCCATCGCCTGTTGGCAATCGCAACAGCTTCCCTTCTGTTTCGGCCGCGCGGAGCTGCTCCGTGCCGCGCACAATTTGCTTTAACGTATCAAGCTGCTGGCTCTGCTGAGTGATGAGCAACTGCGAGTACGCGACAATGTCAATGAACAGGACATGCCCGATCTCAAACTTAACTTCTGACGCTGTATCGGGGGACATATCTGTTCTGTGGACGGCGGGAATGTTAGCGCAAACGCGCTTTTTATGCACGAACAGGAATGGGCGCCATTTGTAACGTCTCCCATTCGCAATGACCTCGGGTGATGTTGCAATCGCTCTGGCGCGGATTATTTGCGCCTTCGGCGATCTCGTACGCCATCGTCTTCGGAGAAGCCGATCCACCTTCGGCACTTAAGGTGGAACGCGTTGTCCTCGACGCGTTGCAAGCCAAGCACGGCTAATGTTGTGGGTGCAGCTTGACATTCCCCAGCGCGGCGAGCGACAAGGTAGCGCCGCATGAACTCTTTCACACGCCGCTTCTCCCAGGCTCCGGAGGGAACGGCCGCGCTCTTCTTCATTCAGATTTTCGCGACGCTCGGCTTCGCTGTCCTCTATTCGACGCTCGTCCTGTACGCGACGAAGCATCTGCATCTAGGCGTGAAACAAGCCACCACGTTGATGGGTGTCTTCGGCGCGTTCAACTACGGCCTGCACCTCTTCGGCGGTTACCTGGGCGGCCGCTTCCTTTCAAACCGCAACCTGTTTGTTGGCGGCATGGCGCTGCAAGTGTTCGGTTGCGCATGCATTGCGGCCGGCACACTTCCGTTGTTCTACATCGGCCTCGCGCTCTTCCTCACCGGCAGCGGCCTCAACGTCACCTGCATCAATATGATGCTGACGCAGCGTTTCACCCCGGAAGATCCGCGCCGTGAAGGTGCATTTCTCTGGAATTACGCCGGCATGAATGTCGGCTTCTTCATCGGGTTCAGCGTCGCAGGCCATTTCCAAGCCACCGAGAGCTACGCGAGCCTCTTCATCTTCGCTACGGTCGGCAACTTCGTCGCCATCATCCTCGCCTTCTTCAACTGGAAAACGCTGACCGACCGCAATACGTCGCTGCTCGACGCGACGCCGAAGCAGTTCCGTTTGCGCCAGTTCGCTGGCATCGGCATTCTCATCGGTCTCGTCCCCGTTGTGTGGTTCATGCTCCAACGGCCCGGCGGAACCGAGACGATTATTAAGGGAATCTGCGGCGCGGTTGCGCTCACTCTGATCTACCTAACGGTCCGCCACTCTGATCGCCGCGAACAGCGCAACATGACCGCGTATCTAATCCTGACCGTCGGCTCATTGATGTTCTGGTCGCTCTACCAGATGGCGCCGAGCGGCCTGATGCTGTTCGCAGTCAACAACGTGGACCTCATGGTCGGTCCCGTGAAGATTCAGCCGCAGTGGATTCAGAACATCAATACCGTTTGCATCGTGATCGGCGGGCCGATACTCGCGGCGCTCTTCACGAATATGCGCGCGCGCGGGTGGCGCATCGACATACCGAAGCAGTTTGCAGCGTCGCTGCTTTTGATGGCGGTTGCGTTTCTCATTCTGCCGATCGGCATCAAACTGGCAGGGGCTGATGGCAAGAGCGCGTTCGCGTGGTTGTTCATGAGTTATGTGCTGCAAAGCATCGGTGAGCTGCTCATTTCTCCGATCGGATACGCGATGATCGGCAAACTCGCACCGAGGCAGTATCAAGGCGTGATGATGGGCAGCTGGATGCTTTGGACCGGCCTGGCGTCGCTGTTTGCAGGCGACTTTTCAGGAATGATTCCCGAGCCGACCGGCACCACTGCGGTTGCCACCAACGCCGGGTACGCAAAGCTGTTCGCAGAGCTCGGCGCCGGCAGCCTCGCGGTAGGCATTGCGCTCGTCGTACTGATTCCGTTTCTGCGAAAGCTGATCACCGACAAGGCCGAGACAGCTCCCATCGAAGCGGCTACCGTCGTTCCTGTCGCTTAAAAAACGCCGCGCCCAACTCCATATCGGGTGTAGGCGCTTCGGTGTGCGAAGCGCGGCATTGATGCTCTCATACAAACGTAGATACGTCGCCCATAGGAGGACGGCGACGAACGCGCTTTCCAACTCTGGATTTGAACAAAAACCCCGAGTTCCTCGACGGCCAGATTTGTTAAGGCGCAGTTGTTATTGTCCCGGCACCGGGGATGGCGAACCGGAAGGATTCGACTGATCGAACATTCCGCCTTGTCCATGTCCGTAATGTCCGCCGCCGCTAGCACCACCGCCGCCGTGATGTCGGTGATGCTGTGATGAGTCGTCTGACGAAGCTTCGTCGTTAGCACAGGAAGAGCTAAAAAACGCAAAGCCAAGGCAGACCAGACCTAGCCACACCTTTACGGATTTGAGCCGATTCGGAATTGTCATAACGATGAAGGCTTTGAGCGAATGACCGGATCAGACCAAGAACGGTTACAAAATTCGCTACATCGAATCAGGAATGGAGGAAGCGGGGCGATTGGCATAGAAGGCAAAGCTGCGGGAGGAGCAGCCACGGAGTTTCAAAAAAGGAATAGAGCAAATTCTGGGGAGCGCACGCGACCCGCGTGCTGGCGATGGTGTCTCGCCATCGCGAACTTTCTGCCGAGATCTTTCACCACAGAGATCGCAGAGATCACGAAGGCAAAAACCAACAATGTTGAAACTCGCCGGGTCCCACTTCGCTCGCTGGTCCCTCGCAACTTATGTTGTATATCGTTCACCGCGCTCGCTCCGTTCTCTGCGCACTTCGTGTCCTTGGCGGTTAATCTGATTCCACAACCGAGGGGCGAAGACGATGGGCACCATAGTTGCGCTTTCGATAACGATCTCGCAGAGTCCCAGAGCAACATGAAAATCGAAACGCTCCATATCGGAATGAAGGTGCGCCATCCGCAATACGGCGTCGGGACCGTGAGATCGCTGAACGACAAAACCGCCGAGATAGAGTTTGACGACGCGCAGCGGACAATTGCGCCCGCCTCCAGCGATCTCCAACTGGCGGAACCGACTGCTACATTGAGCGAGCTACAGATGCCGCTTGCGAATCTGGTCCGCGATACGGCTCACGCTGTGGTCGAAGCACTCGGCCTTGAGCAAAAGGATGTGCTCGTAGAAGGTCTGGCTACTCGATGGCAGCGCGGGACGCTGTTCATGCAACCGGCTGACAGTTCTCTGCAGCCGAAAGAAGTCCCGCTCGAGACATTCTTCCACAAGATTGTTATGATCCGCAATAATCTGCGAGTTCTCGAGCAGAAGATAAACGCCAGCGATAAACTGAGCGACGCGGACAAGTTCGACCTGCAACAATACATCACGCGCTGTTACGGATCGCTCACCACGTTCAACATCCTCTTCAAAAACAAGGACGATCAGTTCCGAACAGGCGCCTAGGTATTGAAAGAGCGTAATGAGTGCTTTATCGAATACGCGTAGCGCTGGACTGCATCGTGGCGTTCTCCTGTAGCGGCGACCGTGTCGGCCGCAAATTCTGGGGAGCGCGCGCGTCTCGCGTGCCGGCTATGGTGTCCTGGCTATCGCGAACTTTTGATTGGTTGATTTTCAATCGAACAGGCTGCAGAGGTCAAGGAGTCGGAACCGGGACAATTACGGGAAGCGTAATGTTGTAGCCGCTTCGCTGTGCGAAGCGCCGCATTGATCCCGCTATTCAGCCTCGACTGATGCGTTGCCCAAAGGGCGACGGCTACAGGAGCGGAATGTTATAGCCGCGCCCTGAGCGAAATCGAACGTGCTGTGCCTGGCGCGCCGGAATGAACGAAGGCGGGTCGAGGCGTTACTCGCCCCAGTCCGTCAAAGAATCGCGAAAAGAGCTCTCATTTGTAACAGAGGTCCCATAACCGCCGGAGTAATGCTATACGTGATTGACGTATAGCATTATGACAGCACGTAATGCGAATTCTTGCTTGTTAGGTATGTTTCGTATTAGAAGAATCGACATCTAAATCATTACTATGATGTTTCCGCAGTTAACCCAGTTCACTGATGTCGCGCTTCTTTTTTTGCGCGCCATGGTTGGACTCGTGTTCATCACGAGTGGGTGGAAGCACCTCAAAGACCCCGAGGCGCGAAGCAAGGACATCGGAATGAGCAAAAGCTTCACTATTTTTCTAGGCGCAGCCGAAATCGCCGGAAGTCTCGGAATAACTTTTGGTGTTCTCACACAACTCGCTGCGGCCGGTTTGATATTGTTAATGCTCGGCGCGATTCAGAAGAAGGGTTTCGTCTGGCGCACAGGCTTCTGGGGTGACTCAGGAACAAATGGATGGAGTTACGACATGATGCTCGTAGTAATGAATCTCGTGATCGTCACCACTGGAGGCGGAAACCTCTCTCTGATGAAGTGATCTAATGATCGAAATCGGGAGACGCGATGAGATGAACGACCTTGCGCGAACCGCAATCGGGAAAAGCCATCCGTGGCTAGCGCGCCCACACGAGTTGTCGGCGCCTACCGCTATACGTGAATCACGTATAGCAAGCCCACAGGAGGCGTTGATGCCAGTCCGGTAGTTGCCAATCAGCGTGGCCTGCTTGCCGAACGCTGCGGGAGCGGCGCCGAACAGGTTGTGCCCGCTGCGCGGAAATCGTCTCTACGATCTGCGACTCGGGTCACGGTGCTTTGTCGTTTGCCATTCCAATATCGAAAATAGGTTGCTCCAATTTTTGTAAACGGCTATTTCTGAAGGCCGGATGGCGTTGGGTTGATAGGAACGCAGACATCACACATAAAACATCGAACCTAGAACATCACGTTATGCCCAGTCTGATCAGAAAGCTGTTTCACAAATCGGAAGCGCCGAACGACGGCCTCACCCAGCCCCAGCGTGAGGCGATAGTCGACTTGCTAAACTATTGTATGTACGCCGACAATTTGGTCTTCCTCGCGGAGGACAGGTTGATCACGGACACGGTCGCGAAGTTCAATTGGGACCCGAAAATACCGTTCGATCAGTTCGATGTGAGATCGATTGGCAACGCACGGAACGCGACAGAAAGTCAAGTGTACAGAGATCAATTCCTGGCTTCGATAAGGGATAGGCTTGGTACCGCTGCAGTGAAGGGACAAGCATTGGACCTGTGCCAGGAGCTCTTTCTCGCTGATGGCGCGCGCTCTGAAGAAGAAGACGCCGTGCTTCAAAATCTGAGAACGCTGCTCGAATAGAGCTTTTTGCCGAATGTCGCTATACGTGAGTCACGTATAGCAGATAAATCGCCCGCCGCGGCGATAAACCGAGCAGGCGTCAAAGTCAGCAGCATGTATCAGGAGCGGCCTATGATGAGCACTATTCAACCTACTGCGGCTGCCCTGAGGGCAGGGCCGATCGAACAAGAGCAACGCTATCGGTGTTCTGCCGCATTGCCGTGAATACGTACGTTTGTCCGGGCTGCACGTTCAGCACCGTCGACGTCGGCTGATAGTTTGCCCCGGCTGATACGGTCAGCATATGACGGCCCGTCGGCATGAATTGATCGTAGCGGCCTCCTTGCACAATATTGGCGGCCGCTCTCCCATCGATCTTAAGATTGAGAGCCATATTCGATCCAAAGTTCGCGGCCCTCAAAACAATAAGACGTCCACCCGGCTGAGCGACGGCAGTTTCAGCGGAAGTGTCCGGCGCTGCTGGACTCACGCGAGTTGCAGGAGAAGCTACTTCCGATGCAGTGGAAGTGGGCAGTGGCGGGACTTGATCGATCTCATGTTCGCGCGGCTTTGTGGCGTACTCTGCAGAATCAGCAGCGGTTCCATATGGCGAAGTGCTTACCTCACGCGATGGAGAATCCGGAGCCGTCGGCATTGGCGCTGCGGCCGGAGTGGGCGACTCGAGCTTCAGCCGTCGATCAGCTAGCTCGTATGCCGCACCAGCCGAGGGGCCCATTTCTTGAAGTTTGCGCCATATTTCATTCGCCCGGTCGTAAAGCTGCATGACATCGTATGTCTTCGCCAATTCGGAGAGTACGCCTGGGTTATTCGGTTCGCTGTCCAACGCTTCCTGCAAGCGCTCGATCGCAGTTGTCGTGTCACCTCTATCGCGCAGCTCGATGCCTTCTCGCTTCAACTGATCTACCAGCGACGGCCAGGATTCCGGAGTCTGGGCCATTGGTTCCACCGAGGACTTCGGTAGCGTCAAAGGAGTGGCTGGTGGTGCGGGAGAGGGGATAGTCCGCGTCAACTCACTATGCCAGCGCGGCAGGCGAGCGGATATTGCATCCTTGTGCCACCCCACCCACAAGCCCACTGCAAACACGAGAAGTACGATAGTCGCGGCTGCCAGCCGTCTTTTGAGCAAGTTGCGAGAGGCCACGGGATCAGATCTAAACTCCAAAAGCGTTCGCAAGCAGGCTATTTAACATTTGAGCTATAGCGAACGTGATCGGTGAGGGGCTCTGCCTCCGCCGAGGCTACTCCGAAGCTTTCGCGAGCAGGCGTCGCGACAAGTGAATCGTTACATCGAAAGCGGGTGAAAACATGGAATCACTGCGGAGCGATACCGAAGAAAGTAAGAAGTAAGAAGTGATAAGTTTCCGAGGTAAAACTCTGTCGTTGCCACACTCCTTCACGCAGTTGATAGAAAACGCATGGAGATAAAGCGAGTTGATACGCAAGCGTCTGCATCCTCTTCCGCCACGGCTTCCGCCGTCGCTGCGCTATGGCGTGACAAGCCGGCAGGGAAAGAAGGACCTGCGGAGTGGTTCACGGGGAAAGTCTGGATTCAACCGCTATTCGAGCCGCCTGACCCAGCCCGCATTCGTTGTGCAAGCGTCACGTTCGAGCCGTGTGCGCGTACTGCCTGGCATACGCATCCACTCGGCCAAACATTGATCGTCACGTCCGGTGTGGGATGGGCCCAGGGCGAAGGCGGACCGATCGAGGAAATCCGGCCGGGCGACGTGGTCTGGTTCCCGCCTAACGAAAAACATTGGCACGGCGCAATGCCCACGAGCGCGATGACGCACATCGCTATTCAGGAAGCGCTCGACGGCAAGGTCGTCGACTGGTTGGAACAGGTGAGTGAGGCAGAATACGGCGGCAAAAGGTAGGAGTTAGAAAGTAGACTCAGCAGACGTGATTCGTGAATCGTTCCGCCTTCGTTGAGGCTCGGCCTTTGGCGACGAGATTTCAGAGACTGGTTGCCTTTAGTTGAGAGGGGAAAGTTCCAGAGAAGCCACGCTCCTTTATGGACTGAGAAAAAGAGGGAAATGTCTTTTCGGTACGGCAAAGCAGCATTAGCTGCTACAGGTTGCCACTATGAACATCCGTTGCGTCGCCGTGAGCATCATCCTTTCGGGTTTGCTTAACATTTATGCTTACGGGCAATCTTCGCCGCCAACGCCTCCACCAGAAATCAAAAAGTGGGATGTGTGGATCGGAGACTGGAACTTATCAGGAACAGCGAGGGACACGCGGACCGGACCTGAATACAAAGTGAACTGGCGTTTGCACGAGCGCTGGATTCTTAACGGATTCTTCGTGCAGGTTGATCAAACCTGGCAAAGCAACGGCCAGGAGCTGCACAGCATGGAGATACTGTCCTATGATCCTGTTAAGAAGGTTCATACTGTTTCCGGATTCTCGGGTGACGGCTGGACCTGGGCTCTGACCGCGACTTTCGACA
>DASXHS010000220.1:0-6681 GCA_036488345.1 Candidatus Udaeobacter sp.
TTTTTCTAACACAAGCGAGCCAAGGCAGTTTAGCTTGGTTCCTTTTCGAAGAGCGTGCCCACCGTGCGCTGATCCGTCGGTGGTTCGAGCGAGTTAACGAAATTGCGAAAACGTTCGGAGAAGACTTCAGGCCGAAGTTTCCAGTAATGAGCCATACCGGGCGCGACGACGTAATGTCGAAGGAGTCCGTGCCAGCCTTCCCAAAGATCCCTGTCCATCATTCCGTAAACATGATGAAAATGGATGGTCTCAAACGCTTTCAGGAATTGATAAGAAGCATGGAAAAATCGTGCCCGCTCTTCGACTGAGAGCGCGTTAATATCTTCGAGCCCGACGCGCCAGATTCGTTCCAGTTCGGCGTTTTCCATCAACGGCTTCGTCACATCCCGCAGGGCCGATGCCGCGGCGTCTTGCATGGCCAGCTTAGCCACACGCGTGCCCTGATGCACTTGCACAGCCAGATATAGCACTGACAAGACAACCGCTAGCGAGCCGATCAATTGTGAGATGGCGCTAATCGCATCCCAGTTCATCGTTTGGATTGTACCACGAAATCGCCGTTCGCTTGAATGTCATTCTAAGTGCAGCGAATTTTTGATCAATTTTCAGCGCTGCGTCATCTCCGATTGCCACACCGCGCCGCGTTCGGTCCGGTAGTTAGCCTGCTTCAGTTTCGGAAGGTGCGGGCGGTGGCATTAACATTGGCAAAAATTCTGGCGGCATGAAGTCCGCCCAGACATCATAGTCAGGACCGAACTGCCGAAGGAACAACAGCGAGAACGCGCCAAGCGTAACTGGAAGTGGCAAAAGTATAACTGCGCCGATGTAAGGGATCGCAGCAATGCAACAAGTCACGCATGTTAAGGCGCAACTAATCATTGCGGCCGCGATCACTAGCACGAGAAAAAACAACATGTAGAGGAGCACCGGCCCCGGACGGTCTACGATTAATCTGAGCGTCTGTCTGAAAGCGTCCATTGCCCGACAACGTTGGCGGTACATGACCGGGATCATTAATTGCAAAGTCAGAGCAAAACCAAAAGCCAAGCAGACGAGGACAAACAAGAAAAAGCAGAACGCGATCAGCAATCCGGTTCCAGGTCGGGCACCATGTCCCGGCAGAATTAACGGAAGCGCGAGTCCCAGTATTCCGACGGTAGCGAACGTGATTAGGGTCAGAACAGCCAGAACTGAGAACATAAAGAAACTGTTTGCTTCGACTCGGAACTCTTTCCACGGCACGACGATCGCAGCGCGATTACGAACAATGCAGTCAGTAAAAATGAATCGACCGCGCGCACCCACCCACGCCACTACAAGAACCAGCGCCAGAATGAACAATGCACCGGCGGCAATCAGAGCAATCACCCACCATTCTGTTTGTCCCTCGGACCAAACGTCGTGAAATGATTCAGCTATCGCCTTGTTGTCCTCGCGTGTGCTCCAACGCGACAGCGGATTAAACGAGGAAGTGAACCCGCCAGAAAGACTCGCAAGAAATGCCGCGAAACCGATTACGAGCCATTTCTTCAATTCGAACGGCTGAAACAGAATCTTTTTCATCAACTCGAACGCTTCGCCGAACGGCTTGAAAATCTCGATTCTCGGCTCGCTTCCATTCATGCGCGGGATTGTGAAGCGTTTTGCCCAAGCCGATCAAGCGCGATGTGCCAAGGAACGACGCCTTGGGCAGCCGTCGAAATTTAGACGCGACGGCTGGGAAGCCGTCGTTCCTTGGTTGCTTCGTTAGCACACGCTCGCATCTTGGTAACCGATGTCGGGCGTAAAGCGTAGCTACCCCATTGGTGCCGAATTGATCGGTGAAAACGAGACGCATTTTCGCGTTTGGGCGCCAAAGGCGCGGGAAATTGATGTCGTTTTACAAGACGCGAAGGACGCGAAACTAAAATTCTGTCCGCTGACCGCCGAGTCAGGCGGATATTTCTCAGGGGCCGCCAACGCAGGCTCTGGTGTTCTCTACCGTTTTCGCGTGAATGGCGCGGAGAATTTTTATCCTGATCCGGCTTCGCGTTTTCAACCTGACGGACCGCACGGTCCGTCGTGCATTGTCGATCCGAAACAATTCCGATGGAGCGACGCGGACTGGGCCGGATTGAAACTAAAAGGCCAGATTTTCTACGAGATGCACATCGGCACGTTTACCAGGGAAGGAACGTGGCGCGCCGCTGCCGAACAGTTATCCGAGTTGGCACGCGTCGGAATCACGGTGATCGAAATGATGCCGGTCGCGGAGTTCCCCGGGAAATTTGGCTGGGGCTATGACGGCGTCGATCTTTTCGCGCCTTCACACTTATACGGAACGCCGGACGATCTACGCTCGTTCGTTGACCGCGCACACTCGTTAGGCCTCGGCGTAATTCTGGACGTCGTTTATAACCATTTTGGACCCGACGGAAATTATCTGGGCATTTTCTCGGATGATTATCTTCTCCGGGGAAAAGGACACGAATGGGGCGACGTGATCAATTTCGACGGTCCAAATTCAGAACCAGTTCGCGAATTCTTCGTCACGAACGGCCGTTGTTGGATCGAGGAATTTCATTTCGACGGTTTCCGTTTCGACGCAACACACGCCATTCGCGATCAATCCAACGAATACATCATACGCGCAGTCGGTCTCGCCGCGCGCGAGGCGGCGGGTTCGCGTTCCATCATTCTCATCGCCGAGAACGATTTGCAGGAAGCCAAGATGACACGGCCGCCGAACAAAGGCGGCGACGGGTTGGATGGGATGTGGAATGACGATTTTCATCACAGCGCGATTGTGGCGTTGACCGGTGAAAACGTCGGATATTTCAGCGATTACTCGGGCAAACCGCAGGAATTCATTTCCGCGGCAAAATACGGTTTTCTTTATCAGGGGCAGGCGCTTTCCTGGCGAAAAGCGTTGCGTGGCACTCCGACGTTCGGCATTCCCGCGCAGGCGTTCGTTTGTTGCATGGAAAACCACGACCAGATCGCGAACACCGGCCCGGGTGGCCGACCGCGTTTTCAAACTTCCGCCGGACGCTACCGCGCAATCACCGCGCTTCTTTTGCTTGGACCGTGGACACCATTGCTGTTTCAGGGCCAGGAATTCGGCGCGTCCACTCCTTTTCGATTTTTTGCCGACGTCGGCGATGCCGCCGTCCGTGATGCGATTCGCAAAGGTCGCGCTGAATTGCTGGCGCCATTCTTGTCACTAAGTGAAGAGGAGACATTGAGGCGCTTACCCGTGCCGCATGATCCCGAGGCGTTTTCACGGTGCAAACTCGATTTTTCAGAGCGCGAAAAGAATCGCGAACTTTACGATCTGCACATTGATCTCCTGAAATTGCGTCGCGACGATTCGCGATTTCGAGAACAAAAAGCGGACGGTATCGATGGTGCTGTGCTGGGTCCAACGAGTTTCGTCCTTCGATATTTTTCGGAGGCCAACGACAATCGCCTACTGTTAGTGAACCTCGGGGAAAGCAAGGTTTTGCATCCCGCGTCGGAGCCTTTACTCGCGCCACCGGCCGGTTGCACGTGGGAAATACTTTGGACGAGCGATTTGCGTCGCTACGGAGGGGCGGAAGCCGCTGCAATCGCAACTCCGGAACAATGGATTTTGGCAGCCGAGTCGACGGTGGCATTACGGCCGGTGCGCAAGGAGTGACGGCTTCCTAGCCGTCATTTTCCCTCGACGGATGGAAGCCGTCGTTCCTTGAAACCAGTTTGCACGTTCATCATTCGCACCGGATAACTTCCGGCTGATGAAATTCGTTGTATTGAATCTTCTCTGCGTGTTCTCAGTCGCCGTATCTGCACAGGATGCACCGACACCGACACCGGAATCCACACCGCCGCCGAGAGTTTATCCCGTCGCGTTGCCGAATTACGACGAGGAGACCGCTACGCGGCTCCAGATTTTTTTGGACAACAACGATTTCGGGCCGGGAAAGATCGATGGAAGAATGGGCGAATTTTTTCGAAAGGCGCTCATCTCATACAAACACTCGCAGGCGATGCCAAAGACCGGCGCCGTCGATCAGTGGATGCTCGACCAGGTGCCGGTCACTTACACGACTTACACGATCAGAGAAGAAGACCTGAAACAGGTCGGTAATGTTCCTGGAAGCCACGCAGAGCAGGCAAAGTTGAAATGGATGCCTTACAACTCGCTGCTCGAATTCGTGTCCGAACGGTTTCATTCTGCTGAGGCGTACATTCAGAAACTAAATCCCGGCAAAGACTGGGAACATCTTCAGCCGAGCGAAACTCTCAAGGTGCCGAATGTTTTGCCGTTCGAAGTCGAGAAATTCGCCGAGGGAAAAGTTCCTGAAAATCCGGCGTTCGCTTCTCGCAAGATTTTTGTCGATACACATGAGCATTTACTCGAAGTGTTCGATCACGATCAGCTCGTCTGCGTATTCCCTATTACTCCGGGATCCAAAACTCTCCCTGCGCCGGTCGGCACCTGGAAAATTCTCGGAGCGACCGTGTTCCCTTGGTTCCGTTACGATGAAGGCATGCTGAACTACGGCGTGCGCACTGAGAATTACTACAATCTTCCGCCGGGCCCGAACAATTTGGTCGGCATTCTGTGGATGGGCTTGAATAAACCCGGGATCGGTATTCACGGCACGAATAATCCTGAAACCATCGGTCGCGCTGAGAGCCACGGCTGTATTCGCCTCGCCAACTGGGACGCCGCGCGCGTAAAAGATCTCGTCAGCGTGGGCAACACCGTAATTATTTTTTAGGTTCGTGATGGAGACGGCCCGCCCTCGGGCCGTTAGCTGGCGGCGCGAGGGCGCACCGGCTCCAGCATCCTCTTCGCCGATCCACCTGAGCGTGTAACCGCAAGCAAACATCCTTGCCCGCGCCACAAACGAATCATAAGTTGTATTTGCCCAACAAGGAGACGCCGAATGAAATCTGAAAGCGGTATCAGCTATGACAACGCGGCCGTCGCAAGTTGCCCCAAACATTTACTCCAATTCGCAGTCGATCAGCGCTACGACGATTACACTTCGGTCGATCACGCAGTCTGGCGATTTATCATGCGCCAGAACATGTTTTTCCTGAAGGAGTACGCGCACAAAGTTTATTTCCAAGGGCTACTGAATACCGGCATTTCCTTTGATCGCATCCCGCGCATTCAGGAGATGAACGACATCTTGGCGAACATTGGCTGGGGCGCAGTGGCCGTGGACGGATTTATCCCGCCGGCGGCGTTCATGGAATTTCAGGCCTACAAGGTGCTGGTGATCGCGTGCGATATGCGGCAGATCCATCACATCGAATACACGCCTGCCCCCGACATTGTTCACGAAGCGGCCGGGCACGCGCCGATCATTGTCGATCGCGAATACTCGGAATATTTGCAACGCTTTGGAGAAATCGGCGCCAAAGCGATGTCATCGAAGAAAGATTTCGAGCTGTATCAAGCTATCCGGCACTTATCGATCTTGAAGGAACGACCGAATGCCGATCCGAAAGAAGTCGATGAGGCAACCAAACTGGTCGAGCATCGGCAGAAAACGTTGGGCGAGCCGTCCGAGATGGCGCTCCTTTCGCGCCTGCATTGGTGGACCGTTGAATACGGACTCATCGGCCCACTTGAAAACCCGAAGATTTACGGCGCCGGCTTGCTTTCATCGATTGGCGAATCAGTCTCGTGCCTTGAGCCAGGTGTGAAGAAGATCCCCTACTCCATCGACGCGATGAATACGGCGTTCGACATCACAACTCGCCAGCCACAGTTGTTCGTTTGCCGCGATTTTCAGCACCTAAAAGACGTGCTCGAAGAATTTGCCAGCAAGATGGCCTACCAGGCTGGTGGACTCGAAGGAATCAATAAAGCCATCGAATGCCAGAACGTTGCCGCCTGTGAGTATTCGTCAGGCCTCCAAGTGAGCGGCGTTTTCACCGAAGTCATTACCGACGACGAGAATTCGCCAGTTTATCTACGCACAACCGGCAAGACCGCACTGGCGTTCCGTAGCAAGGAACTGGAAGGCCACGGCGTTGATTACCACAAGGAGGGATTCGGTTCGCCGGTCGGGAAATGGAAGCAGACGTCCGCTTCGCCAGAGTTGCTTACAAACGACCAGTTGCACGCGCTCGGAATCGTCGAAGGTCGGAAAGCGAAAATTGAATTCGTTAGTGGGGTCGTGGTATCAGGAAAAGTCGAAAACATTTTGCACGAGGACGGCAAATTACTGCTGATCAAGTTTTCAAATTGCACTGCGGAATACGGGGACCGCGTTTTGTTCGATCCCGATTGGGGCATGTACGACATGGCCGTTGGCGAGCGCATCACTTCTGTGTTTAACGGAGCCGCAGACAAAGACGCCTATAATCAAGTGGCACTCGTTCCGAAGGAGCGGACGATCAAAGTGCCATCCGATGCGAAACGAAAGCGTCTTGAAAATCTATACGCGCAGGTCCGGAAAATTCGCGAAAACCAGGCTGGCTACGAACGGCTCGGCGAGATTTGGGAAACACAACAGGCCGAGCATTTCGAAGACTGGCTGTCGTCGATGGAAATTTTCGAGATCCTGGACGCAACGGATCAACAGCGAGAGCTCAAAACGAAAATCGAAAAATTCCTAAACGAGAAGAAGGCCAAGACGAAAGATCTTTCGACCCTGATCAGCTGGGGGTTCCGCTTGGTCGACTACCACAAGAAACCAG